>NZ_JBFUJO010000007.1:0-228887 GCF_056401355.1 Polaromonas sp. P4_F4 | reverse complement strand
CTAGGGCCTGTGAACGCTATTTATGCAAATGCGAATGGGGTGAAAACAGCGCCAATCAAGGCGCGCGACGACGCCCAGACCGGGCGTCTGGGCTAGGAGCGCAACGCAGAGTGGCGCTGTTTTCACCCCATTCCCTTCGGGTTGCGATCAAAAAGGCCCTGCGCGGCGTTGCAAAGCCTTGGCGGGGTCTACCCCGCCTGCGTTTTGCGCCTTGCTCATGGCCTTTTTGACTCGCAACGCATCTTGCATAAATAGCGTTCACAGGCCCTAGTGCGGTGTTGCCGTTTTAACCCGGATCAAGGACAAGTTCATGACAAAACCCGCTATCCCGACTGCCACGCCCCGTTACCCTGCGCCAGAACTGAAAAACCTGCCCGAAGACATCAAGGCCAAGGTGCTGGAGGTGCAGGAAAAAGCCGGCTTTGTGCCCAACGTGTTTCTGGCGCTGGCCCGGCGGCCCGCCGAGTGGCGCGCTTTCTTCGCCTACCACGACGCGCTGATGCTGAAAGAGGAAGGTTCCAACCCCACGGGCTCGCTGACCAAGGGCGAGCGCGAGATGATCGTGACGACGACCAGCGCGGCCAACCACTGCCTGTACTGCGTGGTGGCGCACGGCGCCATCCTGCGCATTTATGAAAAGAAACCTTTGGTCGCCGACCAGGTGGCGGTGAACTACCGCAAGGCCGACATTACGCCGCGCCAGCGCGCCATGCTCGACTTTGCGATGAAGGTGTGCCTGAGTTCCGACGAGATGGAAGACAGCGACTTTAAAGCCCTGCATGCCCATGGTTTCGACGATGAGGACGCCTGGGACATCGCCGCCATCACGGCATTTTTTGGCTTGTCAAACCGCATGGCAAATTTCAGCGGCATGCAACCCAACCCGGAGTTCTACCTGATGGGCCGCGTTCCCAAATCCGCCAAACCAACCTGAACGCGCCGCGGTTAACGAAAATTCAGCCCTCAACCGCCTGACGCATCCAGTCCGGCAGGGTTTTAGCCTTCTGCGCGGGAAAGTCCACCCAGATCGTGGTGGCACCGCCCGCGGCGCAAATCACGCCCGGATCGTCCACACGTTCCAGGGTGGCCCAGGTTTCGAAGGTGGTACGGCCCGGATCGCTCACATACATTTTGATCAGCACATCGCCCGGGTATTCGAGCTGCTTGTAGAAATTGCAGAAAGCATTGACGATCACCGGGCCCTCGCCTTGCGGATCAGGTTGACAGCCAATGGCGTACATCCAGTCGATGCGTACGGTTTCCAGGTAGCGGAAATAAGTGGTGTTATTGAGGTGGCCCATCGCATCCATGTCGCCCCAGCGGATCGGGATGCGCATTTCATGCACCAGCTTTTTCTTCTCGGGAATTTCAATTTTCATGTTGGGAATTTTGGAAAATTTGGAAAAGTGATTCAGCGGTGAGCCCGGATGGAGGCAAGAATGCCCAGCGTGAACAGCACGCAGGCGATGAACTGTGCCGCTGTGGGCCAACGGCCATCCCAGGCAAAAGAATACAGCAGGGCAAAAATGGTTTCACTGACGATGAGTTGACCGCACAGGCTGGCGCTGAGCCGCTGGCTGGCGATGTTCCAGAAAATGGTGGCCAGCCAGGTAGAGCCAAACCCGGCCACCACGCACAGGAGGACAAACAGGGTGCGGTCGTCGCGCGCCATCAGCACCGCCGCATCAGAGCCTGCCACCAGCCACATCAGCACCGCGCCCAGGCCGGTGGCCACGCCCAGCCAGTTGGCCCAATCGGTGGCATTGACCTCGGGATGCCGCTTGAGCCATGCGGAATTGACAATGGCGAACACCGTCCAGCACACCAGCGAGGCGGTCACCAGAACAACGCCGCGCCAAAAATGCATGGACGCTTGACCACCCGCCTCGTGCGTGGAACCCATCATGAGCAGCAGGCCCGCCAGCGTGAGTGCCAGCCCGGGCACCAGCGATGACCAGCGCAGGCCGTGTGGTTTGCCGAGCAGCATGACCCATAAAGGAATGGTGCCGATGACCAGCGTAGGCACCTCGGTGCCGGCATCGCGAATGGCCAGCACCAGCAGCAGGTAGTAGGCACTGAAACCCAGCACGCTCATGGCCAGGGCGGCCCAGGCCTGGCGCACGGTGGGCAGGCGCCGGCTGCGCCGGCCCAGCAGCATCACCGCGGCGGCCACCACGCCATATGCCGCAAAACGCCCGGCCGTCAGGTCCACCGACGAGTAGGCACCGGGGCCCACGGGCAACATGCGCGGCACCACAAACACCAACCCCCACAGCGCGCCCGCAAGGAGGCCGGCCAAAATGCCGCCCGTCATTCGCGAGTGCTCAGGTCGCAAAACCGTCATCTGCCGCGATCACCGCACCGTTGACAAAATGGCTTTCCCGGCTGGCCAGCATCACCAGCAGCGCGTCCAGGTCTTCCGGCTTGCCGATGCGCTTGCGCGGCAGCATCTGCACCAGCTTCTTGCCCTGCTCGGTTTCCCAGTGGTGATGGTTGATTTCGGTATCGATATAGCCCGGGCAAATGGCATTGACGTTGATACCGAACTTGCCCCACTCCAGCGCCATGGCCTTGGTCATCTGCACCACCGCGGCCTTGCTCATGCAGTACACGCCGATCTGCGGCAGCACGCGCAGCCCGGCCATGGACGCGATGTTGATGATGCGCCCGCCGCCATAGGTGCCCGGGGCCTCTCCCCTGGCCCGGGCGAGCATGCGCTTGCCAACCTCCTGCGCAACAAAGAACGCACCCTTGACATTGGTGTTGAAGATGAAGTCATAGTCTTCCTCGTCCACATCCTGCAGTCGCTGCGTGGTGCTGACGCCGGAGTTGTTGACGAGGATGTCGATGGGGCCTACCTCGGTCTCGGCATGGGCCACGCCGGCCTTGATGCTGGCGTGATCCATCACATCGAGCGACACCACATGCGCATCACCGCCGTCAGCCTCAATTTGTGCGCGCAACTCCTTGAGCCTGTCCAGGCTGCGGCTTGCCAGCACCACGGCGGCGCCGGCGCGGCTCAGGGTTTTGGCAAACTGCGCACCCAGACCGCCGGAAGCGCCGGTGACCAGCGCGACACGTCCTGAAAGATCGATGCTGTAGGCCATTAGGGGCTCCTCTCGATTAAAAGTGAACGATCGTCCGGGCGCCTGAATTCACGACTTAAAATTGCCGCGGTACAGGCAACGATCATCCAAATCATTATCAGCGAGTCCCCCGATGAATACCCAAGAAATTCTGGCGCAGTTTGGTCCCCGTGAAGCGATGGAATATGACGTTGTCGTTGTAGGGGGCGGCCCGGGCGGGCTGGCTACTGCGATCCGCCTGAAACAGCTGGCGGCCGAAAAGGGTACAGACATTTCCGTCGTCGTCCTCGAGAAAGGTTCCGAGCCCGGCGCGCACATTCTTTCGGGCGCCGTGATGGATCCCAGGGCCATCACGGAACTGATTCCCGAATGGAAGGCGCTGGGCGCACCATTGAGTCAGCCGGTCACGGGTGACGAAGTCCTGTTCCTCAGCGAAACAGGCGCAACCCGGACGCCGTCCTTTCTCGTGCCCGACTGCATGCACAACGAAGGCAACTACGTCATCAGCCTGGGCAATGTGGTGCGCTGGCTGGCGCAGCAGGCCGAGAACATCGGCGTGGAAATTTTCCCGGGCTTCGCGGCCGCCGAAGTGCTGTACAACGAGGACGGCTCGGTGAAGGGAGTCGCCACCGGCAACCTCGGTATTGGCAAGGATGGCGAGCCGACAGACAACTTCCAGCTGGGAATGGAGTTGCATGGCAAGTACACCGTGTTTGCCGAAGGCGCGCGCGGCCACCTGGGCCGCCAGCTGATCAGCCGCTTCAAGCTGGACGAAGGCAAGGACCCGCAGGCCTATGCGCTGGGCGTGAAGGAACTGTGGGAGATTGATCCGGCCAAACACAAACCCGGCCTGGTCATTCACACCGCCGGCTGGCCCATGGACAGCAAGACCTATGGCGGCGGCTTCATGTACCACCTGGAGGACAACAAGGTCACACTGGGCCTGGTCACCGGCCTCGATTACACCAACCCCTACCTCAGCCCGTTTGAGGAAATGCAGCGCTGGAAAACGCACCCCAGCATCAGGCAATACCTGGAAGGCGGCAAACGCATCGGCTACGGTGCGCGTGCCATCACGGCCGGTGGCGCATTGAGCCTGCCCAAAACGGTGTTCCCTGGCGGCGCGCTGGTGGGCTGTGAAGCGGGTTACCTCAATGCCGCGCGCATCAAGGGCAGCCACGCGGCGATCAAGAGCGGCATGCTGGCCGCGGAGGCCGCCTATGCTGCCGTGACATCGGGCCGCCAGCACGACGAGCTGGGCGCCTACCCCGAAGCCTATGCCAACAGCTGGCTGGCGCAGGAGCTGGGTCAGTCGCGCAACTTCAAGGCGTGGTTCAAGAAGGGCTTGTACATGGGATCCTTCATGACCGGCATCGAGCAGTGGCTGCTGCCCAGGCTGGGCATCAAGAGCCCGCCCTGGACGATTCACCGCACCCAGCCCGATTACGCCATGCTCAAGCCGGCCGCAGAGTGCCAGCCCATCGTCTACCCCAAACCCGACAACAAGATCACCTTTGACCGCCTGACGTCGGTCTTTGTGTCCAACACCAACCACGAAGAGCACCAGCCGGCGCACCTGACGCTCAAGGATGCGAGCGTGCCGGTCAACATCAACCTGGCCCAATACGCCGGCCCCGAAAGCCGCTATTGCCCGGCCGGTGTGTACGAGTTCGTGAAAAACACCGACAACACGGACCGCCTGCAGATCAATGCGCAGAACTGCGTGCATTGCAAGACCTGCGACATCAAGGATCCGACGCAAAACATTGTCTGGGTTACACCCGAAGGCGGCGGCGGACCCAACTACAGCGGCATGTAAGCGCGCCCTGCGCCTTGGGGCGCAGCTCCCGTCATGGCATGGCTCGGGTCATGCATGCAGGCCGGCGTCCCGTCAGGAACGGCTTTTACCCATCCACACGAGCCGGCTGCGCCAATGCCTTGCTGCCGGCGCCCGCCCGTGCGCCCCTCATGGGCCGCATGGCAAACCAAAGCCGAAGCAGCTTCCCAGGCAGCTTCGGTGTCAAAAAATCTTTGTTACTTTCTGTGGCCTCAGTCAGGCTGCACACCCCCGCTTCCTCCTCTCATCTTTCCGCGTAATACGGTAATGCGGTAACGCGTCATGGCCTGCCCAGGCCGGCATGACTGCGTGAAGGCCCATACACGGCCTTCCCTGTTGTCGTCTGTCGTCGTCTGTTGTCGTTCATGGACATGAGAAAACGATTGGACACACGATTGGACACGCTTTCGCGGGAACACCGTGAAATCAGGTGCCGTCCGACGCACCGAGTCGGACAGCACCGACATGGCTTGCGTTTCCGATGGGGATACTCAAAGCGATTGGGAGATGGCGCTGCTGCTGTTGCTCGCTGCCGCCAAACGTTGCGCCTCGCAGCTGTTCGCAGCACCAAGCATCAGCGCGTGTCGCCGTTTCATTGCTTCGCCGGAACTGCAAGGTTTTGCGTCCGGTGCGTGCGACTTGCTCCGACCGATGAATCCACCGGCTTGCCGGCTACCTGGAATGATTTTGAAAAAAAACAACACCCCCAACAACACCAACACCAACACCACCCCCATCCTGTTGACCGGGGGTGCCGGCTATATCGGCAGTCATACCTTTGCAGCCCTGATTGATGCGGGCTACAAACCCGTCATTCTCGACAACTTCTCCAACAGCCATCCGGCAGTACTGGACAGGCTGCAAAAACTGACGGGACAACGCGTCATACGCGAGCGGGGTGATGTCCTGAATCCAGGTTTTGTGGCGGAGGTACTGCGTCACTACGCGTGTGAGGCAGTCATTCACCTTGCGGGTGTCAAAGCGGTCGGTGAAAGTGTTCAGCAGCCGCTCAAGTACTACAGCGACAACGTTGGTGGTCTGATGAGTCTGCTGCAAGCCATGGAAACAACTGGCTGCCGCTCCGTGGTTTTTTCCTCCAGCGCCACGGTGTATGGCGATCCGGCCAGTGTTCCCATCCATGAGCAGTTCCCGTGTGCGCCCGAGAGTCCCTATGCCCAGACCAAGCTGATGTGTGAAAACATCCTGGCCTCCCTGCGCGCGGCCGATCCGGCCTGGCGCGTCGGCGTGCTGCGCTACTTCAACCCGGTGGGCGCACACCCCAGCGGCCTGATCGGCGAAAACCCTCGCGGGATTCCCAACAACCTGATGCCCTATATAACCCAGGTAGCCGTCGGCAAGCGTGCCAGCCTGCAGGTGTTTGGCAATGACTACCCCACACCCGACGGGACCGGTGTGCGCGACTATCTGCATGTGATGGATCTGGCCGAGGGCCATGTGGCCGCCGTGCATTCGCTGCTGACGCGTCCCCAGAGTTTTACGCTCAATCTTGGCACCGGCAAGGGGATCAGCGTACTGGAGGTAGTGAGCGCGTTTGAGCACGCGAGCGGCCGGCGCATTCCCCATGAATTCGCGCCGCGCCGGTCAGGTGACGTGGCCCAGTATTACGCGGATGTGTCGCTGGCCGATGCCGTACTGGGCTGGCGCGCAACGCGCACGATCGACGACATGTGCCGAGACGCATGGCGCTGGCAGCAAACCAATCCCGATGGTTACGAGGCAGGCCCGACAGGCCCGGATGCGCCCCCACGGCCACGCCTGCGCCGCAGGCCAAACGAGCCCCTGCGGCCCGCGGCGGTGACCTGAGCCGCTTCTCGCACCCCACGACCTCACGAGGCAGGCTCTCACGGCAAAAGTTCCCGTCCGCGTTCTCTCAGGCACAAACGCTCATGAGCCGATCGGACTATTGTCAATTGCTGCACTGCACAACAAACTTTCATAATTGCTTCTACAGGGAGAAAAGGTCATGTACCGCGCCTTGCTTACAGTCGTTTTAAACGCTTGCATTGCTTCCGCTTTCGCCGCCACCCCGGTGGGTTCCACCACCGACACCCTGACACGCGATGCCGCCGCGCGAGTCGCACGGCTGCGCGAAGCCCAAAACATCAAAGTCCAAAACATCAAAGTCAATACGAAACTTTCGGAAGGGCAGAGCCACAGCCCCCCACGGTCCTCCACCGTGCATGAATCAACCGCCGGGGATTCTCGAGAAAACCCCCATGCCACCCTGCTCATCACCCTGGTGTTGATGGGCGCTATTGCATTGCGGCGACGTGGCTCAGGAATGCCCTGATGAACACCGGCGGACTCGGCCGGCCCGGTGTCGCTGCGGTGAAATGGAGCGCAGTTTCCACCGTGGCCCGCTTTGCGCTGCAACTGGTGGCGCAGGTGGTGCTCGCCCGTACCCTGGGCCCGGACATCTTCGGCGTATTTGCCATCGGCATGGTGGTGCTGACTTTCGCCACCTTTTTTTCCGGCTTCGGCTTCAGCTGGAGCCTGCTGCAGCGGGAAACACTGGGCGACGAGGACATCCGCTTCGCATGGACCTGGCAATTGATGGTGGGTGCGCTGACCATGCTTGCCGTGTATTTTTTGGCACCCGTCCTGGCCAGCTACTTCAGGGAACCGCGCGCACAGGCCGTCGTTGAATGGCTCTCTATAGCCTGCCTGCTCACCGCAGCGGCTGCGCCGTCGAGCTACCTGCTGCAGCGCGACCTCAATTTCAAGGCCGTCGGTCTGGTTCAGGTGGGCAGCTATGCCGCAGGCTATGTCGCGGTAGGGGTGCCCATGGCCCTGCTGGGATGGGGCACCGCCTCGCTGGTGGCCGCGTGGCTGGTGCAGTCCGGCGTGCTGCTGGTGGCCAGCTATGCACTGAGGCCACATGCCGTGCGCCCGCTTTTCTGGTACGCCGACGCGGCCACGGCGGTGGGGACCGGCCGCGCCGTGTTTGCCACCAACATCGTCAACTGGCTGCTCAACAACCTTGACCGCGTACTGATAGGGCGCCTGCTCAATGCCCAGGCACTGGGTCTTTACAACGTGGCTTATAACCTGGCCACCATGCCGAACACCCTGCTGCTCGGCGCGCTGCAACCAGCGTTTCTGGCGGCCGGTGCACGGTTGCAAGACGACCTGCAAAGGCTTGGCCGGGCCTATCTTCAGATGCTGGCCACCATTTTTGTTTTGGGCCTTCCAGCCTTTGTGTTTCTCGCGCTCATTTCAGCGGATCTGGTGCGCCTGCTGTACGGCCCCCAGTGGAGCGAAGCAGCCTGGGTGCTGGCGATTTTGTTTTTGAGCATGCCGGCGTATGTGCTCTGGGGCCTGTCGACCCCCGTGCTCTGGAATACCGGGCGTAAGCACTATGAGTTTGCGCTGCAACTGCCGCTGGTAGGTTTGGGCGCACTGGGTTTTTACCTTTATGCCGGACAGGGCATCCATGCGGCTGCGGGCGTTGCTGCCGGGCTGCTGGTACTGCGTGCACTGGTCGTGGGCACGGCAGCTTTCCGGGCGGTACAGCTGCCGTGGACCGCCCTGCTGCCCCATGCTGCGCGCGGTCTGTTGCTCAGCGTCCTGTGCGCCGCGGCTGCGGTCGCGGGTCAGCGTGCCGTCGCGCAGTTTGACATGCCGTTGCTGTCACTGGCAGCCAGCACGCTGATGGCCTTGCTTGTCATGACCCTGCTCGTCGCCTTGCGTCCACAGGCGCTGGGTGATCAAACCGCCGGCATGCTCATCCGGTTCTTCCCGGGGCTGGCCAGCCACCTGGGTGCGGCGCCTGCATCACCGCTTCCCGAGCCCCTCGGCGAGCAACGCCTCTGAAATCGGCCCACCATGGAACAAGCCATCACCATTGCCATCCTCGTCACAGGTGCCGTCCTGGCGGCTCTGTCCGCGAGTGCGGGCATGGCGGGCGCCGTCCAGCTGACAACGCGCCAGTCCCACGGCTATATGCATGTGATTTTCTATGCCATGCTGCTGATGGTGGCACTGAGCAACCTGCTCTCCGGCCGCGACCTGTCTGTCCATGCGCTGAGCCTGACCGAGCCCGTCGCGCTGGTGCGCCACCCGCTGGTGCGCCTGGCACAGCCCTTGATGTCGCTGCTGCTGCTGACCATTGCAGGCGAGCGCATCGTCACCCGCTTCCTCAATCGCGGAAAAGCGGCGCCAGCACCACCGCTGATACTGGTGTCCTTCATTCTTTTCTGGGCCGCAACGGTGGCCGCCCCTGCGCTCCTGGGCGCGCACCCGCACCTGTCGCACGACTACGTCTACCCGCTGGTGATTGGGATTGCCGCCGTACTGGTCAGCGGCATGGAACGTGACCTTGCCTTGAGGGCGGCGCGCAACGCGCTGCTGCTGTTCCTGGCGGCCGGTCTGCTCCTGATTCCGCTAAAGCCCAGTCTGGTGCTGGACAATTCCTACACGCAGGGCTTTCTGCCGGGTGTGCCGCGCCTGGCCGGTCTCGCGGCCCATGCGGTGTCCCTGGGAATCCTGGCCCAACTTGGCTTGCTGTGCCTGCTCGCGCGCCCTTACCAGCACGTGTGGCTTAACCGGCTGGCGTGGGCCCTCGGGCTGGCGGTGCTGTTTCTGGCCCAGTCGAAGACCGCGTGGATTGCCTTTGTGGTCTGTTCGCTCTGCATCCTCCTCGTGCGACAGGGCCCGTCCTTCTGGCGCCGTGTGGGTGACCCCTTGCATCCCGAAGTGGGTGTCGTCTCCCTGCTGGTGTTCATGGCCGGGGTCTCGGCCCTCGCCCTGTTGTTGATGTTTGGTGAACTGGACGCCAGGCTCAGCAGCTTTTTTGCCAGCGCCGAGGGGGCCCAGCTCGCCTCCCTGACGGGACGGGACCAGATATGGGCGATCGCCTACGAGGAGTGGCGCCGCAACCCCGTGTTCGGTTACGGGCCCACCTTATGGGACGCCAGCTTCCGGGCCAGCATCGGCATGCCCAACGCGACGCACGCCCACAACCAGTTCATGGATACGCTGTCGCGCTCCGGCACGGTCGGGGCGACGGCCCTGGTGCTTTATGCGCTGATCCTGCTGGTGCTCTCGCTGCGCTATGCGCGCGCCAGCGGCGGGCTCACGCTGGCGCTGTTCGTGGCACTGGCCCTGCGCTCCATGAGCGAGGTCCCGCTGCTGCTGTTTGGCTATGGTGCCGAACTGGTGACCCATGTGCTGCTGCTGATGACGCTGGCGGCCGCCGCCAGCGAGGCCCGCATGGCCCGAATTACCAAAGCACAAACGGCGCGCAGCCGTGCGCATGCAGGTTTTGCCACCGCCAAAGACGGGTTGGCATCCGCCCGGGGCAGGCCATGAAATTCTCCATCGTCATACCGCTTTACAACAAGGCGCCTTACATCCGGAGCACACTTGATTCCGCACTGGCCCAGACCTTCACGGACTTCGAGGTCATTGTTGTCGACGACGGTTCCCGCGACGGCGGGGCCGATCTGGTCGCGGCGATCACCGATCCGCGCGTGCGGCTGGTGCGGCAGGCCAACGCCGGAGTGTCCGCGGCGCGCAACAAGGGCATAGAACTGGCGCGTGGCGAATGGGTGGCGTTTCTGGACGCCGATGACTGGCACCATCCCCGCTATCTGGCGACCTTGCTGCTGGCCCACCGGGCTTGTCCGGCGGCAGACATACTGGCGACCGATTTTGTGACGGTGCCCGACGGCGACGGCGACGGCATTTGGCCGCCGCGATGGTCAGTCCCGGAAGAAGCACCCGACGTGGAACTGATTACAGACCTGGCTTTGCGGTGGATGAACGGCCCGTCGCTCTTCACCAGCTCCATCGCCGTGCGGACCGCGCTGCTGCAGCGCATGCAGCCCTGCTTTGCACCCGGCGAGTCCCATGGGGAAGACCTGGATCTGTGGTTCCGCCTGGCCGAGCATTCACCAGTTGCACTGGCCCGGGCACCGCTGGCAGCCTACCGAACCGCGGTAGCGGGCAGCCTGACGGCGCACCACGCGGCGTTGACCATGCCCCCCTTCCTGCAACGCATGAAAGAACGCGCGCTGGGCGGCGCCATGCCCGAGGCCAGGCGCCAATCCGCGTTATGGCTGGTAGCCCAGCATGAAGTGACGCTGGCACGCCAGGCGCTCGCGTCGGGCAGGCGCCTCGAGGGCTTGCGCTGGCTCATTCAGGGCCGCCGTGCCGCCAGCACCAAACGCTGGTGGATGACCGCAGCCATGGCCTGTTTTTTCCCGGGACTGCTGGTCAGGAACTGGCAACTCTGGCGCATACGCCGTGCTGTCCGGGCGGTCGATGTCGCCGATGGAGGATAAGAAAAAATGAAGGCAGAAACTTCCTGGAACACACTTCACGCGGGTGCCCCGGCATGCCGCGTATCCGTCATCATCAAGGCGCTGAACGAAGAACGGCACATCGTGGCGACCGTGAAAAGCGCGCTGCGTGCAGTCGCCACAGTGGGCGGCGAGGTGGTGCTCGCGGACTCGTGTTCCACCGACCGCACGGTGGAACTGGCACGGCCTTACCCCATTCGCATCGTGCAGCTTGCCCATGCCAGCGAGCGTTGCTGCGGGGCGGGCCCACAGCTGGGTTACCAGCACTCGTGCGGCGAGTTTGTTTACATTCTCGACGGCGACATGCAGATGGCCGAAGGATTTCTGGAGCGCGCGCTCGCCGTCATGATCGGGCACCCCGATATTGCCGGTGTCGGTGGCCGCGTGGTTGAACAAAACATGCACAGCCTGGAATACCTGGCGCGCGGAGAGCGCCAGTCCGCTCACCTCTCGCCCGGCAGCGTCGACCGCCTCGATGGCGGCGGCCTGTACCGGCGCAGCGCGATCGAGGCCGCGGGGTATTTCTCGGACCGCAACCTGCACAGCTACGAAGAATTTGACCTGGCGGTGCGGCTGCGCACCCTGGGCTGGCAGCTTTGGCGCCTGCCGGTGGATGCGGCTTCTCACTATGGGCATGATGCGCCGCCATACGATCTGCTGATGCGGCGCTGGCGCAGCCGTTATGTTTGCGGCCTGGGTGAACTGGTCCGCGCCGCGGCCGGCCAGCCGCGCCTGCCATTGGTGGTGGCGGGCCTGCGCGAGTTGCGGATTTACCTGGCCGTTCTGGCCTGGTGGGCCGTGTTGCTCAGCATGCCCTTCTGGCCCGTGTCCGGGACCGCAAGCCTGGGATTGTTTTGCGCACTGGCCGCAGCGCCTTTCCTGTTGATGGCGTGGCGCAAGCGCTCGGCGACCAAAGCGATTTATTCCGTGGTGTCCTGGTGCTTCAACGCCGCCGGCCTGGTGCGAGGCCTGCTCCGCGCGCGCCGGCCCGCGCATGAACGCATTTCCAGCCACATCCTGAAGGAGCCCACCGGCATTCCTTCGCAACCGGCGCATGGCGTTTCCCCATGAGAAACGAAACTGTCCCCAGCACGGATCGACCTGGCAGAGATCGCGTATGACCCAGCAGTTCACCGGCGTTCAAATCCTGCGGTTCATTGCGGCCATGCTGGTCGTGGTGATGCACATTACCCAGGCCATCTCGATTCACATCACCGGCCAGGGGCCCGGTCACTATTGGCACGCCGGCTCGGCCGGAGTGGACATCTTCTTTGTGATCAGCGGCTTTGTCATGGCCATGTCCACCCGCAACACGCCTACCGACAGCGCAGGCCGTCTGGCGGCGGCCTGGGTCTTTATGAAGCGCCGCCTGCTGCGGATCGCGCCGCTCTACTGGTTTTATACCCTGCTCAAGGCGGCCCTGCTGCTGGCCCTGCCCACCCTGGCATCACGATCGTCGGTGGAGCCCGGCCATCTGGCGGCATCGCTGCTCTTCATTCCGGCCACGAGCCCGTGGGGCTTCATCCAACCGACGCTTCCCGTCGGCTGGACGCTCAACTTCGAGATGCTTTTTTATGCGGTGTTTGCGCTGGCCATGGCACTCGGCGCACCACGCATCAGGTTCTGCCTGCTGGTATTCCTGGTGATTTTTCTGGCCGGCAGCTACCTGCCCGGCGCGGTGCCGCTGGCTTTCTATGCAAACTCCATCGTGTTCGAATTCATCCTCGGTGTGTGCATTGCGCATCTGCTGCTGCATGGCCGCACGGTGGCGCCGGCCCTGGGGCCTTTTGCCATGGTGGCCGGTGCGGTGCTCATGTTTGGCGTGGGCGGGCAAGACCCGACCGACCGTCTGCTGACATGGGGCGCAGGAGCGGCGCTGGTGGTGCTGGGCGCCGTCTGGCTGGAGCCCTGGACCGCGCGTAGCCGCCTGGCTTCGCCGCTGTCCTTCCTGGGAGATGCCTCCTACTCCATTTACCTCTCGCACACGTTTGTGGTGCCGGCGGGCGTGCTGGCACTGAGGTGGCTGGGTGTGCAAAACGGCCTCGTCATTGTGCTGGCAGTGGGCCTGCTGGTGATCGTGACCGGTTGCCTTTCCTATGTGTGGCTTGAACGCCCCATGACCGATTTTCTCAAACGCATCCTGTTCAGTCCGTCCCGACTCTCTTATCAACATCCCGGAAAATAAACATGCGAAGTGAACCGATGCCAGGCACAGCCGTCCGCGAGCTTGAGGGCCGCTACATCTACATTGCCTGCCCCTGGACCCCGAAGGGCGGGGGCATGTTCAAGGTGGCCGACTACCTGATCCAGGCCCAGGCATTTTCCACGCCCGCAGGCGCTGCCGAATTGCGCCCGCTGGATACGCGCGGCGGTGCCAACGCGCTCTATTCTTTCTGGGTGCTCGCAACCGCCCTGGCCCGGCTGGTACGCGGGCGGCTCGACGGGCGGCTGGCCGGCGTGCACGTCAACATGGCCGAGCGGTTGAGCCTGTTTCGCAAAAGCGCCGTGATCGTCGCGAGCCGCGCCCTCGGTGTACCGGTGGTGTTGCACCTGCACGCCGCGCAATTGCATCACTTCTACCGGACCCTGCCGAGCCCGCTGCAGGCCCTGACGCGCTGGGTCTTTTCACTGCCGGCCAGTTGTGTGGTGCTTGGAAACGCCGCAAAAAGCTTCGTCATCAACGAGTTGCGGGTGCCGGCCGATCGCGTGGAGATCGTCATCAACGGCGTTCCAGAACCCACGGAAGCACGGCGCAAAGTCGTTGCGCATGCGGTGCAGCGTGTGCTCTTTGTCGGCAACCTGTCGGAGCGCAAGGGGGTGTCCGACCTCCTGCAGGCCCTGGCCCTGCCCGGTTTTGATACCGCCCGGCTGGAGGTGTGCCTGGCGGGCGGCGGGGATATGCAGGCTTACCAGGCCACGGCCCGGGAACTCGGCATTGACCGTTTCGTGCGCTTTGAGGGCTGGTCGGATCAACCCAAGGTAGCGCGCCTGATGGCCCGCGCCGACGTTCTGGTGCTTCCCTCTTACGACGAAGGCCTGCCCCTGGTCATCCTGGAGGCACTGGCCAATGGGGTTGCAGTGGTTTGCAGCCCGGTCGGCGAAATTCCCTCGGTGCTGACGCATGACGTCAATGCCTGTTTCGTCCGGCCCGGTGATGTGGCCGGCCTCGCGGCAGGCCTGCAGCGGGTGTTGCAGCAAGCGGAACTGATGGAGAGGCTGGGACGCAACGGACGCGCGCTGTATGAACAGCAATTTTCCCTGACCCGGTTTTTTGCCAGCGTGGCACGGGTTCACCAGCGCCACTTCGGTATTGCCGGCCAGCCCCGGCACGCCAGCAGCGCCTCCCTGCAGGAACAGTCACCATGATCATTGATGCCAACAGCATCCAGAACGGCGCCGAGCTGCATGCCGATGTCTGCGTGGTGGGTGGAGGCCCTGCGGGCATCGCGCTCACGCTGTCGCTGTCCGAGCGCGGCCTGTCGGTGCTGATGCTGGAGTCAGGGCAACTGGAGGAAGACAAAAAAACGCAGTCACTCTATGAGGGCGAGGTCGCCGATGAGCGATTGCACAGCCCGCCCGACAAGTACCGGCAGCGGCGACTGGGGGGCTCGTCGGCGATCTGGGGTGGCCGGTGCATGCCGTTTGACCCCATTGACTTTGAAACACGCAGCCATGTACCGCACAGCGGCTGGCCGCTGTCGTATGACGATCTGCTGCCCTATTACCCGCAAGCCAATGCGCTGGCCGAGGCCGGGCGTTTCAGCTATGACGCCGGTGAAGCATTCGGCCCGCAACTCGAGCCCCTGATCCGCGGCTTTGACAGCCCGCGCGTGCGCACCAGCGGGCTCGAGCGGTTTTCCTGCCCGACCCACTTCGGCACCCGTTATGCCAAACGGCTGCAACTGGCGCCCGGCGTGCAGGTTCTGCTCGGCGCCAATTGCACCGCCGTCCGGCTGCAGGCCGACGGGCAGGCAGTGCGCAGCCTGGAAGTTGCCACCCTGGCTGGCACGCGGTTTGTGGTCACGCCGCGCGCGGCGGTGCTGGCTGCCGGCGGCCTTGAAGCCGCGCGCCTGCTGCTGGCCTCGCGCGATGTCACACCCGCAGGCGTGGGCAATTTCCACGACGTGGTTGGCCGCTATTACATGTGCCACATCGCGGGCAATGTCGGCACGCTGACCATCGACGGCCCGACCCGCAACGTGCGGCACGGCTACGAAGTGGCACCGGAAGGCGTTTACTGCCGCCGGCGACTGTCGGTGACAGCGGCAGAGCAGCGGCGGCTGGGGCTGGCGAACGCGGTGGCGCGCCTGCACTTTCCGCGCATCACCGATCCGGCGCACCGCAACGGCGTGCTGTCCGGGTTGTTTCTGGCGCGCAAGCTGATCAGCTATGAATACGGCAAACGGCTGAACGACGGCAACGCCACCTCGCCGGGGCGCTACGCCCGCCATCTCTTCAATGTGATGGCCGACCCGATGGACACCACGGCCTTTCTCGGGCACTGGCTGCTTCGGCGCTCGCTCGCCGAGCGCAAATTCCCGTCGGTGATCCTGCGCAACCGCACCAACCGCTTCAGCCTGGAGGTGCACGGTGAGCAGATGCCGCAAGCCGGCAGCCGCGTGACGCTGACCGACAAGCTCGATGCCCTCGGCATGCCGCAGCTGCGCGTGGACTGGCGCTACAGCCAGGCGGACATTGATTCGGTCCGTGGCACGCTGGACGTGCTGGTGCAGGAGTTTGCACAAAGCAGAGTTGGCCGCTTTGACTACGACCGCGACACACTGGAAGAAGACATCATGCGCTTTGGCGCTTATGGCGGTCACCACATCGGTACGGCACGCATGGGCCGCGACCCAAGCACCAGCGTGGTCGACGCCGATTGCCGGGTGCATTCGGTACGCAACCTGTTCGTGGCGGGCAGCGCCGTGTTCCCCACCTCCAGCCAGGCCAACCCCACGCTCACGCTGATTGCGATGTCGCTCAGGCTGGGTGACAGCCTGGCGCGGCGCCTGCAGGCAGAGCATGCCGCGCCCCTGGGAGAGTGCGCATGAAAATACTGAGAGTCCTGGTGCTGGGCGGGTCCGGCCACATTGGAAAGCAGCTTGTGGAGACGCTGAAGAACACGGCCTGGGCGATACCGGTCAGCGCCTCGCGCAGGACTGCCGGCGCGGGCAACGGGAGCGTCGAGACCTTGCGCGTGGACAGCCGTGACCTCCAGGCGCTGACTGCGGCGCTGGAAGACTTTGACGCCGTGGTCAATTGCGTCGCGGGCGATGCGCGCTCGATTTCCGAAGGCGCGCGGGTACTGGTGCAGGCCGCATTGGGCACGCGGTGCCGGCGCATTGTTCACCTGAGCACGATGTCGGTCTATGGCCCCGTGGAAGGTGTGGTCCGCGAAGACGCAACACTTGACCCCAGCCTCGGCTGGTATGGCCAGGCCAAGTGCGATGCGGAAAAACACATGGGCGAATTTACACGCCGCGGCGGTGAGGCCGTGGTGCTGCGGCCGGGCTGTGTTTTCGGCACTGGCAGCGAGTTGTGGGTCGGCCGCGTCGGGAGATGGCTGCAAACCGGCCGGCTCGGCGACCTAGGCGTGGCGGGTGACGGCTGGTCCAACCTGGTCCATGTGGACGACGTTTGCCAGGCGCTGATAGCCGCGCTGCAGCTGCCCGTCAGACCGGGCGACATGCCGGTCTTTAACCTGGCGGCGCCTGACAGCCCGCGCTGGAACGACTATTTCGTGGACCTGGCGCTGGCACTTCAAGCCACGCCCGTGCCGCGCATCGGGCCGCGCCAGCTCCGGCTGGTCGCCCTGCTGGCCGGGCCGCCGCTCAAGGCCATACAACTGGCATTCAAACGCATGGGCAGGCCGACTTCCGGTTTGCCGGACCCCATGCCACCCGGACTGCTTCGCTTGTGGGCCCAGCATATTCACCTCGATGCCGCGCTGGCAGAGCAGAAGCTGGGAGTGACCTGGACACCCTACGCTGCCAGCCTGCAAAGTTGCGCAGACTGGTTTACAGGGAACACGGCGCAGCGCTCCCCGCCCTTGGGCAATGCTGTATGCACGCCCTGAAAGCCGATACCTACCGCGTATTCGGGCGCTCCAGCGGGTGGCTGGTGTTCAAGGGCATCCTCTCGAACCCGGCATTTCGCGTGGTGGCCACCTTGCGCTGTTGCCAGGCGGCCGACCGATGTGCCGTGCCGTTGCGCTGGCTGCTGCTGACACCCGCCAGGCTGCTGCATCGCCTGGCGAGCCAGCTGGCGGGCATTGAATTACCCTGGCGAACCTCGGTAGCCCCCGGCCTGGCATTGACCCATGGGCGGGGAATCGTGGTGAATGCCGGAGCCCGCATTGGCAGCAACGTGACCCTGTTTCACGGCGTCACGCTCGGGCAGCGCGACCATATCGACAACGACGGCCGCCGGCTCACCACCTATCCCGTGATTGAAGACGAGGTCTGGATCGGCCCGCACGCCATCGTGGTGGGCGGCGTTACCATAGGCAAGGGCAGCCGGATTGCCGGCGGCGCCTATGTGTATGAAAGCATTCCACCCTACAGCATGGTGCTCGGCAACCCGGGCAAAATCGTCAAAAACAATTGCGTGCCTGATGTCGACAACCGTTATGTGGCCTGACTGGCCTGACCTTCGCGGCTGCGGGCCAGCATCAACCGCGGCGAACCGATGCCAGGCGTACGGCCCGCGACAAAAACAGCGGATTGCCGATCACATAGCGCTGGAACAGGCGCTGCGGCTCCATGGCCAGACGAAACATCCACTCCAGCCCCAGCCTTCGCATCCACATTGGCGCACGCGGTGTTTTGCCGCCGAGAAAGTCGACGATGGCTCCGCCGCAAACGATCAGGCAGGGGTGAGTCAGCGCCGAACGCAGCGCTGCCGCCACTTCCTCCTGCCGCGGCATGCCCATGCCCAGCACGATCAGCCCGGGCTGTTGCGCCTGCGCCAGAGAGGTATAAGCGGCGATATCGAGAAAACCATGCGCGCTGACGTAGGAGCTGCTGGGTGCCAGCTTGCGCGCAAGGACATTCAGGCACCGCTCCAGGTAGGGATTCTGCGTTCCGAACACGGCAATGCTCCGGCCGTCAAACTGCCTCACCAGCTCGGGAATAAAGTCGGTGCCATTGAGATTTCGACCGGGCGGCATGCCAAGAAGCTTGAACAGGGTTGCCATGCCCGAGCCGTCCCTGAGCACCATGTCGGCCGATTGCAACGCGGCAAAAAAGGGGCCCGAGGCGGCAAGGGAGTTCATGGCGTGCGCATTGGCAAAGGCCAGCACAAAAGGCCTGTCGGGACGGCTGAGACGGGCCAGCAGACGCTGCTCGTCCGCGGGCGTTTGCACACGCTCGATTTTGTCGATGAGAAAGGCCCACCGCTGCTGCCAGTCCCTGGAGGCTTTCAGGTGACGGCTCAACATATCGCCACCCTCCAGGCCACTTCCCCGCTATCGACGCTACGGGCATTACCGGCGCACATCACATGCTGAGCCCCGAAAAAACGCGTCCCCCATCGCCCTTGCGCAGCGCCCGTACCTGGGCGGTCCTGACCGTGATCCTGGCGGGCGCCGGCCTGTATACGCTGGGCGCCCAGCCCTTCGCCGCCGGGCTGTTTCCAGCGCCGTGGGACAAGCTCGCGCATGTGGTGACATTTGCCCTGATTGGCAGCGCCACCGGTGTAGCCAGCGGTGCGCGCGGCTGGCGCAGAACAGCGTGCTGCATTGCCGGCGCGGTCGCGATCGGCGTGCTGGACGAGTTGCACCAGGCCTATTTGCCGGGACGCATCGCCAGCTGGTCCGACCTGGCGGCCGACGCCATGGGTGGCCTCTTGGGCGCCGTGTTGCTCACTGCCGCCCAGGGAGCGATATGCAGGTGGACTGCCAGGCATCATTGAAACCTCATCAAGCATCGTTAAGCACCGACCCGACCAGGGTCACCCCATATTCGCGCAGACCCTGGGTGAGCTGGGCCATTTGCGGCACGGAGCTCTTGTTTTGCCGCGCCACGATCAATGCGGCCCCTGCGCGAACCGCCACGGTGTGGGCATCAGCACACCTGCTGGCCGGCGGCGTGTCAATGATGATCACATCAAATTCTTCGCCGAGCGACTGCAACAACCTGGAGAATTCCTGCCGGCCCAGCAGCTCCTGTGGGT
The DNA here is from genome assembly GCF_056401355.1 of Polaromonas sp. P4_F4. Lineage (NCBI taxonomy): Bacteria > Pseudomonadati > Pseudomonadota > Betaproteobacteria > Burkholderiales > Comamonadaceae > Polaromonas > Polaromonas sp. P4_F4. Next base: position 209,469 of record NZ_JBFUJO010000007.1, on the reverse strand, counting down.
TGGGCGGAATGGTGCCGGCCGGCAATACCGACAGGTCCTGCAGCGCCGCAACGCCGACCACGGCTTCCGGCCCCGCCCGGCCCGCGAGCATGTCCGACAGGCCGGCACGCTTGCCGAGATTGAAGAGGGTGTGCTGGCGTGGGGACCGCATATCCGCGTCTATCAACAAGGTGCGCTCGCCAAGCTGGGAAAATACGATGGACAAGTTGGCGGCAAGGTAGCTGCGCCCTTCCCCGGGGCCCGCGCTGGCAATGGCAAGCCCCTTGCGGTCCGCACCGGTATCGAACCAGCGCAACATCAGCTGGCTGCGCAAGGCGCGCAGCTGCTCCACCGAACGACTGGCGGGCTGGTGAGCCGCGACGAGTTCGCGGCTCAAATTGCTTTCGCGGGCAATATAAGGGTAGTCAAACTGTACGGACAAGGCATAACGCACGTCATCGTCGGTCAACAGACCCAGCGCCATGCCGGCATCGCCAAAGCGCGCACCACCTTCCCGCTGGGCCCGCAGGATGCGCTCGGTATCGGCCAGTGACAGCCGGCCCGCGTCGACCAATATCGCACCGATGGAGCGACCCGCGCCGACCGCCGGCTTGCTCGGCAAGGTCAGGGGAACTGGCCGGATGAGTGGGGAATCATTTCTCTTCATGCTGTGCTTCCGTTACCAAGGGCCAGGCGACCCGAACCGGAGAGCCGGCGGCCGCCACTGGAGCTGATGCTGGCCAGCACGGGCAGGTCCAGCATCTGCACCAGGTCTTCCGTGGACCGCACACGGCGGTTGGCCAGTTCCAGCAACAAGGCACAGGCCACACCGAGCAATGTTCCGCCAAAAGCCGCAATCAGCAGATTGAACAGCAATTTCGGGCTGGAGGGATTGGCGGGCGCTGTGGCCGTATTGAGGCGGACCACATTGGTCTGGTTGGTCAAGCTCTGCAAACGCGTCTGCGAGGCGCTCTGGCTGACCGCTTCATAGGCGCGCTGGGCCGCCTCGACGTCGCGACGATACACATTGAGTTCGTCACGCTGCTTGTTCAGCATGAGCACCCGCGACCTTTGCGCGCCGACGGCAGCCTGCAATTCGCCTTCGCGGTCCTTGCCCACACGATAGGCCGTGTCGATCGAGGCTGAAATGCGCCCCGATTCGCTGGCAAGCCGGCTCTTGAGGGAGGCCAGTTCAGACTCGGCACGCTGGCGCACCGGATGATTCGCCCCGAGATTCACGCTGGTCTCCTGCACCTTGGCTTCGAGCCGCGCGATGTCGGCCTTCAAACCATTGATCAGGGGGCTCTGCATGACCTCCGCGACGGTGTCACCGCGGGAGTTGCGCTTGCTCTGGCTGTCCGTGGTTTGGCCTTGCACGACGGTCAGTTGCGACGAGAGTTCGCTCAGCTTGGTCGTTTCGTAGTCAACCCGCTCGTCACTGGAGACGATGCCGGCTTTTTGCTGGAAATCGGACAAACGGGCCTGGGCCACTTCAAGCTTGGCCCGCGAGGCCTTGGTCTGCTCGTCAAACCATTCCGCATAGATGCGGGCAGGTTCTGTCTTCAGCGCCAGATTGATATCCAGATAGGCCTGGGCAAAGGCATTGGCTATCTGGGCCGCAGAGTCCGGCTCGCCGCCCTTGTACGTGATGTTGATCACATTGCTTTCCCGTGCAGGGTGCACATCCAGCCGTTTTTGCAGCGAATCAACGATCCAGGCCTCCATCGTGCCCCGTCCTTCAGTCGCCTCCAGCCACCGTTCCCGCGTACCCGGGTTTTCGTCCAGTTTGAGCATTTTGATAACGCGCTGCGCCACGCGGTCGCCGCCGATGATGTCGACCTGCGTTGCCATATAGCTGGGGGCAACAAGGCCCGGCACGGCAGCGCCGGCTACCGGGTCGGGTGACCGGATATCAACCAGAACCGCGGTCTGGGCCACGTATTTCTTGGGCAGGACCAGGCTGACCGCCAGTGCCGACAGCACGGCAACCGCAATGATCGTCAAGGCCACCCGGTAACGGGCCCGCAGGATCAACAGGAATTGATGGAGTGTCATGGCAGCTTAAAAGAGGCTTTCACGAACATAAATCACGTCTTCCGCCCGAATCTTGTCCGTGAGCTGGGGAACGGTTTCCACCACCTTTCCGGATGCATCACGGCGGTGCAGGCGCAGGCGGTTCTGGCTGCCGCGCACAGTGGGCCCGCCCCCCTGGGCCAGCGCCTGCATCACCGTCATGCCGCGCTCAATACGGTAGGGGCCGGGTCGCTGCGCTTCGCCGTAGATGTAGAACATCGGCGCCTTGTTCACATAAAGCGTGTCGCCGGCGGCCACCAGGATGTCCTCTTCCGATTTCTCGTTCAGGAACAGCGCCGGAATGTCGATGACCTTGCGGAAAGGCTTGCCGTCACGCTGGCCGGTGATGATCAGCACATCATCCCCCGTCGGCGTCGCGCCGCCGGCTGCCGCGAGCATGTCGCTGACACGGGTGTTGAATGTTTCGAGCGGGAATCGGCCAGGCCGGCTCACCTGCCCCMAAACCGCCACCTGGTTGCCCCGCACCTGCCGCAAAACGATATTCACCTGCGGCACCTTGACAAAGCCCCCGGTACGCAGCGCATCGGCAATTTTTTTCTCGGCCTCGCCGATGGTCAAACCACCCAGCTGCACGCTGCCAATCAATGGGTAGCTGATCACCCCGCTTTCGGAAACACGGGCGTCAACCGTGAGGTCCGGGCTCTGGTAAACCTGCACACCGATCGCATCGCCCGGCCCCAACCGGTAATCCTGGTTGTCCGGCGCCGCCGGTACTGACGGACCCGATGGCCCCGACGGCACGGAAGGCGCGACCGCAGCCCGGACGGCTGGAGCCGTCTGTGCAGTCGTTGCCGTCTGTGCCAATGCAGCCATGGCGGAAAGAGAAAGTACTGCTGTGGCGAAATACCTGATCAAGAGGGGTTTCATCTTGGCACCTTTTTCGTGAATTGAATGTTGGAAGAATGGGTCAACGTGCGGCGAGAAAGCCACGTAAGGGCCTTGGCCCACTAAAAGCTTGCGAGCGCCGAAACGCCAAACACATTGCTCGTGTAATCAAACCCCGGTGCGTTGGACGTGCGTTTATCGCGCTGGGCCGTTGCCATTAACTTGAGCGCACGAACTGGCTGCCATTCGAGGATCAGGGAAGCCAGCCTGGTGGTGTCCTCGCGGTCGGTGGCCATAAAGCCTGGCAATGGTCCCCGGTAATCCCGCAAGCCATGGTCATAACGCAGTCGTATGGCGGTTTTTTCCGTCGGTTTCCAGGTCGGCGCAATGAAGAAGCGGTAGCCCTGGTAATAGCTCGACGTCGTCGTCTGGTAACTGCCCATTTCACGTGCCAGGCCACCCGTGATACTGGTCTTGCCGGTCACATCCCAGGTTGCGTCGACCTGGCCAATGACGCCGGAAAAATCCCGCGCGGAGAGTCCATCGTGGGCACGGTCAAAATGCGAAAGCCGGGCCTTCACCGTGGTTTTCCCTGTGGGCGCCCAGTCAAGCCGCAATTCATGTTCGCGATCGGTAAAGTCGCTGGCAGACACCGCCGACAATGTGCGGCCTGGATATTCGCCCTCGCCATTCTTGAAACGATAGGCCAGCGACGTACCCGACGGCCAGACATGCCGCACACCGGCCTCCGCACCGCGTATCTTGTAGTCGGCTTCAAAAGTAAAAGGCTGGCTGCTGGTGCTGGTGCGTTCGAAAACGCCCCCGAGGACACGCCAGGCACCGTCGAGTTCGTATTCCGCATCGAATACTGTCGATCGGTTCGTCCGGCGATTGAGCTGGCCAGTGTTTTGCACATCCGCCGTGTTATCGACATACTCCCGCCGGTCCGTCGTCAGATTGCCGTGGAGGGCCGGAGTGAAACTCCAGCGCCATGCCGCACCATAGTTAAACGCCGTGAAATCCAGATTCGAGAAATTCCTGTAGTTATGCTTCTCGGCATTGGCCTCCAGCTCAAAACGCTGCAAGCCATAGGGCTTGCTCACCTTGAAACCCGCCGTCGTCACGGCGATGGTGTCTGAACGACCTGACGTGCCCAACAGCGCCTGGGTGTCCGCCGAGTCGGACAAGCGAAACACGTTGCTGTCGTGCTGGACACTTTGCCCGGCCTGGAACTGCAGGGTGTCCAGCTCGTCCGCGTACGCCCCCAGCGGAAGCAGACCCATCAAGGCAAGCGAGCCCAGCGGGATCAGTGCGAAGTCTCGCGAGGAAGGCGGGCGGCCAAGGCTGCGCCGGATTTGAGGAAACGAATCAGTCAGGGTGCCCCTCCGGGGTTGAATCGCAACGCGTTGATTGAGGAGTAAAGATGTTAGTTTCATAGGAATGTGTAGGTTGTGAAATAGCTCTTTTGCACTACTGGGCACATTGACGCTTTGACGCTTTGACGCATTGCATCCCCATCCGTTTCAGTATGCGGAACTGTCTTTGAAAACAAGCCGCACGGTCTTCAAGATAATGAACAGGTCGAGCTGCAACGACCAATTTCTCAAATAATCAAGATCGCAGTCAATGCGGGCCTCCATCTTGTCCAGGGTGTCCGTTTCGCCGCGCTGCCCATTGACCTGGGCCCAACCGGTAATTCCGGGCCGGACCTTGTGGCGAACCATGTAGCCCTTGATCTGGGTCCGGTACATTTCGTTGTGCGCAACCGCATGGGGACGGGGCCCGACAATACTCATGCGCCCCTGCAGGACGTTGATGAATTGCGGCAGCTCATCGAGCGAGGTTCTGCGCAGGAAGGCGCCCAGCCGGGTGACCCGCAGGTCATTTTTCTGCGCTTGCTGAATCGTGTTGCCGTCTTCGGTCACGGCCATGGATCGGAATTTATAGACCAGGATCTGCTCGCCATCCAGTCCGTAGCGCCGTTGCTTGAAGATCACCGGCCCCGGTGAGTCCAGTTTCACCGCCAGCGCAATCACCAGCATGAGGGGAGACACCAAGAGCAGTATGAGCAATGACAACACAATGTCGCTGGCTCGCTTCAATGCGCCATTGACACCACGAAACGGCGTATCGCAAACGGATATCACCGTGACACCGCATACCGAATCGCTTCGGCCCTGAATCAGGTCCGTCACAAACATGTCGGGCACAAAATAGATGGAGGCGGTGGTGTCCTTCAAGCCGTCAAGGACATGCAAAATGCGTGGCCGCGAAGCCATCGGCAATGACAGGTAAATAAACTGGACCCGGTGCTGTTTGACGTAGGCCGGCAGGTCATCGATTTTGCCGATCAGCCCCTGCTCGTCCTGTGCGACCCTGCGCTCTTCGCTGCGGTCATCAAAAAACCCCAGCAGCTCGATACCCGAGTAGGCCGACCCGGCGATATGCCGGGCAAGGGACACGCCCTGCTCGTTCATACCCACAATGACCGCGCTTCGGGGCGGGCCCTGCAACTTCAGCAGTTGGGGAGCGACAGCTCTAAGCCCGAGGTGTGCAGCGATCTGGGCCACCGGCGCAATCCATAACCAGTTGCCCACCACGGGCAGGGACAAGCTGTAAAGGTATTCCGTGGCAACACCTGCCAGCAACAACAACCCGGCGATCCAGAGCCAGTGAGTGGCGATATTGAGCACGGCTTTGCCCGCCGGCAGGCGAAGCTGGGAAGTGCCCGGAAAAGACAGAGAGAACACGATGACCGACAGGATCAGGTAGGCCGGGCTTACCTGGTCTTCAAGGTAAAACGCCAACGCCCACAGCGAAAATACCAGGACCAGAGGCTCCAGCGCGGCTTCGATGGCGATGAAAATATAGCTTCTGCCCAACCCCATGGATCGGGGCTCACGACGGCCCAGCCAGGCTGAAGTCGATGCCGAATTGACCGGGTTGAATTCAGGCATCGAGTGCCACCCTCGTTACCTTGGAAACTGCCTGTGTGCGATTGAATACATTCAGTTTTTGAAAAATGCGCTGCATGTGGTTTTTGACTGTGAATCCACTGATATTCAGAATGGTTCCGATCTCCGAATTGGTCTTGCCCATGGCCACCCACGCCATGATCTGGGTTTCACGTTCACTCAAGCCACAGGAGTCCTCCGGGGCACTCCGCGCAGGCGGCGATGACTGACGAAGCTGTTGGTGCTGTTGCGGCAAGTGCGTGACCTGCCGCAATGCGGTGTCGATATGGGGCATCAGCACGCCCATGGCCGTCGTGGCGGGCTCGGCGGGAATTTCGCCTGCCCTTAACAGCACATAGAGGCACTCATGGCGGCCTCTTTCATCGCAGATCCCATGTATCAATACAGAGCGCATCGTGCGCAACACGCTGGAAAAGGAACCAGCCAGGCTGGCATTGCCCAGCAGGTACGCAAATTCACCGAAATCCAGACGACAGGGTTTTCTCTGCGCCGCGACCCAACTGTCGTGAAACTTTCCCAACAGGAACGGAAGCACCTCCGTGCCCGCCGCATAAGAGCGCACGCCAGGCCGACTGGACAGGACATCGTGGTGTATCGAACCCTCCCGAAAATCCCCCCATCCGGCGAGCAGGATGTCATGAGGCAGGTAATGCTGGACGTCGCCCTGCAACCAGTTCAACAAGTCAATATGCCGCCATCCGGTCGCTACGGCCTGACTGATCAACTTCAAATAACCCTCGGCCGCAGAATTTTCGCCTGTGGGCGATATAGGAGACTTCATTTTTCACCACTTCCCGGTTCATTTTTTTCATTCGTTGACCAACATTGAAGTGGCCGCAATAACAACTGGACTCATGATGGGGGATGCTCCTGCCAGGACAATAGAAGGATGGCTGACAATCCATGTAGGAGAGAAAAACGGTGGCCTGTAGGCCATTACCGCGGGCCACGTCGGATAACGCCCTGCTGCGTCTTCACTGTTTCCCCGAACGCGGCCGGCCATGCGCTTGACCTCACCGACTCACCTGCCGGCAAGGGTGGTCTTCCTACGACTTGCAACAGTTTGCCTGTAGCATTTTGCAACCATCAGGCCTTATCGATGCCTCTTCAGATTACGCTAGGTCCTTTGATTTTTCAGCGGGGTGCAAGGGCCAATGAGCAACAGCAGCACAAAAATGAAACGCAGCATTGAGGTGGATACCTTGCGGGGCATCGCGTGCGTGCTGCTCGTGCTTTTTCATGTCGTGGGTGATACACCTGCCGTGGGGTTGAGAATTCCGGAGGGACATTGGCTGCAGGTGGTCAATGAAGCGCTGGCCTATGTCCGGATGCCGCTCTTTTCCTTTATCTCGGGCTACGTCTACGGCTTTCGTCCCTATCAAGGCCATCCGCTGGGTTTTATCAAAGGAAAAGTGCGGCGGCTTGTGCTGCCCCTGGTCACCGTGGGAACCCTTTTTGCGGTTGTCCAGGCCGTCACGCCAGGTGCCAATGCGACTGTTGACCACTGGTGGCTGCTGCATATCGAACCCGTTGGGCATTTCTGGTTCCTGGAAGCGCTTTTCATTGTCTTTTTGATTGTTCTTTTGCTGGAACACCTGGGCGCCCTTGCTACCGGGGCCGGTTTCGCAGCAGTCTGGATCGTTAGCGCGATGATGTTTATCTACTTTCATCCGCCCAACTACTTTGCGGCTCGCGGTGCGGTCTACCTGCTGCCATTTTTTCTGGGTGGGCTGGCCTGCAAAAGATTTGAGATCGGGACCTCCACCGCACGCCTTCTGGCAGCCGTGGTCTTCATCGGCGCCGCAGTGGTTGCCATGTCATTTCCCCAGGTTTCTGAACAGGGAGGCTCCCTGCCCGCCCTCGCGCTCGGCATTTCCGGCGTCTTCCTGCTGCTGAGGAGTGGCTGGCGTTCGGAGAATCTTGCCTATATCGGCTCCTTCTCATTTGCCATTTATCTTCTGCATGTTTTTTTTACCGCCGCAAGCCGTATCTTCTTTCAGAAGCTCGGGATCACGGACACCTACGTGCTCATGGTGCTCGGCCTTGCCTTCGGTGTCGGCGGCCCCATCGTTTCCGCGCTGGTCATCGGCCGGTACCAAGGCCTCAACCTGTGGTTGCTGGGAAGCAATGCAAAAATAAAAGCGACAGCCACCTGACACCTGACACCTGACACCTGCCGCCGCGGCGCACTGAACTGCCGCCGCGCCGCCCGCCACGCACCAGCCGGTTGTTGCACACCCCCGCACGCTAAACTGCAATACACCATGTGGTGCTTCGCAGGGCAGGCCTCATGCATCCAGTTGGCGGGCACTGGCACACCACAGACACATCGCAGACATCAGCAGAGACATCAACAGAGACAACCTCCATGAACATCGTCATCACAGGCGGCGCCGGATTTCTGGGCGCCCGGCTCGCCCGCGAGCTTCTCAAGCGTGGCCAGCTTGCACTGGCCGGCGCCGCACCGCAAACCATTCAAACCATCACACTGGTGGACCGCGCGGCACCGCCCGCTGATTTGGCGGCAGACCGGCGAATTCGTTCAATGGTGGGCGACCTGAACCAGCTCCTGGAAGCAAATCCGGCCGCAACCCCGGCCACAGCCTCCGTAGTACGGCCGGAAGACGTCATCATTTTTCATCTCGCCGCAGCCGTCAGTGGCGAGTGCGAGGCTGACTTTGACCTCGGCATGCGCAGCAACCTGGACGCTACACGGGCGTTGCTCCAAACCTGCCGCGCGCTGAAGACCTCCCCCACCTTTGTATTTGCCAGCTCACTCGCCGTCTTTGGCAATTCACCGGAACAACCCTTGCCTGCGGTGATTGACGACAGGACGCTGCCCACGCCGCAAAACAGCTATGGCATCCAGAAATTCATCGGAGAGCAGCTGGTGGCCGACTACGCCCGCAAAGGCTTCATCCGGGGCCGCAATGTGCGCCTGATGACCGTCAGCGTACGGCCTGGCCGGCCCAATGGCGCAGCATCCAGCTTTCTGAGCGGCATGATCCGCGAGCCGCTGGCAGGCGTACGGGCAGCCTGCCCGGTGCCGCCGGAAACAGCCGTGGCCCTGTCTTCGCCAGGCCGCACGATTGACGGGCTGATACGGGCCGTGCAAGCCAGCGATGCCGAATGGGGCGCCCGCACCGCCATCAACCTGCCGGCGCTCAAGACAACGGCCGGCGATATGGCCGCGGCGCTGGAACGCGTGGCAGGCAAGCAGGTTGCGGCACTGATCGACTGGACGCCGGACCCTGCGGTTGCAAAAATCGTCACCAGCTGGCCCGCCCACATCGATGCCGTCCGCGCCCGCGGACTCGGCTTGCAGCCCGACCCCGACTTTGAAACCATCATTCGTGGCTATGTGCTCGAAAACCCCAATGTGGCGGCTCTGGCTGAGCGGACATAATTCAGAGTTGTATGATAACTTTTGACTGGCCGGAGGCCCGTCAGAACGACACCCCCCCCGGAGACGACATGAAACTTTCAAAACTGCTTATCGGTATCACCCTGGCCACGGGGTGTATTGCCGCGCAGGCACAGACCATCCTGAAAATCGGCTACGCAACCACCAAGGAATCCCATTACGGAGTGGGTTCCACCACGTTCTGCGATGAAGTCGAAAAGAACACACAGGGTCGCTACAAATGCCAGCAGTTCCCCAGTTCTGCACTGGGCGGAGAGCGCGAGCAAATCGAAGCGGTGCAACTTGGCACGCAGGATCTTGTGAACACCTCTACCGGCCCTGTGGGCAACTTTGTGCCCGAAGTCAAGATTGTTGACATTCCCTTCCTGTTTCGCGATTACGACCATGCACGCAAGGTGATGGATGGCCCCATCGGCCAGGACATCCTGAGCAAGTTCCCGAGCAAGGGCATCATTGCGCTGGGCTGGACGGAAAACGGTTTTCGCCACATGACCAACAGCAAACGCGACATTGTCAAACCCGCCGATGCCGCCGGCCTGAAAATGCGCACCATGGAGAACAAGGTGCATATGGATGGCTACCGGACTTTCGGCATTCTGCCCACGCCCATGGCCTTCCCTGAGCTGTTCGGCGCGCTACAGCAAGGTACCGTGGACGGCCAGGAGAATCCCATCCCCGTGATCCTGTCTTCCAAGTTTTCGCAGGTCCAAAAACACCTGTCGCTGACCGGTCATGTGTATTCCCCGGCCTTGCTGTTGCTGTCCCCAAAAACCTGGAACAAGCTGTCCGACGCCGACAAGAAGGTATTTGTCGAAGCAGCTAAAAAGGCGGGTGCCGCCCAGCGCAAAAAGGTCAATGACGACGAGAACAACGGTATTGCCCAGCTGGAAAAAGAAGGCATGAAAGTCACCAAAGTAGTCGACGGCAACGCCTTCCGGGAAGCACTGAAGCCGGCCTACGCCAGCTATGCCAAGGAGTTTGGCGCCGACAATATCAAAAAGATCCAGGACGTACGCTAAGCGTCGAAACCCTGGCGCCGCCCGGCTTTATCCGGGCGGCATTTTTTTGGAAGGCTCCAGCCCGTCGCACCTGGCGATCACCGCCAGCAGAATCAGGCTGAACAATCGAGAACAACAGTGAAGACCTTCGAACGCTATTTCCTCAGCGCCAACCGCTGGGCGCTGATTTTGCTGCTGGCGGCCATGGCCGTCATCATTTTTGTCAACGTGGCATTGCGCTACCTGACCAACCAGTCGATTGAATGGGCCGAAGAAGTCTCCCGGCACATGATGATCTGGCTGACGTTTCTCGGTGCCGGACCGGTACTTCGGTACGGCGGCCACATCGCTGTAGAAAATCTCCAGGATGCGCTGCCCCGGCCATTGGCCATCATCACGCGGGCTGTCGTGGCTGCGCTGCTGTTCGCCTTCTTCGGTTTCATGATCTGGTATGGCTGGCTGTACATGGGCCGCACCATGTTTCAGCTGACGGCGGCCACGCAGATTCCGTTTGCCTATATTTACGCGGCCATGCCGGTTGGCGGCGTGCTGCTGGTCGTGCACTGGCTGCTGATCGTGCGGGTTTATGTGCGCGACCGGCTGTTTGCCGTAGACGCGCATTTTGATGCGACTGCGAGTGCATCCCTATGAGGGCCGCCGGACCGCTCCAAGACCCGAAGGCCCCCTTGGGGCTGGAGCCTGCGGCTCCAAGCCTGCTTGAGCAGGCTTGGACAGGCGATAGAGGCGAAGCGTCTCGCGAGCCGCGGCCTGCAAGGCCTCGCGCGGCGGCCCATGCCGCAAGCGTGGGGGCACTATGAACGCCAGCCTGCTGCTGATAATTTCAGCCTGCTTTTTTCTCGCCATTGGCGTACCGGTTGCCTTTGCGCTGGGCCTTGCCACCGCCGCCACGCTGATTCTCGCGGAGAACTACCCGCTGTTTGTACTGCTAAAGGAAACCTTTACCGGCGTGGACAGCTTCCCGCTGATGGCAGTGCCGTTTTTCATTCTGGCGGCCGAGTTGATGAGCGGTGGTTCGCTCACAGAGGTACTGCTGCGCTTTGCCGGGCAATTTGTCGGCCACAAGCGGGGCGGCCTGGGTTACACCAACGTGGTGTCGCTGACCTTTTTCTCCGGCATTTCCGGCTCCGCACTGGCGGATGCCGCAGGACCGGGCTCCATGCTGATCCGCATGATGGACAAGGCTGGCTACGACCGCTCCTATGCTGCCGCCCTGACAGCAGCGACAGCCATTGTCGGGCCCATCATTCCACCGTCGATCATCATGATCATCTATGCCCTGCAGGACGATAACGTTTCTGTCGGCGCACTGTTCGTCGCGGGTCTGTTACCCGGCATCCTGATTGCGGTGGCGATGTGCGTTGTCAATTTCCAAGTTTCCAAAAAACGCAATTACAAAGGCGACGGCGGCATGCCGCCGTGGCCGGAGGTCTGGCGCACCACCTGGAAGGCAATTCCTGCGCTGCTGCTGCCAGTGCTGATTCTGGGCGGGATGCGGGCCGGCTGGTTCACGCCCACCGAAGCCTCCGTGGTGGCTGTTTTTTACGCGCTGGTCTGCGGCAAATTCGTTTACCGGACACTCGAATGGAAAGCCCTGCCCGACATCCTGGCGCGCTCTGCCCTGCTCACGGCTTCGGTGCTGATCATCATTGGCCTGTCCGCCTCTTTCGCATGGATTCTCACCATCGAGGGCCTGCCGCAGCTGATGGCGGACTGGATCATCGGGATGAATCTGTCTCCCTGGATGTTCCTGATCATCGTGAACATCTTTTTGCTGCTGTTTGGCATTTTTATTGAGCCGCTGCCCGGTGTGATGGTGTTGGCGCCGATTCTTGCGCCCGTTGCAGTCAAGCTGGGCATAGATCCCATCCATTTTGCGATGATCGTCATCTACAACCTCACGCTGGGCATGATTACGCCGCCGGTGGGAGGCCTGTTATTTGTCACATCAAACGTATCGCGTGTACCCATGGGCCCGCTGGTGCGGGAATTGATGCCCTTTCTTTGGGCGCACGGTGCGGTGCTGGTGCTGCTGACTTTCCTGCCTGCGCTCAGCACCTGGCTGCCCCATGTGCTGGGCTTCAAATAGCACCTGATAACACCCCGTCGGGTGCAAATCGCCGAATCCGGCATCCGTTACACTTGAGAGGTCAGGAGAGAGTTTTCACCGCGAAAACCGCCGAAGGCGCACGAACACCATGAAGTTAACTCCCATGGTGCACTGAACGCTCAGGCAAAAGGACTGGCAACCGTTTTCCGGCGTCTGGCGCCGGAAAACGTTCCCTACTGGAGAGAGGCCGCTTTTGAGGCGGCCCACCGAAGGAGCAAGCCTGCATCGCCAGGTGAATCTCTCAGGTAAAGTGGACAGCAGGGGCAGCGCATGACCATGGGTCATGGATTCATGTTTGCCCCCGGAGAATGCCTTGTCTAACGCCTCTTCTGCCTCCTCTTCTTCTGTCACCCCTGAAGATCTTCTCAAAACACCGCTGCATGCCTTGCACGCAGAGTTGAGCGCGCGCATGGTGCCATTCGCGGGCTATTCCATGCCGGTGCAGTACCCTGCGGGCCTGATGGCCGAGCACCACCACACACGCCAGGCGGCGGGACTTTTTGACGTGTCCCACATGGGCCAGTTGCGCCTGGTGGGCCCCGATTCGGCGGCTGCGCTGGAAACCCTGTTGCCCGTCGATGTGGTCGACCTGCCCGCCGGCAAGCAGCGCTACGGCCTGCTGCTCAATGACGACGGCGGCATCATCGATGACCTGATGTTTTTCAACCGCAACATGCACGACAGCGCCGGGGGCGGCGACCTGTTCCTCATTGTGAACGGGGCCTGCAAGGTCGGTGATATCGCGCACATCCAGCAAAAGATCGGCAGCCGGTGCGAAGTCATCCCCATGCCGGAGATGGCGCTGATGGCTCTGCAGGGGCCGCAGGCGGTAACCGCCTTGCAGCGCCTGGCGCCGGGCGTTGAAAAACTGGTGTTCATGACCGGCGGCCGCTTCACGGTGGCGGGCTGCGACTGCTTCCTCACGCGCAGCGGCTACACCGGCGAAGACGGTTTCGAAATCTCGGTGCACGAATCGCAGGCCGACACGCTGGCCAGAGCCCTGCTGGCCCAGCCCGAAGTCAAACCTGTTGGCTTGGGCGCACGGAACTCGCTGCGGCTTGAAGCGGGGCTGTGCCTTTACGGCAATGACATTGACACCAGCACCACGCCGGTGGAAGCGGCGCTCAACTGGGCCATTCAGAAGGTCCGGCGCACCGGCGGCGCGCGCGCCGGAGGGTTTCCCGGTGCGGAAAAAATTCTGGCGCAGCTGGCCGACCCGGTAACGCTTACCCGAATGCGCGTGGGCCTGGTGGCGCTGGAGCGCGTGCCTGTGCGCGACCACACCGAACTGCAAAGCACCGCGGGCGCGCCCATTGGCACCGTGACCAGCGGCCTGCTCGGCCCCACCATCAACCAGCCGGTGGCCATGGGCTACGTGAGCCCCGAGTTTTCCGCCATCGGCACGCGGGTGAATGCCCTGGTGCGCGGCAAGGCCGTTCCGATGGAAGTGTCGGCCATGCCGTTTGTGCCCAACCACTACTACCGCGGCTGAGTGTTTGGCTGCCTCTTACTACTTTCACGTTAACTTGCTGAATCTTTTTTGCTAAATCTTTTTGTTGAATCCTTTTTGCTGAATCCTTTTCACTGAACTTTTGAACTTCTGGAGAACCTCATGACTGTCAAATACACCGAAGACCACGAATGGCTCAAGATTGACGGCGACACCGCCACCGTGGGCATCACGGTCCATGCGCAGGACGCGCTGGGCGATGTGGTGTTTGTCGACCTGCCTGCCGTCGGCGCCACCCTGGCGCAGAAGGAAACTGCCGGCGTGGTCGAATCGGTCAAGGCCGCCGCGGACGTCTACATGCCCGTGAGCGGCGAGGTCGTTGAAGTCAATGAAGCCCTGCGCAACGATCCGTCGCTGGCCAACAGCGACCCGCTGGGCGCCGGCTGGTTCTTCAAAATCAAACTGTCCGACGCCTCGCAGCTGGACGCCCTGATGGATGAAACCAGCTACACCCAGTTTTCCGCCGCCTGATTTTTGAAACCGCCTGATACGGAACTCCCGACATGTTGATGCAATCCGCCAAGCCGCTGGGCGAGCTTGAAAACCCCTCTGAATTCATCGCACGCCACATCGGCATTGATGAGGCCGACGAAGTGCACATGCTCAGTGTGGTGGGCTCAGCTTCACGCCGCGACCTGATAGACGGGATTGTTCCGCGCTCGATCGCACGCCGCAGCGCAATGGCCATTCCACCGCCGGTGAGTGAGGCGGCAGCCCTCAAGCAGCTCAAGGCGATTGCCGCGAAAAACCAGGTGTTCAAAAACTTCATCGGCCAGGGCTACTACGGCACGTACACGCCGGGCGTGATCCTGCGCAACATCCTGGAGAACCCCGCCTGGTACACGGCCTACACGCCCTACCAGGCCGAGATTTCGCAAGGCCGCATGGAGGCGCTGATCAACTTCCAGACCATGGTGTGCGACCTGACGGGCATGCCCATTGCCAATGCCTCCATGCTTGACGAAGCGACAGCTGCCGCCGAGGCCATGACGCTGGCCAGGCGCAGCGTAAAAAGCAAGAGCAATGTCTTCATCGTCGCAGGCGACTGCCATCCACAAACGATTGAAGTCATCCAGACCCGCGCGAAACCGCTGGGCATTGAAATCAAGGTCAGCACCGCAGTGGCTACCGTGCCGCAACTCATGGCCGAAGGCAATTACTTCGGCGTGCTGGTCCAGTACCCGGCCACCACCGGCAGCATCCACGACCTGCGCCCGCTGGCCGGCCAGGCACATGTGGATGGCGCCGCACTGTGCGTGGCCGCCGACCTGCTCGCACTGACCCTGCTCGCGCCGCCCGGCGAATGGGACGCCGACATTGTGCTCGGCAACACCCAGCGCTTCGGTATGCCCATGGGCAATGGCGGGCCGCACGCCGCCTACCTCGCCTGTCGCGAAGAGTTCAAGCGTTCGCTGCCCGGCCGCCTGGTGGGCGTGAGTGTCGACGTCCACGGCAACCCCACCTACCGCCTGGCGCTGCAGACGCGCGAGCAGCACATCCGCCGCGAAAAGGCCACCTCCAACATCTGCACCGCCCAGGTGCTGCCTGCGGTGGTAGCCAGCATGTATGCGGTCTACCACGGCCCCCAGGGCCTCAAGCGCATCGCGGAGCGCGTGGCCGCCTACACCGCCATCTTTGTGCGCGGCCTGCAGGAGCTCGGTTATGAAATCACCAACGGCGGCGCCTTTGACTCCGTCACCGTCAAGACCGGCGACGCGACCAATTTAATCGCTGAGCGCGCCCGTCAATCAGGGGCCAACCTGCGGTTTCGACTGAACAATCACCTGGGCGTGTCGCTGGACGAAACCACCAGCCGCAAGGACATCGAACTGCTCTGGTCCTTCTTTGCCCAGCCCGGGCAGACGGTGCCCGTGGTCAGCGCCTTTGAAAAAGGCATCGAGTCCCTGATCCCGGCCGACCTGCGCCGCACCAGCGCCTTCCTGACGCACCCGGTGTTCAACACCCACCATTCCGAAACCGGCATGCTGCGCTACATCCGCATGCTCAGCGACAAGGACCTGGCGCTGGACCGCAGCATGATCCCGCTGGGCAGCTGCACCATGAAGCTCAACGCCACCAGCGAGATGATTCCCATCACCTGGCCCGAGTTTGCCAACATCCACCCTTTTGCCCCCCAGGAGCAACTGCAGGGCTATGCCGAACTCGACCAGGAGTTGCGCGACTGGCTCTGCCAGGCCACCGGTTATGCGGGCATCAGCCTGCAGCCCAATGCGGGTTCACAGGGCGAATACGCCGGCCTGCTAGTGATCAAGGCCTACCATGAAGCACAGGGACAGGGCCACCGCAACATCTGCCTGATTCCCTCGTCAGCCCATGGCACCAACCCGGCCAGCGCGCAGATGGTGGGCATGACCGTCGTCGTCACCGCCTGTGACGCGCAGGGCAATGTGGACATGGCCGACCTCCAGGCCAAGTGCGAACAGCACAGCGCCAACCTGGCCTGCGTGATGATCACCTACCCCAGCACACATGGTGTGTTTGAAACCCATGTCAAGGAACTTTGCCAGCTGGTGCATGCACACGGCGGGCGCGTGTACGTCGACGGCGCCAACATGAATGCGCTGGTCGGCGTGGCCGCCCCGGGCGAGTTTGGCGGCGACGTGAGCCATCTGAATCTGCACAAGACCTTCTGCATTCCGCACGGCGGCGGCGGGCCGGGCGTGGGCCCGGTGTGCGTGGTGGCCGACCTGGTGCCTTACCTGCCCGGCCATGCCACAGCCGGCATTCCGGTCAACGGTGTCGGCGCCGTGTCGGCGGCCCCCCTGGGCAATGCGGCCGTGCTGCCCATCAGCTGGATGTACTGCCGCATGATGGGCCCCGAGGGGCTGACGCGCGCCACCGAAATCGCCATCCTGAGCGCCAACTACATCAGTTCGCGCCTGAAAGACCACTACCCGACGCTGTACGCCAGCGAGAATGGCCACGTCGCGCACGAGTGCATCCTGGACCTGCGCCCGCTCAAGGACAGCAGCGGCGTCACCGCCGAAGACGTGGCCAAGCGGCTGATCGACTACGGTTTTCACGCGCCGACGCTCAGCTTTCCGGTTGCCGGCACGCTGATGGTGGAACCCACCGAGAGCGAAACGCTGGACGAACTGGACCGCTTCATCGACGCGATGATCGCCATTCGGCAGGAAATCCGCCGCATCGAAAAAGGCGAGTGGCCGCAGGACGACAACCCGCTGAAGGCCGCGCCGCATACAGCGGTAAGCCTGCTCAAGGGCGAATGGAATCATGCCTACACACGCGATGTGGGGGCCGCCATACTCAGCAAGACCCAGCACGCCAAATACTGGCCGCCGGTGGGTCGCGTCGACAACGTCTACGGTGACCGCAACCTGTTTTGCAGTTGCGTGCCCCTGAGCGACTACGCCTGAAACAAACCAGGGGGTTTTTTCAAGGTTTACTGCCGCTTACTGCCGTTTTCTGCCGCTTCGCCCTGCATGGATTCGCAGACACTCCTGGTCGTGATGGGTGCCGCACTGGCCGGCTTTGTGCAGGGCCTTTCAGGCTTCGGCTTTGGCTTGGTCGCCATGTCTGTCTGGGCCTGGACGATTGATCCGCGGCTTGCCGCCGCCATGGCGGTCTTTGGCGCCCTGACCGGGCAGCTGGTGGCCGCCGCCACAGTGCGCCGCGGTTTTGACCTGCGGCGGCTCGCCCCTTTTGTGGCCGGCGGGTTGATTGGCATTCCCGCCGGACTGCTGGTGCTGCCCTTGATGGACGTGCACATGTTCAAGGCCTTTCTGGGCATGCTGCTCATGCTCTGGTGCCCTGCCATGCTGATGGCAGGGCAACTACCCCGCATTACCGCGGGCGGGCGTCTCGGCGACGGGCTGGCGGGCGGCGTAGGCGGCATGATGAGCGCGATGGGTGGTTTTTCGGGGGTCATTCCCACGCTCTGGTGCACGCTGCGCGGCTATGACAAGCACGCCCAGCGCGCCATCATTCAAAACTTCAATCTGGCCGTGCTGATGGTCACCATGGCCACCTACATCGCCACCGGCATCGTGACCCGCGAAACCATCCCCATGCTGGCCATCGTGGCGCCCGCGATGCTGCTGCCTTCACTCATCGGCGCCCGGGTCTACATTGGCATCAGCGAAGTAACATTCCGCAAGATCATCTTGAGCCTGCTGACCGCCTCGGGGGCAGCCCTGCTGGGCTCCTCGCTGCCACAGCTGCTCGGCCGTGCCAGCTGACGCGGCGCCTGTAACTTCGCCGTTACAGGGTATTGCGCCGGCCCGGAGATAATGCGGCCGACTGCTTCCGCAAGCGTTCTCCGTTTTGCCTGCTTCAACCTTACCCCCGCCACTATTCAATGAGCAACCCCATGAACATCATGAAAGCCGTTCCAGCCCTGCTGGCCTCCTGCGCTCTGGCCACCAGCGTGCTGGCCGCAGCACCCGCCGAAACGCTGCCCACGGGCGTGAAAGTTGTGCACAGCGTGGACGGCACCGGGGCGCAGCCCAAGGCCTCGGACACGGTCCAGGTGCACTACCGCGGAACGCTCGCCGACGGCAAGGAATTCGACAGCTCCTACAAACGAGGAAAACCCGCAACCTTTCCCCTCAGCCGCGTCGTGCCGTGCTGGACGGAAGGCATGCAGAAAATCAAGGTCGGCGGCAAGGCCACGCTGACCTGCCCGCCCGACACGGCGTATGGCAAGCTCGGCGCCGGCGGTGTGGTGCCGCCCAATGCCACGCTGACGTTTGAAGTTGAGTTGCTGGCCATCGAGAAATAAGCAGCCCGCACGGACACGGCCTCACGCCACCGCTTACGGTGCCTCGCTGAGTGCCGCCAGCAATGCCTGGTTAAAGGCATCTGCCCGTTCAAACTGAACCCAGTGGCCGGCGGCATCAATGAGCGTCAGGGTCCGGAAATTTCGGGCTTGCCGCACGGCCGCCGCCAGTGCATCCAGCTTGCCCCGGTACAGGGCATCTTCACTGCCGTAAATGGCATGCACCGGGCAGCGCACCTGCTCGAGTGAACGCGCCAGCACGCCGGTACGCGACAGGCTGCGCCCTTTCATCCGGTCGCGCAGCACATTGGCCACATGCAGGCGAAGCGCCAGTTCGGTGATCGCCTCCGGGTGGTACAGCATCAGCGCCGCCAGATTGCCGCGGTGAATGGCATCGCGCTGGGCCGGGTCGGTCAGGTGCCGCCAAGAAGTGAGCTGGATCGGCTTCACGGGTGCGATGCCCAAACCGGGTGCACCCACCAGCACCACACGGGCAGCCCGCGCCGGAAACTGCGCCGCCAGAAATCCGGCCACCATGCCGCCAAAAGAAAAACCCACCAGATCACAGGCCTCATCACCCAGCAGCAGCTTCAGCCCCTGCTCAACCGGCCCGGGCACGGCATCGGCGTCCGTCCCCTGTGGCGGTGCGGCTGAATCGCCAAAACCGGGCAGGTCCGGCACATAGACCCGGCGCCCCGACTCGACGAGCGGAAGGATATTGCGCAGCCAGTGCGTCCAGCTGCCGCTGCCGCCATGAAGAAGCACCACGGGCGCCAGGGCCCGGTTGCCACCCGCCTCGCCCCAGACATGCCAGACCATGGTGCCCGCCCCGCAGGGGGTTTCCCTGCGGACCGCTGTTTTTAAAAGCGCTTGTGCTTCAGAGGGAACTTGGACTTGAACCTGTATCGAAAGAGTCATTCAGTGTTTATACCTTGCCCCGCCGCACGGGCCACGCCCTGCCTGGCCTCTATGTCGCTACGCCGCCAGCTGCCGCAGCCACTCCATCGCAGCCGTCAATTCGTCCTGCGTGATCTCATGGGCGTTGGGAAATTCGGTATAGCGCAGCGTGAGCGGCAGCTTTTGCACCTGATGGCGAATCGCCTGGGCATGGGCGATGGGCAGCACCTGGTCCCGGGTTCCACCGCTGACCCATAGCTGC
Source organism: Polaromonas sp. P4_F4 (assembly GCF_056401355.1). NCBI lineage: Bacteria > Pseudomonadati > Pseudomonadota > Betaproteobacteria > Burkholderiales > Comamonadaceae > Polaromonas > Polaromonas sp. P4_F4. The sequence goes on along the minus strand of NZ_JBFUJO010000007.1, from coordinate 189,618 downwards.
TTGCCCTGCAGCTGCGCCTCAGGTGCCACGAACGGCCGTACTTCATCCAGCAGGCGGCTGTGCAGCACCATGGCGCCGTGCACGAGCTGAGGCTGGGTCAGCAGCAGCGAGAGCGACATGATGCCGCCCTGGCTGAAACCACCCACAATCACGCGTTCGGGCGGCACGCCCAATTGCCTCGACAGGCCCGCAAGGGTCTCGGCCACCAGCCGGCGGCTGGCGGCTTCCTGCGCCTGATGAATGACACGCTGGCCCTGCGGTGAAACACCAAACTGAAACCAGGCATACGAACCGTGCCCCACCACATTCGGTGCGCGCAGGCTGACCACATGAAAGTTGGCCGGGACATGGGATGCCAGGCCGAACAGGTCTTCTTCATTGCTGCCCACGCCGTGCAGCAGCACCAGCAGCCACGGGCTGGCGGTTCCGGGCGCCGCATCACGCTTCAAAAAAGACAGCGGAATACTGCCAAATTCATGGGGTTTCACGTTGTTTTCAGTCATATAAAAATTCTTCCTTCCGACGATGGCCGGGTTTTCAGGCAGGCTGCGCTGATGCCAGCGCAAACGAATCCATCGCGAGGATGCCGTACATCACCTCGCGGCTCAGGTAGTCGGCCTGCACCGCTTCATCTTCACCCCAACCAGCGGCCCCCAGCGCAAAAAATATCGGCAAAAAATGATCTTCACTCGGATGCGCCCGCTGCGCATGCGGCGCCTGGCGGCGGTAGTCGAGCAGTGCGGCCTTGTCGCCGCGCACGACGGCCGACTCAACCCAGCGGCTGAACTCGACCACATAAGGCGACGGCTCGCGTTCACCCCCAAAAAACTCGCGCAGGTTGTGCGTCATGCTGCCCGAGCCAATGACCAGCACACCTTTGGCCCGGAGACTGCGCAGCGCACGGCCCATGGCCAGCACCTGGGCCGGGCCGTAACCCAGCGGCAAGGCCACCTGCACCACCGGTACATCCGCCTTCGGGAAGAGATGCATCAGCGGCACCCAGGCGCCGTGGTCGAGCGGGCGCTCCGCATCGCTGTCGGCGGCCATGCCCGCGCCCTGCAGCAGTTCCCGCACTTCGGCCGCCAGTACCGGACTGCCCGGGGCCGGGTATTGCAGTTCGTACAGCGCAGGCGGAAAACCGCCAAAGTCGTGCCATGTGGCAGGCGCCGGGTTGGCCATGACCGCCGGGGTGCGCACCATCCAGTGCGGCGACATGATGACGATGCCGCGCAAATCACCGGGCGCCTGCGCCAGCGCTGCGCCCCAGCGTGTCAGCGCGGGGCCGGTGCTGCCGGCTTCAATGGCGAACAGCGGTGCGCCGTGGGATAAAAACAAGGCTGGAAGTGTTGAGACCCGCATGACGAAATCCTTTCCAAAGATTACTGATACTGTAGTTATCCATAAATGAAAGATAAATATCGTAAATATTGATTCATTGACTCTGAATAATTGACAATAAATGGTCAAAACGGCACTCTCACGTTACTCGAACCCTCAGCTCACTCACCGTTGAAAAGGCGAAAACGCACACCATGGACCAGCTCCGCCAGATTGAAACCTTTGTTGCCGTGGTGCAAAACGGCAGCTTTGTCAAAGCCGCCGAGAAGCTGGGCGACTCCAAGGCCGCGGTGTCGCGCCTGGTGCTGGAACTCGAGGCCCGGCTGGACACACGGCTCCTGAATCGCACCACCCGCAAACAGTCGCTGACCGAATCGGGGGCCGATTATTTCGAGCGCTGCCGCAAGATCCTGGATGACCTGGCCGAAGCCAACCAGGCCGCCAGCGCCAGTACCGCACTGCCGGTGGGCCGGCTGCGCATCAACGTGCCAGTCAGTTTTGGCAACCTGCATCTGGCGCCGCTGTGGGGCGGTTTTCTGCAGCGGCATCCCGATGTGACGCTGGACGTCACGCTCTCCGACCGTCAGGTCGATCTGGTGGAAGACGGTTACGATCTGGCCATCCGTATCGCCCGCCTGGCCAACTCCAGTCTGATCTCGCGCCAGCTCGCCAGCACCCGGCTGGTGCTGTGCGCCTCGCCCGCCTACCTGAAACGGCAGGCCCGGCTACGCTCCATTGAAGACATTGCCGCGCATCCCGTCATCGCCTACAGCTACTGGTCAGGCGGCGACAGCTGGGCGTTCGAGGGGCCGGAGGGCCCGGTCGAGGTGGTCACGCAGGCCCGCCTGCGCAGCAACTCCGGCGACACCTGCCTGGCCGCAGCGCTGGCGGGCCAGGGCCTGATCCTGCAACCGACCTTCATTGTCGGACCCGACCTCAAGGCAGGCCGGCTGGTGGAAGTGCTGCCGCACTACCGCGCGCCGACCTTCGCCATCCATGCGGTGTACCCGAGCCGCCAGCACCTGTCGGTCAAGGTGCGGCGCATGGTCGAGTACCTGGCTGGCGCGTTCAAAAAACCTGATTGGGAATGAACCCGGCAGTCTGGCGGCGCCAGGTGCCGGCCAGGGCTCCCGGCTCAATCATTCATTGACCTTGCCACGCAGGTTCTTGATCTCCGAGCGCTGGCTTTTGCCCGCCAGACGCCGCTGCTTCGAGCCGTAGGTCGGCTTGGTAGCGCGTCGGGGTTTGGGTGGCGATGACACGCTGTCCACCACTTCCTGCAAGCGCATCAAGGCGTCGCTCCGGTTCATCTCCTGCGTGCGGTGCTGCTGCGCCTTCAGGACAAACACGCCCTCCTGGGTGATGCGGCTGTCGCTCAACGCCAGCAAGCGGCCCTTGACCTCATCGGGGAGTGAAGACGCTGCAATGTCAAAGCGCAAGTGCACGGCGCTGGACACCTTGTTGACGTTTTGCCCGCCCGCGCCCTGGGCGCGGATCGCGCTGAATTCCACCTCGCGCTCATCAACCAGAAATTTCGGGGTCGTCATGGTCAACGCTGCGCGGGGTTCAAGCTGGAAACGGCAATTGGATGGTCCCACATCCCATGATTATCGGCCCGGCCTCGCTGGCATCACACTTGCAGCACGCCGGCATCACGAAAGACGGCTACTTCACATCGTCAAAAAAACTTTCCAGCAAACGGGCAAACGCTTCGGGTTGCTCCACGGCGCTGAGGTGGGCAGCCTCCAGCGTACGCAATTGCGCGCCGGGGATGCTGTCCGCAATGGCCTGCGACATGGCCACTGGCGTGGCCTCGTCACGTGTGCCCGCGATCACCAGCGCCGGGCATTCGATGCGGCGATTGCTGGCACGAAAGTCAATGGATGCCACCGCCTCGCAACTGGTGGCATAAGCCGCAGCGTCGGTCTTTTCCAGTTGGTGGCGCAGGTCCGCCACGCGCTGCGCGCCGCCTCCGGCAAGGTCCGCCCTGAATTCGGGTGTGAACCAGCGCTGCATGGCGCCGTCGGCAATGGCTGCGACGCCCTCGGCGAGCACAGTCTTGACCCGCGCCTGCCACAGGGCTCGGGCCGCATCGTCGTACCAGCTGGCCGCGTTGGCGATGACAATGCTTTTGAGCAGCTGCGGCTGGCTGGCAGCGAGCGCCTGCGCCGTCATGCCGCCCATGCTCAGGCCGACAAAATGCACCGGGCCTGCCGCCTGCTCGCGGATCAGGCCGGCGGCGTCGTCTGCCAGCAGGTCCATGCTGTAGGGCCCGGCAGGCGCTTGCGACTGGCCGTGCCCCCGGTGGTCATAGCGCAGCACCGTGTAGCGGTTTTTCAGCAGCGCGGTCACGCCATCCCACATGCGGATGTCGCAACCGAGGGCATGGCTCAACACCACCACCGGTCCCTGGCCCTCTTTCGTCCAGTGCAAAACAGTTTTTTTCATTGTCTGGAGTGTCCTCAGGGTGTGGCGGCCAGCAGGCCTTTTTCGCGCAGGATATCGCCGGCGACCGCGAACGCATGGTTGGCCGCAGGCACACCGCAGTAAATCGCCGCCTGCAGGATGACCTCCTTGATGTCTTCGGGCGTCAGCCGGGAGTCCGGCGGACCGTCCAGGCCGGCGCGAACATGCATGGCGAATTCCTCAAAGGCCTTCAGCGCAATCATGGTGGACAGCACCATGAGGCGCCGCGTCTTGTCGCCAAATGCGGGGCGCCCCCAGATTTCGTGCCACGCATAACGCGTGATCAGGGCCTGAAATTCCCCGTTGAAGGCGTTGCTGTTGGCAATGGATTTGTCTACCCAGGCATCGCCCAGCACCCTGCGGCGATTGACCATGCCCTTGTCGTAATCATTCATGGAGTCACTCGTGCTCATGGCGTCACTTTCGTTCTGTTGGTATCTGGATATCTGGTGGTTTCGGGGAATTCAGCGCGGCCAGCGCCTGGGTATGGGCCAGGACCTGGGCCTGTGTCAGCTCCGCCGCATGCTGGGCCAGGCCGGGACTGAACCACTCGTCTGCAGCCTCGGCGGGCAGCACCGCGCGCAAGGCGTCCAGGTTGGCCCGCATGCGCTGCGTATCCACCTGCAGGCCCGGCAGCGCCTGGGCCATCGCGCGGGCAGAACCGTGCGCCGACATCAGCAGGCCCGGCCATTCAGCCAGCTCGGCCTGCCAGTTGCCAAGGGCTCGCTCGTGCTCCTGCGGCATGGCGGCCAGCAACGCGGCCACCCGTTGCGGTGCCCGCTGCGCGGCGGCCAGCGCCACCATGCAGGCGACCGGATTGCGCTTGTGCGGCATGGCCGACGAACCTCCGCGCCCCGGCTCGGACGGCTCGGCCACCTCGCCCACTTCATACTGGCCCATCAGGGCAATGTCCTTGGCTATCTTGCCGAGACTGCCCACCAGCAGCCCCAACTCGCAACCGAGCGCGACCCACTCGTCGCGCTGCGTGTGCCATGCACAGGAAGGCGCCCTCAGTTTCAGCTCGGCCGCCATGTGCGCGATGACCTGCGGCCCCAGGTTCTTTCCAGCTTTCTGCATCTGGGCGAGCGTGCCCACCGCGCCACCCAGCTGCACGCTCAGGGCATTGCCGGCTGTCGCCTGCAGGCGCTGCAGGCTGCGTACCAGCGGTGCGGCCCATCCGGCACATTTCAGGCCAAAACTGGTGACCGACGCCGGCTGCATCAGTGTGCGCGCCAGCACAGGATCGGCGGCATGGCGCCCGGCCAGGGCCAGCAACGCCGTCACCGCCTTGTGGACATCGGCTTCGATCAGGTTCAGCGCATTGCGCGTCACCAGGGCCAGCGCGGTATCGATCACGTCCTGGGAGGTAGAGCCAAAGTGGACAAAACCGGCGGCCTCCTTGTTGAAGAGGCCCACCGTTTCCTTCAGGCTCTTGACCAGCGGAATCGCAATGCTGCCGGCGCGCCCGCTTTCGCGCACGATCTTGGCCACATCAAACAGCTCGACCTTGCAGGTCCCGCTGATGGACTGGGCCACGGCCTCGGGAATCAGCCCGACCCTGGCCTGCGCGCGCGCCAGCGAGCCCTCAAAGCGCAGCATGGCGTCCAGAAAATTGCGTTCACTGAACGCCTCTAGGATTTCGGACGTGGATAAAAAACCTTCAAAAATGCTGCTCATGCGATGGGTTTCTTTTCAAAAGGCGATGAGGGTTGTTTTTCCGCCGGGCCGCCCCAAGGAAAAATGCGCCTCCACAGGAGAGGAAAGGGGCAGCGCGCCGCAGGCTCGAAGTGACAAGCGTGGGGGCATCATCGCTTCAGGCGGATCTGGTTGGGCAAGGGCACGGAGCGCCGCAAGACGTCCTCGCCCAGCCACAAGGCCGAACGCCAGGCGCGTTGGGCCACGGTGGGTAAAGGCATTTGCTGGTAGTCGTCATTGAAAACCTCGAAACTGTAGTCACCGCGGTAACCCAGCCCGTGGAGTTTGGTCACCAGCGTGGCGAGTGCTTCGCTGTGCACGCCTTCCCCGGGAAACACGCGAAAATGCCGCGCCGTGGCAATGCGTTCCTCGACCGACTTGATCTCGGTCCACATGAAGTCGGCCAGCTGCACCAGGAATATCTTGTCGGGATCCAGCATGTCCAGCTCGTCCAGCGAGGTCTTGGTCGCAAACATGTGGAAGGAGTCAAATCCCAGGCCGAGATTGGGCATGTCAGCCTCGCAAATGATGTCCCAGGCCTGCGGGAATTCATTGACGACACGCCCCCACGACAGGGCTTCATAGGCTATGCGGATATTCATGGGAATCGCCAGCATGGCCAGTTTGCGCAAGTCCTTGACCAGCGCCCGGGTGTCGTCCGTGGCATGCACGGACGTGGATGAACAGATCAGCAACAGCCGGCAGTCCAATGCGTGGCACATCTCCAGCATCGACTTGGCAATGTCGACTTTGTAATCGTGCAGATGGCCTGACAGGCCCTCAAAATCGCGCAGCACCTGAAAGCCCGTGACGCGCAAACCGCTGGCACGCACCGCAGCAATCGCGGCGTCAAGGCCGTCGGGGTGGCCCACCAGGTCCCTGGCGGCCAGCATGATCTGGGTGAATCCTGCTTCCCGGACAGCCTTCAGCTTGGCCTCGAGCGGGCCGGCCAGCGAGATGGTGTCCATCCCGAAATCGTCTATGTTTCCGCTGTAGTGACTCATGATCTTCAACCGCGCTCGTCGTGTACCAGCTCAAAGCTCACACTGCCCAGCCAGGTTTTGGTCAGCGCGCCGCGGTCCTCGGTGTGAACGCCGCGCGACTCGACAAATTCCACGCCGCGTTTGCCCAGTTCGGCCACCGCCTGCAACACGTCGGCGGTGCCCAGGCCGATGCGCTGCAGTCCCTCGTCGCCCTCCACATCCAGCACGCTGGCTTCGGGCTCGATCAACTGAAGGTAAAAGCGGGATGACGGCGGGCATGGGCTGCGCAGGATCCGCCCCTTGGGCAGGATGCCGAAGCGTTCCTCGGCGGGCAACTCGGTGAAGCCGAACAGCTCGCGATAAAACTCCGCCCAGTCTTCGGTGCGGTCATTGCCGATGTACTGCACGATGCCGAAAAAATGCAGACCGGCCACGGCAGGTGGATGCGGGTCCACCGTGGGAATCGGCACGAAGTCCACGTCATAGATGGAAAACTTGTCGTAGCGGTCCACAAAATAGATGCGGCTCTTGCCCACGCCGTGGATGGCGGGAATGTTCAGCTCCATGACTTCCACGCGTGAGGGCACGGCCCAGGCGCCGCGCTCCAGCGCCCGGCGATAAGCCTCTGCGGCGTCGCGCACGCGCACGGCCACGGCCGCAATCACCGGCTTGTCGGTCGGTGCCGCGCCGTCAGGCATGGCCGGAATATGGGCATTGACGATCACATTGATACCGCCCTGCCGGTACAGCAGCACCTCGCGTGAACGGTGGCGTGCGATGGGGCGAAAGCCCATCATTTCCAGCACCTGCCCCAGCGCCTGCGGCTTGGCGGTGGTGTATTCGATGAATTCAATGCCGTCCAGTCCGAGCGGGTTGACGGCGTCAAGAATGGATTCCCGGTCAGTGCTTGCCGCCTGGAGGTGGGTACTCATGGTGTTCTCCGGTTGAGTTCAGGAATGATCAGGACATCAAAGCGGCTGGTTTGCCGGAAAAGCGGATTCGACCGTCGCACCAGGCACATGCCCGCCGCCCAAAAAGAGCCGCTCGATGTTCGGGTCGGCCAGCAACTCGGAAGCTTTCTTGTGCAGCACCAACTGCCCTGATTCGAGCGCAATCGCGTCATCCGCCATTTTGAGGGCGCTCTTGACATTTTGTTCCACCATCAGCACCGTGGTTCCCTGCGAGGCCAGTTTTTGCAGCAGCTTGAACACGTCCTGCACCACTATCGGCGACAAGCCGATGGAAGGCTCGTCGATCAGCAGCACCTTGGGACGCAGCAACAGGGCACGGCCCACCTCCAGCTGCTTTTGCTCGCCGCCGGACAGGGCCGAGGCCTGGGAGTGCAGGCGCTCCTTCACGCGCGGGAAGAACTCCAGCACCTCGGGAATCCGCTCGTGCGTGGTCTTGGTGCCCAGGGTGATGCCGCCGAGCTCCAGGTTCTGCCAGACCGTGAGCTGGCCAAACAGGTTGCGCCCCTGCGGCACAAAGGCAATGCCCTTGGCCAACAACTCTTTCTGGCTGGCCCCGGAGATGTCCACACCATCGAGCAGGATGCGACCCTGGCGCGGCTTGAGCAGACCGAACAGCGTTTTCAGCACGGTGGACTTGCCCGCGCCATTGGGGCCCAGCAGCAAGGTGATAGAGCCGCGCCTGACCTTGAACGACAGGTTGTTCAGGATCATGAAGTCCTTGTAACCGGCCACCACGTCGTCAAACTCAATACAGATATCGTTTGTCATGTCAGTATTCCATGTCGTAGCGGTACAAATCGAGGCAAGCAACGGCGCGGAACCGGCTCCGCCGGGCCGCAGCGGTTGTCCCCTTGAGGGGGGATCCGGCTACACGCAGTGAGCCGAGACGGGGGTGTATCTCAATTTCCAAGATAGGCATCAAGCACCTCTTTGTTGCCCCGAATTTCAGCCGGCGTACCAATCGCCAGCACCCGCCCCTCCACCATCACCATGATGCGGTGGCACAAATCCATGACGAAGTCCATGTTGTGCTCAATCACCACAAACGACCCCTTGCGCCCGAACTTCGGGTTCTGGTTCAACTCCTTGAGCAGGGTCGAGATGCCACCCACCAGGCTGGGGTTGACGCCGGCGCAGGGCTCATCGAGCAGCACGAGGTCGGGCTCGGCCATGAAGGCCATGGCAATGTCCACCAGCTTTTGCTGGCCGTAGCTCAGCGTGCCGGCCGGCTTGTCGGCGACATGGCGAATGCGGAACTGGTCGATCAGCGCATCGGCCTTCGCGCCCAGCCCCGAGTCGCCGGGGGCAAACATGCGGCTGAGCATGCTGCCTTTGTGCTCCTGCGCGGCCACGATCAGGTTGTCGCGCACCGTCATCTTGCCAAACACCTGCAGGGTCTGGAAGGTGCGGCCCACGCCGCGCCGGCTCAACTCCAGCGGTGACAAACCCGTGATGTTTTTGCCGTTGAGCTCGATGGCGCCGGTGTCCGGGCTGATCTGGCCCAGCACGCTGTTGAACATGGTGGTCTTGCCCGAGCCGTTGGGCCCGATCACGCCAAAGATCTCGCCCGGCATGACTTCAAACGACACACCGCCTACCGCCTGGATGGCGCCGTAGGATTTCCTGAGGTCGGTGACTTTCAGCAGAGGGTTCATCATGATGCTGCTCCCACCCGCTTGGTGGCCGCCATGCCCGCTGCAATTTTGCGGGCTGCCGAGGCATCACGCGCGGCGCGCCGGTCCCGGATGCGGTCCGGAATGCTGAGCAAACCGTCGGGCAGCCAGACCATCAGCACCACCACCGCGGCGCCAAACATGGGCAAATACCAATTGGCCACGCCCGGTACGTCGCGCAGCCACTCCGGCAGCACCACACCGACGGCAGCACCGACGATGGGGCCGAGGAAATAACCGGCACCGCCGACGACGACCATCAGGTACATCATGATGGAAGCACCCACCGCGAATGGTGCGGGTTCAATGAACTGCACCAGCGAGGCAAACAGCGCGCCGGCGACACCGGCGTACACCGCACCGATGGCGAAACTCAGCAGCGTGTAGTTGCGGATGTCGACCCCCAGACTTTCGGCCCGTATCGGGTTGTCGCGCAGGGCCCTGAAGGCTTTGCCCCAGGGTGAGCGCAGCAGGCCCCACAGCAGGCCCGACAGGATCAGCGTCACCACCAGCACAAAATAGTAATACGGCCGGTTGGCTTCGAGCGAGTAGCCGAGGATGGCGGGACGCGCTATGTTGTTGATGCCGAAGGTGCCGCCAGTGAGCCACTCTTCGTTGCGCATGACCAGCCAGATGGCGGTGTTGAAGCCCAGGGTAGCAAAGGCCAGGTAGATGGTCTGCACCCGCAGCGCCGGAAAGCCGAGGATCAGCCCGACGGCAAAGCAGATCAGCGCCGCCGCCGGCAGGCCGAGCCAGAAGCTGAAGCCGGCCTTCATCAGGATGGCCACGGTGTAGGCGCCGATGCCGAAGAATGCCGCATGCCCCAGGGACTTCTGGCCCGCATAGCCAATGGTCAGGTTCAGGCCCATGGTGGCAATGATGAAGATGAGCCAGTAGGTCAGCAGGTAGATGCCGTAGTTCTTCAGGTACTGCGGCGCGACCAGCACCAGCAAGGCACCCAGCACCGTGAAGATGGTCGCCATTTTGTGGTTCAAGAGCTTCATACCTTGCGCTCCTCTTTCTTGCCGAGCAGGCCTTGCGGCTTGAACAGGATCACGATCATGAAAATCACCAGCGCCACTGCGTCCTTGTAGGCGGGCGAGATGTAGGCGGAGGCGAGGTTTTCGCACACGCCCACGATCAGGCCGCCCAGCAGCGCGCCGCGTGAATTGTTAAAGCCGCCGATGATGGCGGCAAAGAAGGCCTTGGTGCCCAGGCCTTCACCCATGTCGAACTTGGCCAGGTAAGTCGGCGTGACCAGCAGCGCTGCCGCCACGGCCAGCACGGCGTTGATGGCGAAGGTGTAGAAGATCATGCGCGGCACGTTGATGCCGAGCACGCTGGCGCTCTCGGTGTTTTGCGCCACGGCCTGCATGGCGCGGCCCGTGACCGTCCTGGCCAGGAAGGCCTGGGTCGCCAGCACGATGATCATGGCCAGGGCAAAGGTGCCGACGTCCTGCAGGGTGATGGTGACGCCTGCGATGTTGTACAGCTTGTCGGCAAACAGGCTGGGGAAGGGATGGGCTTCGGCGCTGTAGCCGGCGCGCACGCCGTTGCGCATGGCGATCGACAGGCCGATGGTGGCCACGACGATGGGCATCATGCCGTACTTGAACAGCGGATCCACCACGCCGCGCTTGAAGACCCAGCCAAGCAGCAGCACGGCCAGCAGCACCGTGAGCACAAAGCTGACCAGCATGGGCGCGCCCAGCGAGATGAAACCCAGCAGCATGAAGGCGGGCAGCATGACAAACTCACCCTGCGCGAAGTTGATCGTGCCGGAGGCCTGCCACAACAAGGTAAAACCCAGGGCCGCCAGCGCATAGATGCTGCCGGTGGCCAGGCCCGAGAAAAAGAGTTGGAGGAAGTCTGTCATGGCAGTGCCTGCATAAGAAGTGCTTGCTGGAGGGTTTCAGGAGGCGCTGGCGGCTTATTTCTTCGGTGCGGCCGCAGGCGCGGCACCCAGCGGCGGCAGGATGGCGACCACTTCCTGCTTGCCGTTCTTCACTTCAATCATGAAACTCTCTCGGTCCAGGTCGCCCTTGCTGTCAAACGAGACATCCATCAGCACACCGGGTTGATCCGCCGCTTTCACCTTCAGGGTATGCAGGGCAGCCGCCACCGCCTTGCGGTCGAGCTTGCCGACCTTCTCGATCGCGGACTTCAGCACGTAGACGCCGGAGTAGCCTTTCATGCCGTTGTGGTCGGACACATATTTGTATTCCTTCTCAAACTTGGCACGGAAGGCGCGAATGGCTGGCTGCGGCGCATCAACCGTCAGGCCCACATGGGCCACGGCGCCGTTGGCAGCCTCACCCGCCAGCTCGATGACCTTCTGGCCGGTGAGCGTGGTTTCGCCAATGATGGGTTTGTTCCAGCCCTGCTTGCGCAACTCGCGCAGCAGCCGCGCCGACTCTTCTTCATTGGAGTAGGCAAACACGCCTTCGGCATTGCTCTGCTTGGCTCGCAGCACGGCGGCCGAAAAGTCGATCTGGCCGGGCTCGGTGGAAATTTCGGCAGCGATCTTGGTCGGCGAATTGGCCAGCGCCTTCTTGATCGAGTCCAGGCCGCCCTTGCCGAAGTCGTTGTTCACATAAATGATCGCAATGCTTTTGAGTTTGGCCTGGTCGCTGATGTAGCGGGCGACCTTGGGCATGGCTGTGGCCTGGGTGAAGCTGGTGCGAAACACATAGGGGTTGCCCTGCTCGGTGATGCTGGCCGCCTCGCCGCCGGTGAAATTGGGCACCTCGGCACGGCGCGACTCGGCCATGCTGACCATGATGGAGCCGGAAAACACCGGACCAAAAATGGCGAACACGTTGTCATCGATGGCTTTTTGCGTCAGGCCCTTGGCCACGCCGGGGTTGCTCTGGGTGTCGGTGGTGATGGTCTGGATTTTTTTGCCCAGGATGCCGCCCGCGGCGTTGATTTCCTTGACGGCCAGTTCGACACCATTTTTGAAGTTGGTGCCCGCCGTGGCGCCGCCACCGGACAGCTCGACAATGTTGGCAATCTTGATGACGTCCTGCGCAAATCCGGCTGTAGCCGCCATGGCTATTGCGCAAACAGCTATCAGCTTAAGAGCAAATCGTTTCTTCATGGTTATCTCCTCTAAGGGTTGAAAGTCAGTACAAAAATCAATGCGGGATCAAGATGGAACCAATACAGAATCAATGTCGAATCAATGGGATATGAGTCGTGATTCCCCGACTCCGGGGACTGGAACGCTGGTGGATTGGAGGGCGGGGGTGAGCTTGCCCGGCCGACGGATCTCGCCGCGCATGGCGGCCGGGTACAGGAGTTCGCGAATGAAGGTGGCGTCGTTGCGAACGGTTTGCGCCGCCTCGGCATAGCCAAAAAATGCCAGGTAATCCGGCGCTTGCTGGATCAGCATTTCAAAGCCGGGCTGTGCTACCAGATGCCGTGCCCGGGCAGCCTGGACCAGCGGTGTCGGCTGGTTCTTCATCAAAATGTCCGCCACGGCCGCATGCGGAGCCAGCCGCGACACATCGCACGGCAGGGGATCACCGGCCTTGAGCCCCAGCGGCGAGGCATTCACCACCAGGTCATAGGCCGACGGGTCGCCGCTGGTCGCGGCCACAATGTTTGCCAGGGGCATCTGCGCCGCAGCAGCAAGCTGGCTTGCCAAGGCCTGCGCCTTGCCGGGTGCCGGATCATAGAGCGCGATTCCGGCCGGTGCGTGGCTACCCGCCAGCGCCAACGAAACGGCAATGGCGGCCGCAGCACCGCCGGCGCCCAGAATCAACACGCGCTTGCCGGCATAAGCCACCCCGAAGTAGTCCAGCGACAGCACAAAACCCTTGCCGTCGAACAGCGCGCCTTCCAGCTCGCCTGTTGCATTGCGGCGAATGCCATTCACCGCGCCGGCCATACGGCCAGCGTCGTTGCAGTGCGAGAGCAAGCCCATCACCCGCGATTTATGCGGAATGGTTACCAGCATGCCCTTGATGTTTTTGGCCAGGAAGGCAGTGCGCACGAAAGCCTCAATGTCCCGAAGGGCCACATGCACAGGCACCAGCACGGCATTGATGCCCAGCGTCCTGAAAATCAGGTTGAACACCTCGGGCGCCCGCACTTGCTCCACCGGATCGCCGGAGATCAAATACACATCGGTGCTGCCCTGAATGGTGGAATGCATGTCGAATTGGCGCTGAGTTTGTTCGATAATCGATTGAATTTGCTGATTTCGGCTGAACTTTAGTGGGTTGAAGCCTTAATTAAAAGCTTAAATTCAGCATTTGAGCGATTAACGATCAGTTTTGAGCGATCATCGATCAAAGCAAGGGTTTCACCCCATATTTACGGACTGAGCACTCCCACAATACTTGGCCCATGACAATGCCTGCCCCCTCAGTGCCGTCCACACCCGCGCTCGACAAACGTGACTGGATTGCCGGCCTCGAAAAAGGCCTGTCCATCATCGAATGTTTTGACGATGCCAACCCTCGCCTGACCGCCAGCCAGGCTGGCGCGCGCTGCGGCATGACGCGCACGGCCGCCCGCCGCTACCTGCTGACACTGGAATACCTGGGTTACGTGGCGGGCGACGGAAAGCTGTTCTGGCTGACCCCGCGCGTGTTGAGGCTTGGGCAGTCTTACCTGGAATCGGCCCGCTTGCCGCGCATCGTGCAGCCCTTCCTGCAGCGCGTGACCGCCGGCACGCAGGAGAGCGCGTATGTGAGCGTCATGGACGGCGACGAGGTCGTGTACATCGCACGCAATGGCAGCAGCCGCGCGATGAACACTGGCTACGTACTCGGCTCGCGCGTGCAGGCCCAGGTCACGGCCGCCGGCCTGCTGATGCTGTCCCTGCGCGAAGCCGGCTGGCTGGAAAACTGGTTCGCCACCCATGAACTCAAAGCCTACACGTCCTACACCATTGCCAGCAAGGAACGCCTGCGCATCGAGCTGGCACGCGTGCGCGCCCAGGGCTGGGCCCTTTCCGAGCAGCAGCTGGAACTCAATTACCGCGGCATTGCCGTGCCGCTGCGCGACCGGCATGGCGACGTGGCCGGCGCCCTGAGCGTAACCATGCCCATGGGACACGAATCGAGCGAAGAGGCCGTCGCCCGCGTGCTGTCGGTACTGCGCGAAACCGCCCAGGCCATGCGCAACCTGATCTGATCGGCATCAGCGCGCCGATAGCCCTGAAGCCGATGCAGCGAAGACGTCATCACCCACCCGGACCCACCCGGATGGAATTCCCGACAATCAGGCCTCAACACTGCCCGTGACGGGCTGCACGATGCCGGTGATATCGCTGGCGCAGACGGGCGAGGCCAAAATACATAGGCGGGCGACAGCTCCTCCGGCTGGGCTGGCGACCGGGATAGCAGTTTTTGGCATGAAGACTCCTGACAATGAAGTTTTCCAACCAGACACTGGTCCGGCGGTGACATACAGGAAAAATCCGCGCCTGCAACCAGGGCCTCGACTGGCATGAGACGGCATGGAGCGGCATCGCCGGCAGCATTCACCCGGATCACGCACAATCTGGGCACCCCACATGCAGACCCGACATTTCATCCAGCTCATCGCCCTGTCCGCCCTCTGGGGCGCATCATTTCCCCTGCTTCGCATTGCCAGCCCGGCCCTGGGTCCCTGGGTCGTCGCCAGCCTGCGCTGCACCCTGGCCGCCGTGGTGCTGACCGTCCTCATGCGCGCCCTGCGTGACCGCTGGCCTCCCCGCGCCGCCTGGCCGCGCCTGGCGCTGCTGAGCCTGCTCACCGTGGTCATTCCCTTTGTGCTTTTCAACTGGGCCGCCCTGGTCATTCCTGCGGGCTACTCGGCAGTGCTCAATGCCACGGCCCCGCTGTTCGGCGTGCTGGGGGCCGCCATTGCCGGCGAAGAAAGGCTGACCTCACGGCGCCTGCTGGGCTGTGCCGTGGGCTTTGTCGGCGTGGCGCTGCTGGTCCAGCTGGGACCGGTGGCCGTCACGCCGCAAGTCGTGCTGGCCGCGCTGGCATGCACAGCGGCGGCTGCCAGCTATGGCGTGGGCGCCATCCTGATGAAGCGCGCCACGCTGGCCTACGGACCGCTGCCGGCATCCGCCAGCGTGTTTGCCGCAGCCACCGTGATTTTGCTAATCCCCGCGGGCATGACTGCGCCTTCAGCGCATCCCACCGCCGGCGCAATGCTGGCCGTGGCCATGCTGGGCATCGTCACCTCGGGCTTCATGTACTGGATCAGCATGCGGCTGATGCGCGAAATTGCGGCCAGCGCGGCCACCTCGTCGGCTTTCATGATTCCACTGTTCGGGGTCACCTGGGGCGCGCTGTTCCTGGGGGAGCAGGTCACGGCCAGCATGCTCCCCGGCTGCGTGCTGGTGCTGGCCGCAACGGCGCTGATCACCGGCTTCAATCCTTTCCGGAGTTCATCGCCCGAACCCTGAGCCGGCAGAACCGCCGGGGAACCGCCGGAGAATCGCCGGTTTGTGCGCGGCCTCAGCCGCGTGCGCGCATGATGTCGGGCGTGCTGACCGTCACATCGGCATTTTGCGCACGCTGGCGCAGGGCATGCTCCATGACGACGAGCGCCAGCATGGCCTCGGCAATCGGCGTGGCGCGAATGCCCACGCAGGGGTCATGCCGGCCCTTGGTTACCACCTCGGCTGGCTTGCCGGCTGTGTCAATCGACTGGCGCGGCGTGATGATGGAGCTCGTGGGCTTGATGGCGATCGACACTTCCAGGTCCTGCCCGGTGCTGATGCCGCCGAGCACACCACCGGCATTGTTGGAAAGGAAGCCGTCCGGCGACAACGAATCGCCATGGGTTGTTCCTCGCTGGGACACGCTGGCAAAGCCCGCGCCGATCTCGACGCCTTTGACGGCGTTGATGCCCATCATGGCAAACGCAATGTCGGCATCGAGCTTGTCAAACAGCGGCTCGCCCAGCCCGACCGGAACGCCCGAAGCCGTGACCCGGATGCGCGCGCCGCAGGAGTCGCCGGCCTTGCGCAATGCATCCATATAGTCTTCAAGGTGGGAAACGTCAGCCACCGGCGCAAAGAATGGATTGCGGGACACATGCTCCCAGGACTCAAAGGGAATCGCGATGTCGCCGATCTGCGTCATGCAGCCACGAAAGCTGGCGCCATATTTTTCAGCCAGCCATTTTTTGGCCACTGCACCGGCGGCCACCATGGGCGCCGTCAGGCGAGCCGAGGCGCGGCCGCCACCGCGGGGGTCGCGCCGTCCGTATTTGTGCAGGTAGCTGTAGTCGGCATGACCGGGCCGGAAGGTTTCCAGGATGTTGCCGTAGTCCTTGCTGCGCTGGTCGGTGTTTTTGATCAGCAGGCAGATTGGTGTGCCGGTGGTCTTGCCCTCGTACACGCCCGACAGGATTTCCACCGCATCGGGCTCGTTGCGCTGCGTCACGTGGCGGCTGGTACCCGGGCGGCGGCGGTCCAGGTCGGCCTGGATGTCAGCTTCAGCCAGCGCCAATCCCGGCGGGCAGCCGTCAATCACGCAGCCAATGGCCGGGCCGTGGGATTCACCGAAATTGGTGACTGCGAAGAGGTTGCCAAAGGTACTGCCAGACATAGTGACACGATTTTAACCGTCGGCCATCGCCGGAGTACGACGGGAACACTTCATGCATGAAGGCACGGGCGCAAATGGCTGCGCACTACCGGAGGGCACCATGCTTGAGCGAACCAACACCCTGTTCTCACACGTCAAACCCGGCGACACGCCGTTCAAACCGGACGGATTGCGTGATTTCTTCCTCTACCGCGACCTGGGCATTGCCGAGGCGACCCATGGCATGGTCATCGCGCACTTGGTGAAGGCCAATATGGCACCAGAAAAAGGCACGGGCTGGCACCGGCATGAGGCGGATTTCCAGATCGTCATCATGCTAAAGGGCTGGGCCAGATTCATGTACGAAGACCGGGAAACGCTGGTTTCCGCCGGAGATTGCGTGCACCAGCGCCCCGGTATACGCCACTACCTGTTTGACTACTCGCCCGACATGGAATACCTGGAAATTGTTTCGCCGGCGGACTTCAAAAGCATTGACGTGGAGCCCGTGTGCGAGATCCCCGCGCCTACGCCCTGGGGGAAATAGCCCCCACGGTCGCTCACTGCGTGTAGCTCCCTGCCCCCCGAGGGGGCCGCTGCGCCTGCGGTCTGGCAAAGCCAGTCCCGCGGCCCCTGCTGGAATCTCTTGGCCCCCACGCTCCCCCACTGCGTGTGGTTCGCTGCCCCCCGAGGGGCGCTGCGCCTGCGGCCCCTGCTGGGCCTAAGAGCTACCCCTTCTACCACTTGCAGGTTGATGTCAATTCAGAACTCCGCGTCCAGTTCGTCAAAGTCATCAGGCTCTTCCTGCGCGGCGGCAATCCACTCCTGCATGGCGGGCAGCGTCCATATGCTGGTGCAATAGCCCACGCACAAGGCGTCAAGGGGGATGTCATAAGTCCTGAAACGACTGACCACCGGTGCGTACATGGCGTCCGCCATACAGGGCTTTTTGCCAAACAGGTAGGGCCCGCCATAGCGTGTGAGGCAGTCGGTCCATATGCCCACGATGCGCCGGATATCGGCGTCAGCACGCGACCATGTCCTGAACTTCGGGAAAAACGCCTTGATGTTCAGGGGCATGGACGAACGCATGACGCTGAAACCAGAGTGCATCTCGCCGCAGATGGCGCGGCAATGCGCCCGGACGGCCATGTCGCCGGGCAACAGGCCGGCCTTGGGATTGACTTCATGCAGGTATTCGCCAATGGCCAGCGTGTCCCACACCTTGATGCCGTTGTGCTCCAGGCTGGGCACCAATATGGAGGGTGACAGCAGCAGGATTTCGGCGCGCATGTCCGCATCGTCGGGAGGAATCACCTTCTCGGCGAACTCCAGACCGGCCAGCCTGGCAAGCAGCCAGCCGCGCAGCGACCAGGCGCCGTAGTTCTTGCTGCTGATGGTAAGGACTGCCTGAGCCATGATGCCGACGTCTTTCACAAAGGTAAAAGCAGCGCTGTTACGCCGTCCTCGCGCCAACAACCCTTGACGCAAGGTCATTGAGCAAGCCCTGTGCCAGAACTTGAATGTTGCCGGCTCCGATGGCGAATCTTTACATGTACAGGGCGGACGGGTCGCCAGCAGTGGCCCGTAAATTGCTCAGAGTTCACGCCGCCGCTCGCTCTGGCGCAGCAAGAAAGAAGCATGCTTTACCACGCCTATCAGTTGCAGTCTGACCTGACCTCCCCCCTGCGGATGTTCGCCGAACAGGCCGGAATGATGGTCGGCTCGGTCAAGTCTGGCCTGTCCAGTCCGGCCCCCCTGTTCCCATGGATCAGCCAGTCGGCCAGCAAACTCTCCGCAGCCTGCGAAGTGCTCGCTCGCCTGCGCCTGACGCACAGCAGGCCCGCCTACAACCTGGACGTGGTGCAGGTCGCCGGCGAACCGGTTGCCGTGACGGAACACAAAGTCTGCGAGTTGCCTTTTGGCACCCTGCTTCATTTCAGGAAAGCACTGGCCACCCCCATGCCGCGCGTGCTGCTGGTTGCGCCCTTGTCCGGCCACTTCGCCACGCTGCTGCGTGAAACGGCCCGCACACTGCTGGCCGACCATGACGTGTACATCACCGATTGGCATAACGCCCGCGATGTGCCTTTGGCCCAGGGTGAATTCGGGTTGGACCACTACACCAGCTACCTGATCAAATTTCTGGAAGTGCTGGGCCCAGGCACGCACATGATCGCGGTCTGCCAGCCCTGCGTGGCAGCCCTTGCCGCCACCGCACTCATGGCCGAAGACGACAACCCGGCACAGCCGAGCAGCCTGACCCTGATGGCCGGCCCGGTGGACTGCCGGGTCAACCCCACCGGTGTCAACGAACTGGCCAACAGCAAGCCGATCGAATGGTTTGAAAAAAACCTGATCAGCACCGTACCCTGGCCCCACAAGGGCCTGATGCGGCAGGTCTACCCCGGTTTTTTGCAGCTCACGGCGTTTTTATGCATGAACCTGGAGCGGCACAAAAAGTCGTTTGAAGACTTGTACCGGCATGTCCGGGAGGGCGAATTTGACAAGGCCCAGATCATCCGCGCGTTTTATGACGAATACCTGGCCGTCAACGACCTGCCGGCCAGTTTTTACCTCCAGACGGTTGCCAAGGTCTTTCAGACCTATGACCTGCCGCGGGGCGAACTCACCTGGCATGGCAGAAAAGTCAACCTCAAGGCCATACGGCGCACTGCCTTGCTGACAGTAGAAGGTGAGCGGGATGACATTTGCGCTGTCGGCCAGACCGTGGCTGCGCAAGACTTGTGCAGCAGCATCCGGCCTTACATGAAGACTCACCACGTACAAACTGGCGTGGGGCATTACGGTGTCTTCAGCGGCAAGAAATGGAACCAGCAAATCTACCCGCGGGTGCGGGACGTCATTTACAACAGCAACAACAGCGCAGGCTGAAGCGGCT
This sequence comes from Polaromonas sp. P4_F4, assembly GCF_056401355.1. Classification (NCBI taxonomy): domain Bacteria; kingdom Pseudomonadati; phylum Pseudomonadota; class Betaproteobacteria; order Burkholderiales; family Comamonadaceae; genus Polaromonas; species Polaromonas sp. P4_F4. The sequence goes on along the minus strand of NZ_JBFUJO010000007.1, from coordinate 170,049 downwards.
CCTGCAAGGCTGGCCGGTTCAGGGATCAAGGGCGCCCAGGCTGTTGCCATTCGTCAGACTCCAAAGCTCCGCAACGAGGGTGGCCTGACAAAGCAGCTTGACCCATCTGCATGGCAAGCACAGAATGATGAGCGCTCGTTCATTGTTCCCAGCATCCAGTCGGGGTCATCATGAAAAAAAATTTCCTCGCCCGCCTCCTGGCGCTCGGCGTGTACGCAACAGCGCTCGCCGCTGGCGCACCAGCGGCCCTCGCCCAGGCGGTCCAGCCCCCGGCCACCCATCCCTACGCGCAGTCGCAACCGATTCCGGGGCGCTACATCGTGGTGTTCAAGGACAGCGTGGCCAATCCCGCCGCGGAAGCCGCCAATCTGGCGCGCGGGCTGGGCGGGCAACTGCACCACACCTACACCAGCGCCCTCAAGGGCTTTGCCGTCAGCCTTCCAGATGCCGCGCTGCAGGGCATCCGCAACAACCCGAACGTGGACTACATCGAGCAGGACCAGACGGTTTCGCTGAATGAAACCCAATTACCTGCAACACAAACGCAGTTCAATGCCACCTGGGGGCTGGACCGGATCGACCAGGTTGGCGCCCTGAACCCCCAGTACACCCTTTACAACTACAACTACACCGGCGCGGGCGTGCACGCCTTCATCATCGACACCGGGATTCGCGCGACGCACAGTGACTTTAATGGCCGTGTAAATGTCGGCGCCGGCTTCACCGCGATAACCGATGGCAATGGCACCAACGACTGCAACGGCCATGGCACACACGTCGCCGGCACGGTGGGCGGTGCCACCTGGGGCGTGGCAAAGGGGGTCTCACTGATTCCGGTGCGCGTGCTCAATTGCAGCGGTTCCGGCAGTTGGAGCGGAGTGATTGCCGGCATCGACTTTGCGGCCAACAGCCCGCTGCGGCCCGCCGTGGCCAACATGTCGCTGGGCGGCAGCGCATCGTCCTCGGTGGACGCGGCCGTGGCGGGTGCGGTCAATAAAGGCGTAACCATGGTGGTGGCGGCCGGCAACAGCAATGCCGACGCCTGCAGCGACTCCCCGGCGCGAGCGCCGAGCGCCATCACGGTGGGGGCGACCACAAGCGGCGACGCGCGCGCCTCGTATTCCAACTACGGCACCTGCCTGGACATTTTCGCGCCAGGCAGTGGCATCACTTCGGCCTGGAACACCAGTGACAGCGCCACCAACACCATCAGCGGCACGTCCATGGCTTCGCCCCATGTAACCGGGGTCGCCGCGCTGGCGCTGGCAGCCAATACCGCGGCATCGCCTGGGGCAGTGGTTTCCTTCCTGACCGCCAACGCCTCGGCCAACCGCCTCACGGCCATTGGGTCCGGCTCGCCCAACCTGCTGGTTTATTCGCTCGCGCCGGGCGCGCCGCAGGAGCCCGTCAAGCAGACCGTTGCCGTCTCGTCCATGACGAACAGCGCGGTCAGTTATAGAAACGGCTGGCGCGCGTCCGCGGTGGTGACCCTTCGCGACGTGAAAAACAGCGGCGCTGTCGTGGCAAACGCCACGGTGTCAGGGAGTTTCTCGCCGGGTGGCTCAGTCAGCTGCGTGACGGACCAGACCAGTAGTTGCAAGCTGACCAGCGCAACGATTAACAAAAACACGCCCTCGACCACCATGAGCGTGACCGGCGTTTCGGGCCCACTGATAATTTACGACGCAAGCCAGAACACAGTTACCCAGACCGTCATCAGCAAACCCTGAGCAGGCTCACGTCCGACAAGCAAAGCGGGGCAACCCGCCTCACGGCAGCTTGGACTCGCCCTCTTCTTCCTGCTCGGCCGGCCAATCGCGGATGTAGGCCTTGAGCATCTTGTTCTCGAAGTTCTGGCTGTCCACCACAGCCTTGGCGACGTCGTAAAAACTGATCACACCCATCAGCATTTTCTGGTTCATCACGGGCATGTAGCGCGCGTGGCGATCCAGCATCATGCGGCGAACTTCGTCGAGCTCGGTTTCTGACGTGCAGGTTAACGGATGGTCGTCCATGGCCGTGCGTACCAGGGTGTTGCCGATCTCGCCACCATTTTTGACGATGCAGACGATCACCTCGCGGAAGGTCAGCATGCCCACCAGGTCGCCATGCTCCATGACGACCAGCGATCCGATGTCCTTGTCCGCCATGATCTGGGTCGCCTTGGCCAGTGGCTCATCAGGCTGAACGGTGTAAAGCGTGTTGCCTTTAACGCGCAGGATGTCAAGAACCTTCATCGCTTTCTCCTCGGTTGGTCTTTCATTGTCCCACCGCAACTGGCATTACAGCCAGGCCGCGCCGGGGAATTCGGTTTAAATATAGCCCACAATCAAACAGCGGGCTATAACGATTTCGCTGGCCGTCCAGCCAGGTGCCGCCTGCAGCTTACGCATTTTTCTATTGGAGACTTCCCATGCCCGGCTACTCCGACCCCGGTTTTGACACCCTGGCGCTGCACGCGGGTGCGGCACCCGACCCCGCCACGGGCGCCCGCGCGGTGCCGATTCACCTCACGACTTCCTTTGTCTTCGAGTCGAGCGACCACGCCGCCAGCCTCTTTAACCTGGAACGCGCGGGCCATGTTTATTCGCGCATCAGCAACCCCACCAATGCGGTGCTGGAGCAGCGCGTAGCGGCGCTGGAAGGCGGTATTGGCGCCATTGCCACCGCCAGCGGGCAAGCCGCCCTGCACCTGTCGATTGCCACGCTGATGGGCGCCGGCTCGCACATTGTGGCCAGCACCGCCCTGTATGGCGGCTCGCAAAACCTGCTGCACTACACGCTGCGCCGCTTCGGCATTGAAACCACCTTTGTGAAACCCGGCGACCTGGACGGCTGGCGTGCCGCCGTGCGCCCCAACACCAAGCTCTTTTTTGGTGAGACCGTGGGCAATCCGGGGCTGGACGTGCTGGACATTTCCGCCGTGGCCGCCATTGCCCATGAAACCGGCGTGCCGCTGCTGGTCGATTCCACCCTGACCTCGCCCTGGTTGATCAAGCCTTTCGACCACGGCGCCGATTTGGTGTACCACTCCGCGACCAAGTTTTTGAGCGGCCACGGCACGGTCATCGGCGGCGTTGTCGTCGACGGCGGCTCGTTTGACTGGGAAAAGTCGGGCAAGTTTGCCGAACTGACCGAGGCCTACGAGGGCTTTCACAACATGGTGTTCAGCGAGGAAAGCACCGTGGGCGCCTTCTTGCTGCGCGCGCGCCGCGAAGGCCTGCGCGACTTTGGCGCCTGTATGAGCCCGCACACCGCCTGGCTGATTTTGCAGGGCATCGAAACCCTGCCGCTGCGCATGGCGCGCCACATGAGCAACACCGAAAAAGTGGTGGACTTCCTCGCCAGCCATGCGCTGGTGTCGCGCGTTGGCCATCCCCTGCTGGAAACCCACCCCAGCCACACACTGGCCAAAAAACTGCTGCCGCGCGGCGCCGGTTCGGTGTTCAGCTTCGATATCAAGGGCAACCGCGCACAGGGCAAGGCCTTTATTGAGGCACTCAAGGTGTTCAGCCACCTGGCCAACGTGGGCGACTGCCGCAGCCTGGTGATTCACCCCGCCAGCACCACGCACTTTCGCATGAGCGATGAAGCTTTGCTGGGCGCCGGCATCACGCAGGGCACGATCCGTCTGTCGATCGGGCTGGAAGACCCGGACGACCTGATGGATGACCTGAAGCGGGCCCTCAAGGCTGCCGAGAAAGCGGGGGCCTGAATGTTGCACCCCCACCCCCACACTCACCACTTCGTGTTTTCGCCGTCCCCCGAGGGGGCCATCGCCTCCCTAGGGGCGGCCCGTCGGGAGTCTTGATCATGTACCTCACCGTCAACGGCCACAAGACCTATTGCTACACCGGCGGCAAGCCCTTTGATGCGGCCAGGCCCACCGTCGTCTTCATCCACGGCGTGCTCAACGACCACAGCGTGTGGATTTTGCAGACGCGCTACTTCGCCCACCACGGCTGGAACGTGCTGGCGCCCGACTTGCCGGGCCACTGCAAAAGCGAAGGTGCTCCTCCAAAATCCGTGGAAGAAGCCGCCCGCTTCATCACGGACCTGCTGGATGTGGCGGGTGTTCCCAAGGCTGCGCTGGTCGGCCACAGCCTGGGTTCGCTGATCGCGCTGGAGGTGGCAGGCGGCGCGCCCGAGCGGGTCAGCCAGCTGGTGATGGTGGGCACCGCGTTCCCGATGAAAGTCTCGCCCGCCCTGCTCGACACGTCGCTGAACCAGCCGATGAAAGCCATCGACATGGTCAACATGTTTTCGCACTCCATGCTGGCCCCACCGCCCTCTTCGCTCGGCCCCGGAACCTGGTTGTACGGCGGGTCGAAGGCGCTGATGCGGCGGGTGTTGTTCAGCAATCCGGCCGTCAACCTGTTTCACACCGGCTTCAAGGCTTGTGATGACTACACCACTGGCGAATCAGCCATGGAGCGCACCCGCTGCGAAGTGCTTTTCGTCCTTGGCCGCAATGACCAGATGACGATGCCCAAAGCCGCACGGGGACTGATCGGCAAAGCCGCCAAAGGCAAGGTCGTGACGCTGGAAGCGGGCCACCAGCTGATGACCGAGGCGCCTGATGCGGTGCTGTTCGCACTGAGGGATTTTCTGCAGCCATGACGCCTGACGGTTCAGGGGCTTCCTGCGGGCGCTCTTCGATGGCCAGCCCCCTTCATCAGGGGCGAATCCAGTGCTCGGGCGTGTGCTGAACAGCCTGCAGCAGTTGTTGTGTGACCAGCAAATGGGGCGTGAGCTTCACATCAGAGCCCTGCAACGAGTCCAGCAGACGCGACAGCGTCTCTGCATGCGGCAGCAAGGGGCCCATAAACTGCATGCCCTCCGCCTCGGCGATCAGCAGCGTCGGGAAGGTCTCCACCTCCATATCGCCAACCAGATCGGCCTGGTCTTCAATATCCAGCCAGACGAAGCGGCTGGAGGGGTAACGCGCCGCCATCTGTGCAAACACGTCGCTGTAATCGCGGCACAGGCCGCACCAGTCGGCGCACAGGCAGATGACCCAGCGAACCCGTGAGTGGACCTCCGGCGCGGACGGAGGGTGTGACGGCAGGGATGTAGTGTTGCTCACGCAGCCACTTTACCGTTTTATGGAAGTCCGGGCGGCACTCTGTAATTTTCGGATTCGAGCGTTGATCCGGTACGTCGATCCGTTGGTTATTCGATAGTGGGTCGAATGGCTGGATTCGCTACCTGGAATCGTGACCGGGAAGCGCCTTGAAAACCCCGCTCTTGAGCACCTTGAGGCTGGCTACACCTGCACTCAGGGCGGCTTCATGGGTCGGATACGGATGGTCTGACGTATCGATGGGAATGTCAGCCCTATGCTCTTCTGCCGACAGCTGGGTGACCACCCAGTAAAAAAGGCCGTCTGACGGCTCCTTTACCCTGACAGAGAGCGGACCCGAGAGGCTTGTTGACGGCACGCTCATACCGCTACACCGAGTTCGTTGCCCACATCCTGTGCCGCAGGGCCAACCTCGGCGACTGCCAGACGCAATGCCGCCTCGCTGCAACCCAGCGCGGCCACCCAGAAATTCACCGAGGCTTCTTCGTTGATGTTGATCGGCTCGTTTTTCAGCGCACGAAGATCGGGTTGTTGCTCACTCAAAGGTGTTCTCAAAGGCAAAGGGGAAGTCACGTTGTTTCTCCGGTAGTGAAATGTTCGACTCGGTGAAATCTTCCCGTGCTGGTTTGACGTGCCTTGTAAGAATTTCACCCGTGCGCTTGAAGGCGCGGGCGAAAAAACAGGGGCGGCAAAGAGGCAGCAAGACTGCCCGAAAGTTGCGCCACCATGCCGCTATTCGCGGCCTTCACTCATTCGCGTGGGCTGCAGTCGGACCCGAGGACTGCCGGGGCGCGGGCGTGCTGTTGCGGTTGCTGTTGCTGTTGCTAGTCGTAGGCCCCCCGGCCTCCTTTTTATGGGCATAGGTCTTGTATAACCTGGCAGCAAGGCCGGACGTGATGGCGAGAACAATCAATTTCTTGAGCATGGAAACCTCCGTGAGTCAATGACAGTGACATTGACGGTGCAAGAGGTCTGCGGGTATGCAGTCGAAACACCGCAGCGCACCCCTGGCGCCAGTCACGGGAGATGGTACGAAGGCCCGGCGCATGGGCCTATGCCTGCGCGGGCTGTGCGAACTGTCAGACTGGAAGCCGGAGGAGGCAACGGCACGGGTGGCTCAGGCCCGAAAATGCGATGGAAGCTTTGGCAGGGGGTAGAAGGCTATCTGCGCTGCGCGCCATCCAGTTCAATGCCGATCTCCTTCATCTTGATGCGTCGCTCAACGGCCCGACTCCACAGCAAAAAGTCCTCGTTGGTGGGTGCTGGTCCGCGGCCCATCTGGTAAGCCTGCATTTTCGCGGTGAGCTGCTCGTAGATTCGCTCTGCCTCCAGGGAGGCTGCTCGTTCGTCAGTAATGGCTTCCTGCAGCTTTTCCCTGGGGTTTTTTTCTTCGGACATCGGTACGCCTTAAAGACTGAATAAGATATTTTGTTACACATGCCTCAAAATAAGCAAGCGCTTTACCGTCGCACCCGCAGGGAACCGATATGACCCGTTGCTCGTTACGCTATATTTCTTATAGCGCATCACGCAGATTAATAGCCGGCCATCGGGCTTTTTCCCATAATTTTTTGACCGAATCCGCCTTGTCCAGCAGCAGCAACTGCATCAGCGGCTCCAGCGGCGTGGTGTCCGGGTCGGCCAGTAGCAGGTAGCGGGACTCCACCGCACCTTCCGCCTCGTTGAGCTGCCCCACCCAGTCCAGCCCCACCAGGGTTTCCAGCACAGGCTCGAGCTGCAGCACGTCGACCTCCAGCTGTTCGGCCAGCTGGGAGGCACTCACCCCCTTGCGCGCGGTGATGCGCACCAGGTTCAATTGCTGCAGCACCTCGATGGCCAGTTGAAAATACCAGCCGTGCGCGCTGCCCCGGCGCGCTACGCCGGCCAGCAGGCTGGGCAGGTAGGCGGCGATGACCGCCCCCATCAGAACGATGACCCAGGAGAGGTAAATCCACACCAGCAGGATAGGCAAGGTGGCGAATGCACCGTAAACCAGCGAGTAGGTCGGCACCGAACTGAGGTACAGGCTGACGACCCGCTTGCCCAGCTCCAGGCCCGCGGCCACGAACAGCCCCCCCATCCAGGCATGGGACCATTTCACGTAGGTATTGGGCACGTAACGGTACAGCGCCGCCATGCCGCCAGCCATCAGGAAGAACTGGAGGACGTCCAGCAGGAAACGCAGGCTGATGGGCATCACGCCCACCAAGCCCCGGGAGGCCGACAGCACATAGGAGGTCACCGCCAGGCTGGCCGCCAGCAACAACGGCCCCAGGGTAATGGCAGCCCAGTAAATCAGCACGCGCTGCGCCAGCGGCCTGGCCTTTCTGACACGCCAGATCCCGTTGAGGGTACGGTCTATCGTCAAAATCAGCGCAATGGCAGTCACCAGCAGCAGCACCAGTCCGGCGATACCCAGCTTGTTGGCTTGCCGGCTGAACTGGGTCAAATAACCCAGTACCTGCCGGGCGATGTTGTCGGGAATCAGGCTTTGAACCAGCCAGGCCTGCAAGGCGCCCTGCAGTTTGGCAAACATGGGGAATGCCGTAAAAATGGCCAGCGCAACGGTGAAGAAAGGCACCAGGGCAATCGAGGTGGTGAAGGTCAGGCTGCTGGCCGTCAGGCCCATGTGGTCTTCGCGGAAACGGTCGCGAAGCGTGAGGGCGGTGTGGCGCCACGGAAAATGGGACAGGTCGCTTAACAACGCCTGCAGGGATTGCTGGAATTTCATCCCCGGTATCATGCCTGACGGCAAATCAGAAAATCGACCGATCGGTGATTCAGCGGATGACGCGGATCCACCCGATTGATGACACTCCACTTCATGAACAAAGCAACCCAAATTGACATCACGCGATGGCTGGCCCTGGGCAGCGTGGCCGGCCTGATTGTGCTGGGCCTGGCCTGGGAACTCTGGCTGGCGCCCATCAGGCCCGGCGGCTCCCTGCTTGCGCTCAAGGTCCTGCCGCTGTGCGTTCCACTGGCCGGCATCCTGAAAAACCGCATGTACACCTACCGCTGGGTCAGCCTGCTGGTGTGGATTTACTTCACCGAGGGCGCGGTGCGGGCCTGGAGCGACCGCGCGCCGGGCAACTACCTGGCCATGCTCGAGGTCCTGCTGTGCCTGGTGCTTTTTGCGGCCTGTGCGCTGCATGTACGGGTACGACTGAAAAATGCGGTGCCAGCCGCCGCCACCGGAGAAAAGACAGCATGAGCACTCACCCTGATTTACTGGAAACCCTGAGGCAGATCGCCGGCCCCGGCCAGGTACTCAGTGACGGCGACCTGACGGCCTGGGAACTCGACTGGCGAAAGCGCTCGCGCGGCAAGGCTCTGGCCGTGGTCAGGCCCGCCATCACCGCGGAAGTGGCCGCCATCGTCAAGGCCTGCGCGGCGGCTGGCGTGAGCATCGTCACGCAGGGCGGCAACACCGGGCTGACGGTCGGCTCCATCCCCGACGAGTCAGGCCGGCAGGTGGTGCTCAGCCTGCAGCGCATGAACGCCGTGCGCCAGATCGATGCGGCAAATCTCACCGTCACCGTGGAAGCCGGCTGCATTTTGCAAACGCTGCAGGAGGCTGCCGACAAGGCCGGTTTTCTTTTCCCCTTAAGCCTCGCCGCCGAAGGCAGCTGCACCATTGGCGGCAACCTGGCGACGAATGCCGGCGGCACGCAGGTGGTGCGCTACGGCAATGCGCGTGATTTGTGCCTGGGGCTGGAAGTCGTGACGGCTCAGGGTGACATCTGGAACGGCCTGTCCGGCCTGCGCAAGGACAACACGGGCTACGACCTGCGAGACCTGTTCATCGGCAGCGAAGGCACGCTCGGAATCATCACCGCCGCCACACTCAAGCTCTATCCGCAGCCCGCCGTCCAGCTGACCGCATGGGCGGCCGTGCCCTCGATGCAGGATGCCGTGAGCCTTCTTGCGCTGGCCCACCAGCACCTGGGCGCCGGCCTGACCGGCTTTGAGGTCATGGGGCAGTTTGCCCTGAGCCTGGTCGCCAAAAACTTCAAGCAGCTACGGGTACCGCTTCATGAAGAAACCGCGTTCTGCGTGCTGCTCGAAAACTCCGATCAGGAATCGGAAACCCATGCCCGCGCGCAGTTCGAAAAGCTGCTGGAGACCGCGCTAGAGCAGGGCTGCGTGACAGATGCGGTGGTCGCTGAAAATCTGGCCCAGGCCCACCAGCTCTGGCACATCCGTGAAAGCATTCCGCTGGCCCAGGCCGAGGAAGGACTGAACATCAAGCACGACATCTCGGTGGCCGTTTCGCGCATTCCGGAGTTTGTGGAGGTCACCGATGCCCTGCTGATGCAAGCCATCCCGGGCGTGCGGCTGGTGAATTTTGGCCATCTGGGCGACGGCAACCTGCACTACAACGTGCAGGCGCCCGCCAGCGGCGATGCCGCAGCGTTTTTGCGCGATCACGAGGAAGAAGTCAATGCCTTGGTCTACGACTCGGTGACAAAATTCGGCGGTTCGATTTCTGCCGAGCACGGTGTCGGCAGCTTGAAACTCGACAAGCTGGAGCAGCACAAATCACCGGTGGCCCTTAGCATGATGCGGGCCATCAAGCGGGCGCTGGACCCGCAGAATCTGATGAATCCAGGGCGAGTGCTGCGAATATAGATTTGCCGTCCGGGTGCAGGCCACGAAGGGTCAAACTGGCCCGGCAATCAACAGCTCGCACCACCACCACCGCCGTCCCGGCCTGGCTCCCACACCAGGCGCTCGCCGCTTTCCCTGAGGCGCGTCCCGAACTCTTCGGACAGGGCCCGCATGCGGCGGCACAGCTGGGCACACAAGGGCTCCTGGGCCAGGCGGACTTCGGCAAGCCTCAATATCACGGGTACGCACTCGAGGCGAACCAGCCTGCCTGCTTCGAGCGTGACAAGAAACAGGAAGGACCAGTCATTGCGCAGCCAGGGGTCGACGGCATAGTCGTCGATGAAGTCACCCGTGTCGTAGAGAATCGGCTTGTCCTTGTAGATCTCGACCCCGTGAAACAGGTGGGCGCTATGCCCGAAGTACACGTCCGCCCCCAGCTCGATCGCTGCGTGTGCAAAGTCGCGAAAATGGCGCGGTGGGTACAGGGTCATATTTGGCCCCCAATGGTTGGAGAGCACGACGATGTCGGCGCCGGCGGAGCGCGCCGCCTGGATGCTGGCGCCGATCTGCGCCAGCGTGTCGGCGTCAGTCGAGACCGGTAGATAGTAGGTGCCCGGACGCGTGGCGGTGGCCGCAAACGCCGCTTCGTTGTCCGTCAGCGCGATGAGCGCGATGCGGGTTCCGTCCGCGTGAATGAAAGCAGGACGCCTGGCCTCGCCCAGGTCGTGTCCGGCGCCGGCATGCGCAATACCGGCGTGGTCCAGGTGATGCAGGGTATCGAGCAGGCCCACCTCGTTAAAGTCGAGCACGTGGTTATTGGCGAGCGATACCGCGTCGATCCGCGCGGCACGCAATACCTTGACGGCCCCCGGGGCGGCGCGAAAATGGAACACTTTTTCCGTGCGCGTCCACCGTTCGGTGTGGGTCGTGATGGCGCACTCGAGATTGACGATGCGGGCGTCGGCCGCCGCCATGACGGGCAGCACATCGCCCCAGGGTTTTGCCGCCGGCTTTCGCCGTACGGCGTCGTTGACGAGCCGCCCGAGCATCACGTCGCCCGCCAAAGCCAAAGTGGTCACGTTCCCCTCCTCATGGATTCCAGGCACCTCGTTCGATGGCTGCGCGCAGTGAAACTACTGCCGGGCTTTGGCGGCCAGCAAGGCAGCACGCCGCTCGAGGCTCGCCGGGGTCCAATGGTCCCTGGCCTTGTAGTACTCGGCAACTGCGGGGGTCGTCGGCGCCAGCACCACCCAGGGCTGTTTCGATGAAGTGAAAATATGAATGTCGGGCGGCAGACGGTCGGGCTCGTCCAGTGTTCCGACGCGGACAAAGCGCATCAGGTCGCCTGCGCCGGCGTAGTTGCTCCAGACGGCGATGCGGCACCTGGGACAACGCGCGATCTTCTGGCCTTTGCCGCTGTTCGACGGCGTATCGACCAGTTCGACCTCGCCTTGCAACAACTCCACGCGATCGGCTTCGATCAGTGCGTTGAGCGCAAAAGAGCTTCCGGTTTCACGCTGGCACCAGCGGCAATGACAGCAGTGAACGAACATTGGCTTCGTCGTCATGCGGTAGCGCACCAGGCGGCAGGTACAACCGCCTTCAAAGAAGAGAACTGGTTCGTCAGTGGTCACAGGCATCTCTTGTCAACGTCGGATTGGAAAGCGCCGGCGGGGCATGTCCCTGCAAGAAAGGAAATGATGCGCAATACAGCCATCAAGCCGGGTAGCAACAGCCCCGATAAAAATACTGTACCCGAACTTTTTACCGTGGAACAGGCCCCATGGCGTCCGCCGGGAGATGCTGTGCCAGGAAGCGCCCCAACGCCTCACGCCATGCCTCACGCGTGAACAGAAAACCGTAGTTATGGCCACCGGCCAGCTCCAAAAACGCTTTTGGCTCCCGGGCGGCGGCAAACAGCCGCTCGCCGTGGCGAAACGGCACGATGTCGTCCTGCCGGCTATGGGCAATGAACACCGGGCTCGAGACGCGCCCGAGGGCCTCCAGCGTGTCGTAGCGGTAGCGCGCCAGCCACCGCGCCGGCAGCCAGGGATAGAGCTCTGCCGCCAGCTCGGGCACCGAGACGAAGCATGACGCGAGCACCAGCGCCCCGGGGCGCTCGGAGGCAGCAAGCCGGGCGACGACGGCGCCGCCCAGGGACTCGCCCACCAGCACGATGCGACCGGACGGAAATCCCCGCTCCGCCACGAGGTGGCGCCAGGCGGCGCGGGCATCGGCGTAGGTGCCCTCCTCGCTTGGTTTGCCTTCGCTGCGGCCGTAGCCGCGGTATTCGAGCAACAGCAACGAGTAGCCGAGGCGGTGGAACATGCGGGCGTAGTCCAGCCGGTGCGATATGTTGCCGGCGTTGCCGTGGGCGAGCAGCACCGCGCCGCGCGCCGCCGGCGCGGGGACGTACCAGGCCTCGATCCGGACTCCGTCTTCCGTCGACAACCACACCGCCTCATAGTCGAGCCCGGCATCCTTGGGCGTCTGCAGAATCTGCCGCCCCGCATCGGGGAAGTAAAGAAGGTGTCCCTGCAGCACAAACACGATGGCCAACAACACGGCATACGCCGCACCGCCCACGGTCAACATTTTTAGCAAGACATCCATCGTCCGCACCGAAAAAAGGGGACGCCCTTGTAGCCAGGCCGCTGTCTGGACGGGAGCGTCTGTTGTGTTGACATGCTGGCTCGCAGGCTTGACCGTACCGCTCGTCGCCTCAGGAGTGCCGGCGGCGCAAATGCGAGACGACCAGACCTATGGCCACGCCGGCCAGCAGGCCCAAACCGCCGCTCAGCAGCGCTTCGCTCGCGAACAATCCGGACGTAGACGGTGGTTCGGGCAGGACAGACGGCAATAGAGCTCTCCACTCGATCGACGTAATCTGTGTCATTTTCGAGGCATCGTTCAAGCCGAAGACGCAGATCTCACCGCCCGACAGTTTGCAAAAACGCTCGGTGGGGCAGCTGGTGAGTATGTCCTGGGGAGCGCCCTCAGCGCACTTGGCGCCCGCGCTGCGCAGGACCTGCAGGGTCACCTCGGGATGCTTGGTGAGTTGCTCCGGCATGGCGGTCTCCAGCTCAACATGTGCGCGACGCGGCAGGGTAGTGGTCAGGCACGATGGATGGTCGCATTCCTTGAGCGGCCTGACGATCGGCCTGACGCTGAGGTGCAGCCGTCTGTCAGGCGCGCCTTTGCTTTCTACAAGCCCCTGGCGAGTACAAAGTCAAAAACACTGCGGCGTAGCTTGCCGTCCTGCTTTAAATCAATGGCCAACGATGGCTTGCGGCCGGCCCACGGATCTTTGGCAATGAAGGGGTCGCCCTTGAAATAGAGCTGCGTTGTCACCGGAACATGCAGCGATTCCATGACCCGAAAGTGAATATGCGCAGGTCGCGTCAGCCCCCCATATTTCTCGAGCCCCGGGAGATTTGGCGGAATAGGGTATCGGCCCGGCACAATCGTCTCAATCTCGTATTGCCCCTTTTCATTCGTATACAGCATCCCCCGCAAGTGGAAAGTGCCGGCCTCGGTGAAGTTGCCTGGCTTGTTGGTGTCGTATAAGCCAGCGTGATTCGCTTGCCACACCTCGATCAAGGCCCCCGGGAGAGGTGTACGGCAGTCTGAACTGAACACTGTGCCGGTCAGAACAAGCCTGTCACCGGGCTCGTCAGGACCTGCCAGCCGGGAGTGAGATGGCGCGCCGAACCGATAGAACGGACCGAGGACTTCGGACTCGGTGGGCCGACAGCCTTGCCTGGCAGCAAAAGCGGGGCCGGCCAGAAGCCCGCCCCCAAGTATCACGGCACTCTTGTGTAAGAGGATTCGTCGTGAGAAGCCCAAGCCAGCCCTCGGAAATTGATGCTTGTCCATGTTTGCTGCCCTTCTGGATGTTTACACTCGCTGTAGACATAAAGACACGCCTGACGTCAACGCTGACCGGCCCGAGTAGGCGGTGCGACGCGCCGCTTGCTCGGGCCAGGTTGAGCGCAGGATTAGCCTAGCGTGCCGGTCGGCGGAAAGCAAGCAGCGGCGGACGCGCGGTAGGGGAAGGCGAGACCCCATGGCTGCGGAGGCACTGAGTAACTGGGGTCAGCGTCCAATTAGCCCGTCAAACCCAAGGATTGTCCAGCGCAGGAAACCAGCAGACAACGCCAGTCCGCATAAAATCTGCCATCCCCGGCCTGGAAAAGTTGCTGCTGCAGCGGGGCAAGGCACTCAAAATCATCAAGCTGTTGGCTATCCATGAACACCCCTCCCGAAAACCGCCCTGACCGCCCCATCCGCTCCCAGTACGAAGACTTCATGCGCCACGTCGACACGCACGGTGTCTTCAAGGCCGACCGCACGGGCACTGGCACCAAGAGCGTGTTTGGTTACCAGATGCGTTTTGACCTGAACGAAGGTTTTCCGTTGGTGACGACCAAAAAGGTTCACCTCAAATCCATCGTGCAGGAGCTGCTGTGGTTTCTAACCGGCAGCAGCGACAACAACTGGCTGAAAGAGCGCGGCGTGACAATTTGGGATGAGTGGGCCCGCGAAGACGGTGACCTGGGCCCGGTCTATGGCGTGCAATGGCGCAGTTGGCCGACGCCTGACGGCGGGCATATTGACCAGATCAGCGAAGTCATCAAGACGCTGAAGACCAACCCCGACTCGCGCCGCATCATCGTGAGCGCCTGGAACGTGGCTGACCTCTCCAAGATGGCGCTGATGCCTTGCCACGCATTTTTTCAGTTCTACGTCGCGCCTGCCACGGAAGCTGGCGGTAAAGGCAAGCTCAGTTGCCAGCTCTACCAGCGCAGCGCCGACATCTTCCTCGGCGTGCCCTTCAACATTGCCAGCTACGCGCTGCTCACGCACATGGTGGCGCAGCAGTGCGACCTGGACGTGGGCGACTTCATCTGGACGGGCGGCGACTGCCACATCTACAGCAACCACGCCGAGCAGGTGGCCCTGCAATTGAGCCGCGCCCCCTTCCCTTATCCGACACTCCACATCAAGCGCAAGCCCGAGTCGATCTTCGACTACCAGTTTGACGACTTCGAGTTCCTGGACTACCAGCACCATGCGGCCATCAAGGCGCCGGTAGCGGTGTAGTTCATGCGCATCAACATGATTTTTGCCCGCGCCGCCAACGGCGTGATCGGCAACAACAATCGCATGCCCTGGCATCTGCCGGAAGACATGGCCCACTTCAAGCGCCTGACCCAGGGCTGGCCCGTCATCATGGGGCGAAAGACCTGGGACTCACTGCCGCCCAAATTCCGCCCCCTGCCCGGCCGCCGCAACGTGGTCATCACGCGGCAGCAGGGTTGGAAAGAAGATGGCGCCGAGCCCGCTTCCAGCCTGGCCGACGCTTTGAGCCTTTGCGGGCAGTCTGAAGAAGTCTGGGTCATCGGTGGCGCGCAAATTTACGCGCAAGCCGAGCCCCTGGCGCAGCGCATCGAAGTCACCGAAATTGCCCAGGACTTTGAAGGGGATGCCTTTGCGCCCCCGCTGGGTTCCGAATGGATTGAAGCTGCGCGTGAGGATCACATCTCCTCCAATGGGCTGAAATTCAGTTTTATCACTTACGACAAACACAAGGGGAATTGACATGTCAGGAGCCGGATTTCACGTCCACGGGCCGCACGACCACGAGCTGGAGCATGCCGCCCAGGGCGCTCATGGCGCAGCACACGACAGCGGCGGCGGCATGATCGCGCAGATCGCCGTCGTGACGGCCATCATTGCGACCGTGGGGGCCATTTTTGCCTACATGGGCGGTGCGACCCAGGCCAATGCAGGCCTGTATAAAAATAACGCCGCCATCAAAAAAACCGAAGCCTCCAACCAGTGGAATTACTTTCAGGCCAAGAGCACCAAGCAGTCACTCGCCGAATTCGCCCGCGATCTGGCGCCTGAAGACAGGAAGGTCGCCTACCAGAGCAAGATCGAGCGCTACGAAAAAGAGAAGAACGAAATCAAGACAGCAGCCGAGAAACTGGAGGCTGAAGCTGCCACCTGGGACAAGTCGTCGGACAACCAGATGCATCAGCACCACCGCTGGGCGCAGGCCACCACGGTGCTGCAGGTCTCCATCGCGCTGGCGGCCATTGCCCTGCTGACACGCAAGCGTTGGCTGGAATACGGCATGTTCGCACTGGCCGGCGTGGGCATGGCGGTCGGCGCGCTCGCCTTGCTGCATATTTAATAGCATCTCCTCCTTATCTTGCTTGCCCTGGAGCTCCAAAACCATGAAAATCGCCACCTGGAACGTCAACTCGCTGGCCGTGCGGCTGCCGCAGGTCCTTGACTGGCTGGTGGCGAATCCGGTGGATGTGCTGTGCCTGCAGGAACTCAAACTTTCCGACGACAAGTTTCCGCTGCAGGCACTGGCCGATGTGGGCTACCAGAGTGCGGTGTTCGGCCAGAAGACCTACAACGGCGTGGCCATTTTGAGTCGCACGCCGGCACGTAACATCGTGAAGAACATAGCCGGCTTCACGGATGAGCAGTCGCGCGTGATTGTTGCGACGCTGGACACACCGAGCGGCGAGGTGCGCGTTGTCAACGGCTATTTTGTCAACGGCCAGGCACCGGGCACCGAGAAGTTTGAATACAAGATGCGCTGGCTCGACGGCCTGCGCGCGTGGCTGCGCGAAGAACTCGTCCGGCACCCGAAGCTGGTGCTGCTGGGTGACTTCAACATCACCGCAGACGACCGCGACACGTATGACGCGCAAGGCCTGCACGAAACGATTCATCACACCACCGACGAACGGCAACACCTGCAGGGACTGTTCGGGCTCGGCCTGCACGATGCGTTCCGCCTGTTCGAGCAGCCGGAAAAAACCTACTCATGGTGGGACTACCGGGAGTTCGCGTTTCGCAGGAATCGCGGCCTGCGCATTGACTACATCCTGGTGAGCAATGCACTCATGCCAGCCGTAAAAAGCTGCTTGATCGACAAGCTGCCACGCAAAAACGAGCGCCCGAGCGACCACGCGCCGGTCGTGGCGGAACTCGATTGGCTATAAAAATAATATCAATAATGAGCCATCTAACAATGGATATGGCCATTATTTATTTAAAACCCAGGCCCTGTCCCTCGCACCGGGTCGGCGCGCGTCCGACTCCGCCAGTTGGCCCGCTGGCTGCCTCGTTTTTATGACGCCGCGCCAATGCAGGCAGGCCGCAAAAACCTTGCTCGCCATATAGGCCGCCAACACAAACAACATACCGCCGCCTATGCCCGGCAGCCAGCCAGGCAGTCGCCAACGCAGCCCAGCGGGAGCAACCGGTAAATCAGAATGCCACGGCCTGGCCGTCCTTGCGCGGGTCGGAGCCGGCGACGTAGCTGTCGCCACGCCTGTACACCAGCTGCGCGCCGCCAAAGGCAAAAACACCATCACCGCGCTCTACAGTGACCTCATGCCCGCGCGCAGCAAGCTCGCGAACCACGTCCGCGTCAAAGTTCGGTTCAACGGCCACCTTGCGTCCGCCCGTCACTCGCCAGCGTGGCGCATCGGCCGCGGCTTGCGGATTCTGCCCGTAGTGGAGCACGCGCAAGGCCATTTGCACATGGCCTTGTGACTGCATCGGCCCCCCCATCACACCGAAGGCCATTTGCGGCGTGCCGTCGGCATGCATGGCGAACGCCGGAATGATGGTGTGCGAAGGGCGCTTGGCAGGCCCTACCTGATTGGCATGTCCCTGCTGCAGGGAAAAGCCATGGCCTCGGTTCTGCAGGCTGACGCCGGTGCCTGGCACAACAACGCCCGAGCCAAATCCCATGTAGTTGGACTGGATGAAGGAGACCATCATGCCGGAGGCATCCGCCGTTGCCACATAGACGGTGCCGCCCGGCTTGGGCGCACCATGGCCGGGGTCGGCAGCCCGGTGACGGTCAATCAGCCTGGCTCGCTCGGCCAGGTAGGCTGGGGCCAGCAGCGCGCAGGGCGGGATCTGCATGGCGTCAATGTCGGCGTTGTATTGATGCAGGTCTGCCAGCGCGAGTTTCATTGCCTCAATCGACAGGTGCACCGTATCAACATGGTCAGGCGGCTGGTTGCCAATCCCCAATGCCTCCATCATGCCCAGCGCCATCAAGGCTGCAATGCCCTGCCCATTCGGCGGCAGTTCGTGCACCATGGAACCAGCGAAGGGCTGCGCCAGCGTGCCGCACCAGTCGGCGCTGTGGTTGGCCAGATCATCCTCCGTCAGCGCCGCGCCATGGGCTTTGGCATGGGCCGCGATGCGCTTGGCCACCGCGCCGCGGTAAAACGCCTCGCCATGGCTTTCGGCAATAGCCTCCAGCGTGCTCGCATGAGCCTCGCTGCGAAACAATTCACCCGCGCGCGGGGCGCGGCCATCGGGGAGAAAGCATTCGGCAAAGCCAGGCTGCTCGCCCAGCCGCACACCGCCCAGCGCCCATAAATGCGCGATGACTGGCGATACCGCAAAGCCGTTGCGTGCGTAATCAATGGCAGGCGCGGCCAGGGCGGTGAACGGCAGGCGGCCGAAACGGCGCGACAGTGCGCTCCAGGCCGAAACAGCACCAGGCACCGTGACGGCCTCCCAGCCTTTGTCGGGCATTGCACCGTGGCCAGCAAAACGGTCGGCTGACCAGGCCGCGGGCGAACGGCCGGAGGCGTTCAGACCGTGCAACTCCTTGCCATCCCAGACAATCGCGAAGCCATCGCTGCCGAGGCCGCAGCCGGTCGGCTCGACAACCGTCAACGCCATCGCCGTGGCGATGGCGGCGTCAACGGCATTGCCTCCGGCAAGAAGCATGCGCAGGCCAGCCTGTGCAGCGAGTGGCTGCGAGGTACTGACAACGTTGCGCCCCAGCACGGCAGAACGGGCCGAGGCATAGGGATTCGCGAAGTCCATGGCGGATGGAATGGGCATGGGTGCGTATTTCATTCGAGGGTGATCTTGCGTTCGCGAATGATGCGTGCCCAGCGCTGACTGTCGGCAGACACCATCTCGGCGAACTGTGCGGGCGTGCCCAGTGGGGCGGGTTCAACGCCGAGTTTGGCCAGGCTTTCCACCACTTCGGGCGCGTGGGCCGCTTTCGCGAAGGCCTCATGCACACGCCCCACCAGATCAGCTTTCATGCCGCGCGGTGCATACAACCCAAACCAGGTCACGGATGAAAAACCAGGAAGACCCGCCTCGGCCACGGTCGGCAGCTCGGGCGCCAGTGCGGAGCGCTTGTCTCCGGTAACGGCCAAGGCACGCAGGCGACCACTCTTGACATGCGGCATGCCGGACGGGATGGAGTCGATCAGCACCGGCACCGAGCCGGCAATGACATCGGGAATGGCCAATGCCGTGCCCTTGTAAGGCACGTGGGTGATAAAAATGCCAGCCTGGGCCTTGAAGGCTTCGGTCGTCAAATGCACGATGGTGCCATTACCGCTGCTGGCGTAATTGAGTTGGCCGGGATGCTTTTTGGCGTATGCGATCAACTCGGGCACCGTTTTCACAGGCAGCGACAGTGTCACTAGCAGCACGCTAGCGGCGTCGGCCAGGTGCGCAATCGGCGTGAAATCCTTGATGGGATCGTAGGGCAGCCTGGGCATGAGGTGCGGCGAGATGGCATGCGTGCTGCTCGTCGTCAATAGCAGGGTATAGGCATCGGCCGTCGCCTTTGCGGCCTCGGCCGAACCTATCGTGCCGCCCGCACCGGCCTTGTTGTCAACGATGACCTGCTGCCCGATGTCTCTTGACACGCGCTGAGCAATAACCCTGGCAACCAGGTCGGTTGCGCCGCCGGCGGGAAACGGCACCACCAGTCGCACCGGCCGCTCGGGCCAAGCTTGGGCTTGGGCGGCTGCGACTGCGGCAATGAGCGAGGCGACTCCGAGCATGCGGAGGCAGCTAGACAGATAACGCATGTGAAATTTTCCTTGAGTTGTGGGCGAGCGATGCCAGGAAAGTCAGCTCCGACGGCATCTTAGGAAGACTTCAGCATTACCACAATAAGAGAATTTGCAATGTTTGGTTGCCGAAACGGCAAACCCGGGCACGCAAACTGCAAGGACTTATCGCTCATCGGACGGAATCAAACGGCTAGCGGCGTGACATCAAAGCCCGAAGCCGCAACCCGTCTGTGGCTGCTCGGACAGGCGTTGCTTGAGATAGTCGAGAAAGGACTGTACCGCTTGCGGCAAGCTGCGGCCGGCCAGCGTTTGCACCTCGATGTAGCGCAAACCCATGCCGTGATCGCGGATCGGAATCACCACCAGCGTGCCGGCAGCAACCAGGTGCCGCACCGACACCTCCCCACAGACGGTGATACCGCCGCCATGCACGACAAAGTTGTGCTGCGTCGTCATGCTGTTGCTGGTCAGCACGGACTCCATCAGCAATTGCTGGCGGCTGCACTCCATATCGATCATCTGGCGCACCGTCGTGTCCGGCGCAGGCAGCACCATCGGATAGGCGCACATCTGTGCCAGCGTGACCGACCGGGACTGGGCCAGGGGATGATCGTGGCGCATCAGCGCCAGAACGGGCGCCGGCTGGCGGTACTCGACCTTGATCTCCTTGTCCGGGGCACGGCTGAATCTCAATCCGATGTCTGCATCGCCGTCGCGAACGCGCACCGAAACCTGGACCGGTGGCTCGACATTCAACTCGAAAACGATGCCCTCGTTCCCGGCTCTGAATGCGATGATCAGCGGCGGCAGGAATTCGTTGGCAAAAGCCTCTGATGCGGCGATTCGCACCTTGCCCGAGCGCAGGCCTTGCAAGGCAAGGATCTCATGGATAGCTCTTTCCGCATCCAGGCTCGCCCGGCGCGCGTGCGTTGCCAGTATCTCGCCGGCCGCGTTCAGCACCATGCCACGCGGATGCCGCTCAAAGAGCGCCGTACCCAGCGCCTGTTCCAGCCCGGCAATCTGGCGGCTGATCGCCGAAGTCGCCACGTGAAGCCGTTCCGAGGCCTCAGTCAGTGAGCCGCAGCGCGCCACCTCGAAGAAATAACGCAGCGCCGTTTCCTGCAGGCAGCGCGCCCGCATGTCGGCCGCGGAAAGACTCATGATGGTCCTTTGATGGTTTTTTGATGGTTTTTTGATGGTTTTTTGATTCGGCAACTATATGACGCGAATGCGAGCGCTGTAATTTTTGCGAAAACGCAAGGACGAGGAATCACCACCGCACCCTGGAAGAACGCCAGCACGTTCACTGCGCCGCTCGACTTGGGGCTGCCGGATGCCTTTGCGCCTATTTGAGCAGCCGCGTAAAACCGAGCGCCCTGGCGACCATGCGCCGGTGCTGGCCGGGCTTGAACTGTCCTGAACCAATGCGCCGTCATACAGGCCAGCCAAAGGCTTCAGGCCCGCCGCCTCACCAAGCACTAACCGCTGACCACTGGCGCTCTAACGAAAACGTTTGGTGAACTCGCGCACCACGCCGATGATTTCGGCGCTACCCAGAGGTTTGACTGGGTAACGGGTATTCAGGGGCTTGAGGTAATAATCAGCGCCGTCCTTGACCAGTTGCTTGAACGTGGTCTGGTTTTTGCTGTTCAGCACGATCACGTAGTCACCGGGCTCGGCCGTCAATTCGGGCTCCACCACCAGGATGGAACCTTCGGGAAAAGAGTCGCCGGTGCTGCCCACCATGCTGTCACCATGCACACGCAGGGCAAAAGTGTGGCGTTTGACCGGCACGGTGACAGGCACCGTCTCAAAGCCGCCCCGGGGCTTGAAATTGTCGATGACCGTGTAGTTGCCCGCCTCCACTTCGGAAATCAGAGGTATTTCAGCCCGCACATCGAGGCCCAGGCTCATGCGGGAGTCGCCGGACACGAGCTCGGCCACCGAAATCCCCAGGAGTTCGGCTACTCTCGGCTGATTGGCGCGCTTGGGCGCCGTTCCGTCTGGTTTTTCCCATTGTTGTACGGCACCGCGGCTGACGCCCACCGCATCAGCGAATTGTTGCTCGCTCAGCCCTAACAGCCGGCGTTTTTCGCGGATTAATGTGTGGATGCTCATGGAATATGAGGGTATTCCCACGACAAGATAGAAAAATATTCATGGATAGTTAAACTTTCCCCGAAATGCAATACCCCTGATTGCTTGTACGATAAAAGAATGCTAGTTAAACTAGCCCAAAAATAACTGACACGCACAAGCCCCATCGATGACCCCATGGTCTTTGGAGCTGTGCCAAGGGAAGCAGGCTTAATTGATGGAAACAATTAACCAGACGCGACACCTCCAGCCTCATTCGCAAAACTGCCGGCACGTCAGTACCACGGCCGCGCCCGCCTTTCACAGCACGACAGCAAGCATCATTCAGGGCGAATTGCCACTCGCATACACGGGTTACCAGTAACCCAGGAAGTGGCACCATGAATTCTGCTGAACCTGCCACTTCACCCGCGCATATCCTGATCGCAGAAGACAGCGGCGTGCAGGCCTACATGTTGCGCCGCATCCTCGAACAAGAGGGGCACAAGACCAGCGTCGCGAACAACGGCCGGCTCGCACTGGAATTGGCGACGCAGATACGACCCGCACTGGTTGTCAGCGACGTCAACATGCCCGAGATGAGCGGCTATGAACTGTGCCGGCAGATCAAGGCCAACCCCGATCTTTGTCATATTCCGGTGATTCTGGTGACCAACCTGTCGGACCCCGATGACGTGTTGCTCGGGCTCAAAAGTGGCGCCGACAGCTTTGTCATCAAACCCTACGACAAAACCCATATGCTGGCACGCGTACAGCATGCGCTCAGCAACCAGCGCCTTCGCACCGAGGCAGAAAAGGGCCCGGGGGTGGACATCTTCTTCCATGGCCAGACGCACCAGATTACGGCCAGCCGTGCGCAAATCCTCAATCTGCTGATGTCGACTTACGACGCAACCGCACAGCGCAACAGGGAACTTCACGAAAGCCGTGAACAGCTGGCCGAACGCACTGCTGAGCTGCTGGCGGCGAACCGTTTTCTTGACTCGATCATCGAGAACATTCCGAACATGATCTTCATCAAGGATGCGGCCGAATTGAAGTTTGTAAGGCTCAATCGGGCAGGCGAGGACTTGCTCGGATATTCGCGCGACCAGTTGCTCGGAAAAAGTGACCATGACTTCTTCCCCCAGGACGAAAGCGATCATTTTGTAGCCAAGGACCGCGAAGTCCTGACCAGCGGCGGAATCATGGAAGTCGCTGAAGAGCCCCTGCAGACGGCCAACCAGGGAGTCCGCCTGCTTCGCACCAAGAAGGTGGCGGTGCTGGACGAGCACGGCGTAGCGACTCACCTCCTGGGAATTTCCGAGGATGTCACCCAGCAAAAAGAAATGGAAACGGAGATCCTCGACCTCAATGCGGCGCTGAAGGCACGGGCTGAAGAACTGGAAGCCAGCCACAAAAGCCTGGAAAGCTTCACGTCCGCGGCGACCCATGACCTTCGCTCACCGCTGAGTGTCATTGGCGGCTATGCCGGCCTGCTGGAAAAGAATTACGCCAGCCGACTGGACGAAAAGGGTCGGCGCTATGTGTCGGTCATCCGGGACAACATCAAAAGCATGGCCAAACTGATCGACGACCTTCTGGCTTTTTCCAAGCTGGGCCGGAGCGAGATCAGCAAAGCCAGCGTGAACATGCAGGGACTGGCCCAACAGGTCATCGACGAGATCCTGCAACGCCATCCGGAAGGCAATAAGCCACGCATCGTGCTGGATTCGCTGCCGCCGGCTCCGGCAGACGCTGCGCTGCTGCGCCAGGTCTGGGTGAATCTGCTGTCCAATGCCGTGAAATACAGCAGCCGTGCCCCCAGCCCCCTGATTGAAGTCAGTGGCCGCCTTGACGGTGGGGAAGCGGTGTATTCGGTGCGCGACAACGGCGCTGGCTTCAGCATGGACCAGTATGACAAGCTCTTCGAGATTTTTCAGCGGCTGCACAGTGATGACGAGTTTGAAGGGACCGGGGTGGGCTTGCCCATCGTCCACCGCGTGGTGACCCGACATGGCGGTCGCGTGTGGGCCGAGGGCAAGGTAGGTCAGGGCGCGGTGTTTCATTTTGCGCTGCCTGTTTAACGTCATTCGCCCTCACCTCCGCCCTCAGGGCCTGAGCGGTCTTGCGGCTCATCGCTCACGGAAGGATTTTTCACTGCCCGAATCACTTCAAGGCTCAGTCCATGTCCAGCACCTTGCATGAACCCAGCCAGGGTGACCGGGGAGATGACACCGGCAGACCGGGTGCTGCCGTACAGCTGATCACGCTGATCATCAGGCTGGCCGCCAGTGCAACCCTCCTCACCGGCCTGTCGGTCCTGGCGGGTTGGGTATGGGAAGTGTCCCTCCTCAAGAGCGTGCTGCCGGGTGCGGTGGACATGAAAGCCAATACGGCGCTGGGCCTGATCGCGGCGGGCGCTGCCCTGTGGTTGCTGGACCTCCAGCGAACGGCATTTTTTCAGCAGGGGGCGCAGGCACTGGCGCTTCTTGTCGGCATGTTGGGCCTGGCCACCTTGGGGCAGTATCTGTTCGGCTGGCGCCTGGGCATTGACGAGTTGCTGTTCCTCGACCGCCAGGGCGCGTACAACGCGATTCGCGGCCGCATGTCGCCTTACAGCGCCGCGGCTTTCGCCTGCATCGGACTGGCCTTGCTGATCCTGCCGCGATCCGGCCTGCGCACGCCGGCATTTTTGGCAACGGCGGTGACGCTGATCATTGGCACGCTTTCGGCGATCGGCTACGCCTGGAACGCCAGCGAACTCACAACGGATGTTGTGCTGCCGCCGGTAGCGGTGAACACGGCGGTGGCCCTCATTTTTCTCAGCACGGGCACACTGCTGGCAATCCACAAGCGCATGGCACAACAAACGGCCTCTTCCTTCACGATCACATCAATCGAAGGAAAAATCCTCACCGGCTTTGCCGGCGCTTTTTTGCTGCTGGCGATCGGGGGAGGGCTTACCTACAAGGCCACCACGGTTTTTGCAAACTCGGCACAGCAGGTAGCCCACACGCAGCAGGTGCGCGCCGCACTGAGCCGTCTTTACGGTGATATCTCTGAAGCGGGCTTCGCACAGCGCAACTACCTGATTACCGGCCAGACCCAGCAACTCGATCTATACCGGCATCTGGTCTCAAACATAGCCGCCCAAACCGAATCAATAGGTTTTCTCATCAGTGACAACGCCCGCCAGGTTAAAAACCTGGCGCCCCTTCAGCCGCTGATCGACCACATACACGACCTGCTGGACCAGGGGATCGAGCTGTACCAGACCCAGGGGTTTGGTGCAGCCAAAACCCTGATTGACTCGGGGCGGAGCCTGAACGCGATGCGATCCATTCTCTCGGTGATCCAGAACATGGACGCCGAGGAAGAGGCTTTGCTGGTCAAACGCGAAGCGGCTTCGACACGCTTTCAGCGCTATATGCTGACCTCCATGCTGCTGACCATGGTGGTCGCGGCCTGTATTTTTATTGCCTTGTACCGCGAAATTCGTCGCGAAAACCTGGCGCGGCAACTGGCCGACCAGGCAATCGTCAGCGCCAAGAATGCGGCAGAACTTGCCCACCAAGAGGCCGACGCAGCCAACCGCGCCAAGAGCGCCTTCCTGGCCACCATGAGCCATGAAATCAGGACACCGATGAACGGTGTGCTGGGCATGGTGGAGCTGCTCAGCCTCACCCCGCTCAACGGAACCCAATACACCACCCTCAAGGCCATACGGGAATCCGGCCGGTCATTGATGCGGATCATCGACGACATCCTGGATTTCTCGAAAATTGAAGCGCAAAAGCTGGACATTCATCCCGAAATCGTATCCCTGAAGGATCTGGTCGAAGATGTCCACCACGTTTACTCTGGCAATGCCAGCAGCAAACGCTTGCTGGTCACCCATCGCGTCGATACGGCGCTCAGCCCTGCCCTGACAGTGGACCCGCTACGGCTGCGGCAGATACTCGGCAACTTTGTCAGCAACGCGATCAAATTCACATCTCATGGCCGGGTCGAGATCACGGCGGACCTGATCGAGCGTCAAGACGGTGAAGACCGGGTGAGGTTCAGCGTGAAAGACACCGGGATCGGCATTTCCGAAGAGCATCAACGGCTGCTGTTTCAGCCCTTTGCCCAGGCCGAGTCGAGCACAACTCATCGTTTTGGGGGCACCGGCCTCGGCCTCGTTATTTGCCGGCGACTGGCAGCCCTGATGGGCGGCTCCATCACCATGGTGAGCGCGCCGGGCGCAGGGACCACCATGACCCTTGACCTGTCGCTGCCCATCGCGGACCCCGCATTGCTTCCGGAAGACAACCCGGATGTCCCGGCCTCGTTTTCCGCAAGTCTGGAGACGCGCAGGACGGCGCCCGACGTGGCACAGGCCGAGGCAGAGGGCACACTCATCCTGCTGGCCGATGACCATCCCACCAACCGCTCGCTGTTGATGCGCCAGGTGAACCTGCTCGGCTATGCAGCGGAGAGCGCCAGAAACGGTGTCGAAGCCCTGAGCCTGTGGAAGTCGGGCCGATTTTCGCTGCTCCTGACAGACTGCAACATGCCCGAAATGGATGGCTACGAACTGGCCAAGACCATACGCGAGCGCGAAGCAGCCACAGACTCCCGCCACTACCCCATCATTGCCTGCACAGCCAATGCCATGGGCGGCGAGGCGGAAATTTGCCTCGCTGCGGGTATGGACGACTACCTTGTCAAGCCGGTGGAGCTAAAAAAACTGCTGGCCAAACTGGAGCGCTGGCTGCCCATCCCCGCGGCCCCCATCACACCGCCCACCTATTTTCCTGCGGCACGGCGGGCGAGGACGCCCATTGACCATGTGGCGCTGGCCAGGGTGTCTGCGGGCGATGCGGCCGTCGAGCGCGACATTTTCATCGAGTTTCAACGGGCCAATGAGGGAGACGCCGCGCTCTTGAGACAGGCAGTGACCGACGACGACTCCGCCCAGGTCAAACGGCTGGCCCATCTCATCAAAGGCGGTTGCGCCATGGTCGGCGCCCTCGCGCTGGCCAACGTCTGTGAACGTATCGAGCGGGCCAGCCGCGATGGCGACTGGAAGACCATCGTGGTCAGCATGATCGAATTCGAGCAGGAATTGACGGAGCTAAACCGCTACCTGGCCGAGGTTCAGGGATCCGCCACCTCTTGAGTGCCGGCCAGCATACTGGCGGGTCCGTGTCGCACGGCGGCCCTCATCGGACGTGCCATTCCCGCAGCCATCGACCAAGCAGCCCTGCCAATCCGATTGCGATGGAAACTGACGACGGAAACCAGAAACTGGAAAAAACGCACTGGAACCTGGGACAGCACCCCATGGAAACTCATGGAGTGCAGCCGTTCCTACTCCAGGTGCAGCTCCTGGATTTTGCGTGTGATGGTATTGCGGCCAATACCCAGCTTCTGGGCGGCTTCAATCCGGCGCCCGCGCGTATTGAGCAGGGCCGTCTGGATCAGCCTGGACTCAAAACGGCGTGTCAGCACATCCCACACATCGCTGCGACCCGCCGCCAGCAGCGCCAGGGCTTCAGCTTCAAGCCCGCTTTCCCAATTCTGCTCGCCAGCGGGCACCGTGGAAAACTGCGCCGCCGGAACAACAGGCTCGGAACCATGCGTGGTGGGCGGGACGGACGCCAGAGGCGCTTTATCGCCCGCCCCCGGCGCTGGTTCGTGCGGCACGCCCAGCACTTCAGGTGGCAGATCCTTGGCTTCAATGACCTGAGCAGGCGCCATCACGGTGAGCCAGTGGCAGATGTTTTCCAGCTGGCGCACATTGCCGGGAAAACCGAAGTTGCTCAGCTGCTGCAGCGCCGCATCGGAGATACGCTTGGGTTCCACACCCAGCTGCTTGGCGCTTTGCTGCAGAAAATGGCGGGTTAGCATGAACACATCTTCGCGCCGTTCGCGCAACGCGGGCAGACGCAGCCGAATCACGTTCAGGCGATGGAAGAGGTCTTCGCGAAACCCCCCTTCCTTGACGCGCTGTTCAAGGTCCTGGTGCGTGGCGGCAATCACGCGCACATTGGCCTTGACGGCGTTGTGTCCGCCAACGCGGTAAAAGTGACCGTCGCTCAGCACCCTGAGCAGGCGGGTCTGCAAGTCAAAAGGCATGTCGCCGATTTCATCGAGGAACAGCGTACCGCCCTCGGCCTGCTCAAAGCGGCCGCGCCGCATGGTCTGCGCGCCGGTGAAGGCGCCGCGCTCATGACCGAAGAGTTCGCTCTCGAGCAGGTCTTTGGGAATGGCTGCCGTGTTGATGGCCACAAAGGGCCCGTTGGCGCGCGGTGAGTGCTTGTGCAGCGCGCGCGCCACCAGTTCCTTGCCCGACCCCGATTCGCCGGTGATCATCACCGTCACCATGCTCTGGCTCAAGCGGCCAATGGCACGGAACACGTCCTGCATCGCTGGCGCCTGGCCGAGCATTTCCGGCGCGGCCGCCATGCGCTCTTCGGCCACCTCCTCGCGCTGGCTTTCTTCCACAGCACGGCGTATGAGTTCCACCGCCTTTGGGAGGTCAAAGGGTTTGGGCAGGTATTCGAACGCGCCGCCCTGAAAGGCGGAAACAGCGCTATCGAGATCGGAGAACGCCGTCATGATGATGACGGGCAGGCCAGGCAGCTTTTGCTTGACCTTCTCCAGCAGATCCAGCCCCGACCCGCCAGGCATGCGAATGTCGCTCACCAGGACTTGCGGGCCCTCTTCCTCTGTCGCGTTTTCCAGCGCCAGGAGAACTTCACGGGGGTTGGTGAAACTGCGCGTAGGAAGGTCCTCACGAAGCAGGGCCTTCTCCAGAACAAACCGGATGGACTGGTCATCATCAACGATCCAAATCGGTTTCATGTTGTGCAGTCCCTTTCGTGCCATTCGCGTTATCGCGTTTATTTATCAAACCATGGAGGAAGACATACCTCAAGGCAGCGGTATCAGCAGCTTGAAATCTGTCCGGCCCGGCACACTGTCGCACTCAATCAAACCGTGGTGTTGCTGAACAAAGGTTTGCGCCAATGTCAGCCCCAGCCCCGAACCGCCCTCGCGCCCTGATACCAGCGGATAGAAGATACGGTCTTTGATGGAGTCCGGCACGCCCGGTCCATTGTCAATGACATGCAATTCCAGTGCCAAGCGATAGCGCTGCTTGCCGAAAGTTACCTGCCGGGCGATTCGGGTCCTGAAAGTGATCTGCGCATCGCCTGCCACCATGCGCTCTGCGAGCGCCTGAGCCGCGTTGTGGGCGATATTGAGTACCGCCTGGATCAGCTGCTCGCGGTCGCCGCGGAAGCCGGGAATCGAAATGTCATAGTCCCGCGTCACACGCAGCCCCTTGGGAAACTCGGCAAGGATCAGCGAGCGCACACGTTCACACACTTCGTGAATATTCACATCGCCCACCAGATGCGGTCGCCGATGCGGCGCAAGCAGGCGATCGACCAGCGTTTGCAGACGATCCGCCTCATGAATGATGACCTGTGTGTACTCGGTCAGCTCCTTGTCGATTTCCATTTGCAGCAATTGCGCCGCGCCGCGAATGCCGCCGAGCGGATTCTTGATTTCGTGGGCCAGGTTGCGGATCAGTTCCTTGTTGGCCTGCGCCTGGTCAATCAGGCGTTCCTCGCGGTCCTGCTTGGCCTGCTGCTCCAACGGCAGCAACTCCACAATCGCTTCGCCCGGCGTATCGGTTTGCGCCACCACCACATGGACCGGCATCGGCTCGTGGTTCAGGCGCCTGAGCCATGCGTCATAGCGCAGGGCTGCAAACTCATTGCTGCCGGCGCCCTCCAGCGCATTTTGCAGAATCAGCGGTTCGGTAAAACACTCGGGGAGCTGCGAGCCTTCAATGGTGCGGCGTGAGGTGCCCAGCGCGTCTTCGAGCGCTGCGTTGGCGAACACCACCACCCCATTGGTACGCACCACGGCCACGAGCGTGGCCAGCAGATCAAACGATTGAAAGCGCGGGGACGCTGGGACGGGGAGTGAAATAGGGGGTAAATGTGGCTTGTTCAAGCCGTCCATTTTGGCCCATAAGCGGTGGAGATAAACGCTTAATTTGCGGCCGGGAGACGCGAAATCTCGCGCTTGATGCCGGCAATATCGCTCTGGTTGCGGGCGATGCTTTCCTTGAGTTCAGCCACGCGGTCCAGGTAGCGCTGGTAGTTGCGTCCTTCGATGCCCTGCTTTTCCGGTTCGCCGTTGTTGTACTCTTTTTGCTGCTCGGCCAATCGGGCTTCGGCCTTTTTCAGCTCGGACTCCAGAATGGCGCGCGAATCACTGTCGCGCGCACGCTGCTCCGGGCTGCCATCGGTTCGCGGACCGCCTGAAGCCGCCGCCGCAGCAACACGCACAGGCGCCCTGGGCACCGGGTTGCCCTGCACCACAGTGACATTGCCCCCCGACAGCAGCTTGCAATTACGGTTCTGGGCATCCTTGGTGTTGTTGATGTACTCGGGCACGCCACCATTGGCGGCAACGCAACGGTAAACCTGCTGGGCCCATGCGGTATTTCCCGCACCGGCCAGCAGCATGGACAAGAGGGACAGCGATAAAGTGTTTTTCATTCGGAACTCCAGATGCCCGCAAGGGCAAAGGACGGTCTATCAGTATGCTGCAAAGCGGTAAAAACACAAAGTCAGCGCCCCCATTACCCACCAGCCATAAAAAAGGACGGCATTTGCCGTCCTTTTTTGGCCACAAACCGTAAGCAACAGTAAGTGGCCGGGAGTCTGCAGCCCTGATTGCAGGGAGCTGATTTACAGGGAGTAATACATCTCGAACTCGATGGGGTGCGTGGCCATGCGCAGACGCGTCACTTCACCCATCTTCAACTCAATGTAGGCGTCCAGCATGCTGTCGGTGAACACACCGCCCTTGGTCAGGAAGCCGCGATCCGCATTGAGGCA
This sequence comes from Polaromonas sp. P4_F4, assembly GCF_056401355.1. Classification (NCBI taxonomy): domain Bacteria; kingdom Pseudomonadati; phylum Pseudomonadota; class Betaproteobacteria; order Burkholderiales; family Comamonadaceae; genus Polaromonas; species Polaromonas sp. P4_F4. Next base: position 139,498 of record NZ_JBFUJO010000007.1, on the reverse strand, counting down.
GTCCAGCGCCTGGTCCAGGCTGTGGCAGACGGTTGGCACTTTTGCATCTTCCTCGGGCGGCAGATGGTAGAGGTCCTTGGTCGCGGCTTCGCCCGGGTGGATCTTGTTCTCGACGCCGTCGAGGCCGGCCATCATCAGTGCGGAGAAGCACAGGTAAGGGTTGGCCAGTGGATCGGGGAAGCGCGCTTCAATGCGGCGGCCCTTGGGATTCGCCACATATGGAATGCGGATCGAAGCCGAGCGGTTTTTGGCCGAATAGGCCAGCTTGACCGGTGCTTCGTAGCCGGGAACCAGGCGCTTGTAGCTGTTGGTGCCGGGGTTGGTGATCGCATTCAGGGCACGGGCGTGCTTGATGATGCCGCCGATGTAGTACAGGGCGAAATCGGACAGACCCGCATAGCCGTCGCCGGCAAACAGGTTTTTGCCGTCTTTCCAGATGGACTGGTGAACGTGCATGCCGGAGCCGTTGTCGCCCACGATGGGCTTGGGCATGAAGGTCGCGGTTTTGCCGTAGGCATTGGCCACGTTCTGCACCACGTATTTCAGCATCTGGGTCCAGTCGGCGCGCTGCACCAGCGTGCTGAAGCGGGTGCCGATTTCATTCTGGCCGGCGCCAGCCACTTCGTGGTGGAACACTTCGACCGGAATGCCCAGCGATTCGAGGATCAGGGACATCTCGGCGCGCATGTCCTGCGTGCTGTCGACCGGTGGCACGGGAAAGTAGCCGCCCTTGACGGTGGGACGGTGGCCACGGTTGCCGCCTTCGAGCTTGGCGCCAGAATTCCAGGGGGCTTCGTATTCTTCGATTTTGAAGAAGGTGCCCGACATGTCGGTGTTCCAGCGCACGTCGTCAAAGATGAAAAACTCTGGCTCAGGTCCGAAGTAGGCGGTGTCGCCCAGGCCGGAAGCCTTGAGGTAGGCTTCGGCGCGCTTGGCGATGGAGCGCGGGTCGCGGTCATACGACTTGCCGTCGCTGGGCTCCAGCACGTCGCAGCTCATGAACAGCGTCGTTTCTTCGAAGAACGGGTCAATGTTCGCGGTGTTGGGATCAGGCATCAACTGCATGTCGGAGGCTTCAATGCCCTTCCAGCCGGCAATCGATGAACCGTCAAACGCGTGGCCCGAGGTGAACTTGTCTTCGTCAAAGTGGGAGACAGGCACCGTCACGTGCTGCTCTTTGCCCCGAGTGTCGGTAAAACGGAAGTCAACAAACTTGACTTCGTTTTCCTTGACCATTTTCATGACGTCTGCGACGGTCTTTGCCATCAAAATCTCCTGTTGCTTGGATGGTTGTTAAAAAATTGTCTTCGGATGGTGAATGCACTTTTTGTGCCACAGCGGATGGCTGATCGGTTTTCGCCAAACCCCTGATTGTGCCGTTATCTGGCGCGGATTCTGTCGTTGCGAAGTCAGAATCTCAAAAAGAGGTACGCCGCTTTTGCACCAAGATGGCTCATCACATCAATGCACCATATCGGTGCAATCTCTCAGCGCACCAACTCAGGGCCTAATTTGACCTGGAATTTCTGCAAGCCCGCCAGCAAGGCGGGATAAGCCAGGCTCACCGCCTGCGGCGCGCCCTTGACGCCCAATTCGATGTGGCGGCCGTAATCGGGGTGATCCACGCTGGGCAGACTGAACACTTTCACCCCCACGTGCGCTGCCTCAATAGCGAGCATCAGGGGGGTCAGCGTGGCCTCCATGGAGCCAAACACAATCACCGACTTTTCGATGTAGGCGGATTTCTGATGTAGATGGGGATAGCGCTGGTCGAGCACCCACTCCATCATGGGCCAGGCCATGACCGGGAAGCCCGGAACAAAGTGCACCGCGCCCTCACCGGCCTGGCAGCTAAAACCGGGGATCTTGTTGTAGGGGTTGGGAATGATCTGGGCGCCCACCGGGAACACACCCATATTCAGGCGGTGGATGTTGTCCTCGCGGTCGGGCTCATAGGGCAGCCCCTGCTCTTTCGCCACGTCCTGCATGCGCTCCATGATCAGCGTTTTGGCTTCGGGGTGGAGGGCCAGTTCCACGCCCAGGGCCTTGGCCGCGCATTGCCGGGTGTGGTCGTCCGGTGTGGCGCCAATGCCGCCGCAGGAAAACACCACATCGCCAGACGTACGCGCCGCCGCAAAGGCGCGCGCCAGGGTGGCGGTGATGCGGGCCGGGTCGTCGCCCACGTAGTCGGCGTAGCCAAGCTGCATGCCGCGGGCACCCAGCAGCTCGATGGTTTTGGGCAGGTGCTTGTCGGCACGTTTGCCCGAGAGAATTTCATCGCCAACAATGACGAGTCCAAAGTTTGTGGTCATACAGGGCAGTCGTGAGGTTGCGGCAGGACAGTCATCAAGGCCGGACAGGGGGATTGCCGCCCAGCGAGCCGAAGCTGGGCGCCGGCCCCTCGGAAGCAGTCGGCGCCAATTCGTTCGCGATTGATTTAATAGCCTCCTGCGCGAGCGGATGGGGGGCCAGCGCGTTGTTTTTCTTGCGCAGCTGCTCCAGGGCGGCGAGCGTGTAGTGGGCAAACCAGAGCGACGAAAAAGCAAACACCAGGGTGTATAGCCAGATGGCCACCGGCACGAGGATAGGCGCCATCGCCACGAACATGGCGCCCGAAGCCCAGATCAGGCTGGGCGCGGCACCGAGGTAGCCGCTGAGCACCCCGATGCCCAGCAGCACGGCACGGTTCTCCCGGAAAATCTGGCGCCGCTCCTCACTGCTCGCGTGGTCCACCAGGGCGTCATACGACATGACGCGGTAGGTGAGCCAGCCCCAGATCAGCGGCGGCAGGATCAGGATCAACGGGGGAATCAGCCACAAGGGAATCGACAATACCAGTGCAATCACAGCGAGCAGGGTGGAGCCCAGCGACCAGAACAGGCTGGCAACCAAGGAGCCGCCCCGCTTGCGCTCCAGTTGCGGAAACCGTCGTTCGGCCACCAGGGCCACCATGGCGGGTGTCATGAACATTGCCACAAACAGCAGCGAGGCAATCACAATGACGGGAATGGCCAGGAACAGCAGCAATACAGGCGCCAGCACCACACGAAGGTCGCTCAGCCCCAGCCCTTCCAGCCAGCGGACCATCATGTCCACCAGTTCATAGCTTTCAAGGTTGCTGCGCACCGCGGCCAGCGCGCCTTCCCAGAAAAAGTAGCCCAGGCCGAGTGAGATGACAGCCATGATCACCAGGGGAAGGACCGACAGGGCGATGACCCGGGGATGCAGGCAGTACATGGCGGCCCGCCAGAAGGAGTCTAAAAGCTTGCTCATGGAGCTAGGATAACGCCAATGCATGGCAGCCTTCGGGACGGCATGTTCCGCCGGGCCACCCACCGTGAAACGGCCACCTCGTGAATCGGCGCATCACACGATGTGAAAAGCGCCGGGACATCTCATGCGCGGCCGGCCAGCCGCTTCAAGCCCATCCACTGCTGCGACCAGAAGCCGCGCCCATAGTCACGGTTATTTTCGACCTGGTCACGCACGCCCGTAGGGATCCTTGAAGCCCTCAGGCTGCGGCAATGAATTCGCCGGATATCAAGGCAACCGGCTGGAAATGCAGCCTATGGTCGGCTCTCCGCACCTGGTTCCCGTCGTGTTCTTGTGCAGGCCGAAAAAACCATTGAAGCGATCACCGGTTTTCCGGTGCCCAGCAATGCCTCCTGATAGCACCGGATGCGCTGGTTTTACAGCAGTGCCCATGGCCATGGATCACTGCGGGTCATTGCGTTCTTTTGGCGGAAGGCCTGACCGGAAAACCAATAGCGCAAAATAGTGCAATAGCGGAGGTCAGTCCCTGCTACGCCCGCAGACCGACCAGAGTCGACCAGAGGAGGCCCAGACGTTCCAAATGGTCTGGCACGTTATCGAGCGTCCGGCTAACATACACAATGAAACGAATGAAACGGCATTTAATGGCTGCCATACAACAAATGTGTGTGGCACAAGCCATAAAAGTGCGCAGAAAGCCCGTCGCCTGGTTGTCAACCCTAGCCACCCGCAGGCTTGGGCTACCCCAAAAAGACACCTCTGGCAAGATTAGTAGCTGGCCATTTTGCTGAAGTGTGACGGGAAGTACTCGTTTTTCGTTACTTAAATCACGAAATTCACAGAATCGGACAACTTTAGTAACATTTTTAAAATTGTGTGATTATTTTCCTACCCAATTACTCCTGTTGAGCGTAACTTGTAAGCATTGGTGACAAACCGGGAGCCGTAAATGACAAAAAATCCAGAACTACTGATGGCGGGGCTGCCCTTGATGGGCGTGCTCACCCTTTGGTACTGGCTGCGATTGCGCTGGATTGCGAAGGAGAAACGTCGCATCCCCAGGCATTGGCCCTTGCATGCGCGGCCGTTGGTGAACAGCGAGGAATTGCAACTCTGGCGCTGGCTGGCCGAGACTTTTGATGACCATCACATCATGATCAAGGTGCCGGTCACCCGCTTCGTCCGGCCTAACGCCAGTGAAAATGGGCTGTACTGGTACAGCCTGCTCAAAAACACCAGCTGTACATTTTCCGTGTGTTCCCTGGATGGCCAGATTGTTGGCTGTGTCGATGTGCCCAAGTCTTCCGGACTGTCTCAGAAGGCGAAAAATGTGAAGCACAATTTGCTGGCGCAATGCGGTATTGCCTATGTCGTGATCAACGCATCAAAGCTGCCAAACCCGGATGAGCTCCGCAATGACTTCCTCGGGGAAGCGGCCGCGAAAAGCCGGGATCTGAAGCGCGAGCAAGCCGCGGTGGCGGCCGCCCGCGCCAACCTGCAAAAGACGCTGGTTCAGCAACGCGATATGCGCCAACGCCACGCGCCCCATGACTATCGGGACAGCACCAGCAGCAGCATGCCCACAGACTGGCACGATTCATTTCTCATCCAGTCCAACAGTATGCCGAGTGAGTTGAGGCACACTGACGGGCGCCAGGTAGCCTGAAGCTGAAGGGCAACCGCGCAAGCAGGCGTCAGGCCGAAATGCTGGCCAGATCCTGCACGGTGAGCCAGCGCCACTGCCCGGGCTTGAGGTCTTCAGGCAGCATCAGCCCCCCGAGTTGCGAGCGGTGCAGGCCTTCCACCCGGTTGCCCACGGCCGCAATCATGCGTTTGACCTGGTGGTATTTTCCCTCGGTCAGCGTCAGGCTTAACTGCAGTTCGCCGGTTTTTTCGCAGGCAGCGGCCCGGACCGGCTTGGGGTCGTCATCAAGCACCACGCCTGCCAGCAGTTTCTGAACCTGTTTGTCGTCCACCGCGTGCTTTGCCGTCACTTCATAGACCTTGGGTACATGGTGCCTCGGGGAGCTCATGCGGTGAATGAACTTGCCATCGTCCGACAGCAGCAGCAAGCCAGTCGTGTCCTGGTCCAGCCTTCCTACCGCCTGCACACCCGCTGCAGCGCCACCACCACGCTGGCGAATCGGTGACGGCAGCAAGGTGTAAATACTGGGGTAAGTACTGGGCTTCTGCGAACACTCATAACCGGCCGGCTTGTGCAGCATCAGGTAGGCTTTTTCGTGGTACTCCCACGCCACCCCCTGCACCGTGAAGCGAAGGTTTTCCGCAACAAACTCCATGGCCGGTTCCGTACAGGGGATACCGGCTACGGCCACAAAACCCTGTTGAATCAGGCCCGCACAAACGCGCCGCGTGCCAAAGCCCTGGGAGAAAAGAATGTCCTGTAATTGCATGGTCGCCATGACGCTATTGTCGCCGGGCGAAAACCCCGAGCCAGCGAGGTCGGCACTAACTTAACAGCTTGATCAGCAAGGTCGGATGAAGTGTCCAGCCGGTCAGCCCGGCAAGGCCCATCAAAACGCCAAAGCCCGCCGGTACCAGGCTCAAGCCGTAAAGCCACCACAGCTGCGTGAGTGAAGTGATGGCCAGCAGGGAGATCGCAATCGCGATCAACGCATCAGACAGATCAAATTGGTCGTCGTGAAAATTCAATGCATCGTAATTGGCCTGGTCCGCCAAGGCCTGAAGCCTGAGTTCCTCTTTCTTTGTCGCCTGCTCCTTCGCCAGTTTCTCGTACTGGGCGATGGTTTCCTGATAGGCCGCTTGTCTTTCCACGGGTTTATCGGCTGCCTGCAGACGCAACTGCATCAGCGTCGCCTTGGCTACCTCCTCGCGCAGGTTTCTCGCCTGGTAAAAGGCCCAATGATCGATCTTGTCGGCCTGCGCCTGCTGCATGGCCTGCACGATATTGTCATCCTTGACCTTGCAGATGCCCATGAAGGTGGCCAGCAGGGCGACGGCGATCGCCACGGCCGGATTCAGGCGTGACGACTTCGCGTCTCTTGAGGTCTCAGCAGCCGCTGTGACGATGTCCTTGGGATCTATTTCCATACGATTTGATACCGGGATTGATGAGAAAAGGCGACACCTAGCAAAACATCAGCGCCAGCCATGCCGGGTCGTCAACGAAGTTCAGCAGCAGATAGGCGCCGAGTCGGCAAGCCCAGAATTTTCCGCTTATTTTTATGTCTGCCCAGGTCATAGCAAGCGCCCCAGCCTGCGTACGAATGACGCGCGAATTCAACGTCAATTAACGGCCGAAGAAGATGGTTTGAAAAAACCCCCGCCAGTGGTATTCCACTGGCGGGGGCTGTTTGAATGGTGGAGCTGGGGGGATTTGAACCCCCGTCCGCAAGCCTTCTTCGCGTAGTTCTACATGCTTAGCCGTCTGATTTGAGTCTCACTTCCCATATCGCGCAGCAGCACGCTATACAGGTTGCCAGCATCCTATTGTCTCGCCTGATACCAAGGTGCCCGGTACCAAGCCAGCCGATGTGTATGACCCTACAGCCGGGAGCCTTCAACTTGCGCTAAAGACCCCTTGCCCAGCCCATCGGCCTGCTGTTGTAGGGCTCACTGGTTATTAAGCAGCGAGTGCGAAACGTTCGTCGTTTGCAGTTAGTTTGTTTTAGTCTGTTTTACGAGCACACTAAGCTCGGCATGCCCCACTGCGCGTCCGTACCCGCGTCGAAACCAGTGCAGCCCCAAGACAGATAGTTTAAGGCATCCGCAGCAAATTCAAGAGCAACGTGGGTTTTGTGATGGTGGCGTCAGCCATCCAGCCTTGCATATCGGCGGTAGCGCCCAGATAACCATAGGCGGCAGCCACTGTGGGCATGCCGGCAGCCCGGCCGGCGATCATGTCGCGTTCGTCGTCGCCCACATAGATACAGCGCCCGGGCGCCACCATGAGCCGGCGCGCCGCTTCCAGCAAAGGTGCAGGATGCGGTTTGGCATGCGGCGTGGTATCCCCGCTGACGATGACCTGGGCGCTACCAAAGAGCGGCATGGCCTGCGTCAGGGGCAGCGTGAAGCGCGCGGACTTGTTGGTGACCACTCCCCACTTGAGGCCCGCCTGGTCAATTTTTTCAATCAGCTCGGCTACGCCGTCAAACGCGTAGGTGCGCTCGGTCATGCAGGCTTCGTAGTTGGCAAAGAATTCTTCTCTCAATGCGGGAAAATCGGCATCGTCGGGCGTCAGGCCAAATGCGACGCCAATCATGCCGCGGGCCCCCGCGCCCGCCATGGGCCGATATTGCGACAAAGGTAGCGAGACCAGCCCCCGGTCGGTGCGCATCTTGTCGGCCGCGGCACCCAGGTCGGGTGCGCTATCAATCAGGGTACCGTCCAGGTCAAACAGCACGGCATCAATATCATTGAACATGGGTGTCACGGTTTCGCTCAGATTTTCTGGGTCGCCAGCAGGTAATTGACGCTGGTGTCGGCGCTGAGCCAGTAATGCCGGGTCAAAGGGTTGTACTCCATGCCTCTGGTCTGCTGCAACGTCAGTTCGTTGGTCCGGCAATAGCCAGCCAGTTCGCTGGGTTTGATCAGTTTGGCGTATTCATGGGTTCCACGCGGTAGCAGGTTCAGCACATACTCCGCACCGACGATGGCAAACAGAAAGGCCTTCGCATTGCGGTTGATGGTCGAGAAAAACACATGCCCTCCAGGTTTGACCAGGGTGGCACAGGCCTTCACAATGGACGCCGGATCCGGTACATGCTCAAGCATTTCCATGCAGGTCACCACGTCAAAACTGGCGGGTTGCTCCGCAGCCAGCGCCTCGGCGCTGATTTCGCGGTACTCGACTCCCTCGGTCTGGGCCTCCAGGGCATGAAGCTGGGCAACCTTGAGTGCTTTGGTTGCCAGATCAATCCCGAGCACCTCGGCGCCCCTGCGGGCCATGGCATCGGCCAGAATGCCGCCGCCGCAGCCCACATCCAGTACACGACGGCCGGTCAACGGGGCCAGCTCCTCAATCCAGCCCAGCCGCAAGGGGTTGATCTGATGCAAGGGACGGAATTCGCTCTCGGTGTCCCACCAGCGATGGGCCAGATCAGAGAATTTGGCCAGTTCGGCGGGGTCAAAGTTTTGGCTTGTAGGCATGTCGCAATTATCGTTGAGGCATAAAAAAACCGCGCCGAAGCGCGGTTTTCAAGCGATCCCGAGAGGATTACTTGTTGGCGCGGGTACCAACAACTTCGATTTCCACGCGACGGTTTTTCGCGCGGCCTTCGGCGGTCTTGTTGTCAGCAACAGGCTGTTTCTCGCCTTTGCCTTCGGTGTAAACGCGGTTTTTCTCAATGCCTTTGGACACCAGGTAAGCCTTGACAGCTTCCGAACGGCGAACCGACAGCTTCTGGTTGTATGCATCGCTGCCGACGGAGTCGGTGTGACCCACAGCAATGATCACTTCCAGATTGATGTCCTTGATCTTGCCGACCAGGTCGTCCAGCTTGGCTTTGCCTTCTGGCTTGAGAACGGACTTGTCGAAGTCGAAGAATGCATCAGCGGCGTAAGTAACTTTGGTCGCGGCAGGAGGAGCAACTGGGGCTGGTGCCGGAGCTGCTGCAGGAGCAGGAGCAGCGGGAGCAGCGACAGGAGCAGGAGCCGGAGCAGGCGGAACAATAGCGCCATCGCAGCCAGGAGCTGCAGTAGCAGGCGTCCAGTTGGCATCGCGCCAGCACAGTTCATTGGTACCGTTTTTCCAGACCAGTTCACCGTTGCCATTTTTCCAGTTGTCGATCGTTTGTGCACCAGCGGCGGTAACAAGCGCTGCGGAAGCAAACAACATTGCCACTTTGTTGAGTTTCTTCATGGTTCTCCTCTAGAGAAAAGCCGCAGACTTGCTGCGATTAGTGATTTACACGCCGTGAGTGACCATCACTCAAAGCGTTACAACGATTGTGCCACAGCTACTCTAAGCTTCAAGCAAGCTATCGGCTTCATCCGACACGGAAATTAGATTCTTAATCATTTGTTGCTGACTCACCACAAACGGGGCGCTATAAACTCAAGCCTTAAAATTGCGGATTCCCCTCAAGAATCTTGAAAAATCCCAACCAGGCCTCTCATGACCCAGTTCGCCAAAGAAACCCTGCCCATCAGTCTTGAAGAGGAAATGCGACGAAGCTATCTCGATTACGCGATGAGCGTAATTGTGGGCCGCGCACTGCCCGATGCGCGGGATGGCCTCAAGCCGGTGCATCGGCGCGTGCTGTTTGCCATGCACGAGTTGAACAACGACTGGAACAGGCCCTACAAGAAATCCGCCCGTATTGTCGGTGACGTGATTGGTAAATACCATCCGCACGGCGACCAGTCGGTCTACGACACCATCGTGCGCATGGCGCAGGATTTTTCGCTGCGCCATCTGCTGGTCGACGGCCAGGGCAACTTCGGTTCGGTCGACGGTGACAACGCTGCGGCCATGCGTTACACCGAAATCCGCCTGTCCAAAATTGCCCACGAATTGCTGGCTGACCTCGACAAGGAAACCGTCGACTTCGGCCCCAACTACGACGGCAGTGAGCAGGAGCCGCTGGTCATGCCAACCCGGCTGCCCAATCTGCTGGTCAATGGTTCCGGCGGCATCGCGGTGGGCATGGCCACCAACATTCCGCCCCACAACCTCAACGAGGTGGTCGACGCGTGCCTGCACATGCTGAAGAATCCGGAAGCCTCGATTGACGAGTTGATGGAGATCGTGCCGGCACCTGACTTCCCCACCGGCGGCATTATTTATGGCATCAATGGTGTCAAGGATGGCTACCGCACCGGGCGCGGCAAGGTGGTCATGCGCGCCAAATGCCACTTTGAAGACATCGACAAGGGCCAGCGCCAGTCCATCATCGTGGACGAACTGCCCTACCAGGTCAACAAGAAGACGCTGCAGGAGCGCATGGCCGAACTGGTTCACGAGAAAAAGATCGAAGGCATCAGCCATATCCAGGACGAGAGCGACAAGTCGGGCATGCGCCTGGTGATTGAACTCAAGCGCGGTGAAGTGCCCGAAGTGGTGCTGAACAACCTGTACAAACAGACGCAGCTGCAGGACACCTTCGGTATCAACATGGTGGCGCTGGTCAATGGCCAGCCCAAGCTCTGCAACCTGAAAGACCTGATCCAGGTCTTCCTTTCGCATCGCCGCGAAGTGGTGACGCGCCGCACCGTGTTCACCTTGCGCAAGGCGCGCGAACGGGGCCATGTACTGGAAGGCCTGGCGGTTGCGCTGGCCAACATCGACGACTTCATTGCCATCATCCGCAATGCACCCACGCCGCCGGTGGCCAAGGCCGAACTGATGTTGCGCCCATGGGACAGCAGCCTGGTGCGGGAAATGCTTACCCGCACCCGCGCCGATGGCGGCGTGGTCAATGCCGACGACTATCGCCCCGACGGACTGGAGAAGGCCTTTGGCATGGGCAGCGACGGACTGTACCGCCTGTCCGAGACGCAAGCCCAGGAAATCCTGCAGATGCGCCTGCAACGCCTGACCGGCCTTGAGCAAGACAAGATCGTGGCCGAGTACAAGGAAGTCATGGCCGAAATCGACGATCTGCTCGATATTCTGGCCAAGCCCGAGCGGGTCTCCATCATCATTGGCGAAGAGCTGTCCGCGATCAAGCTGGAGTTCGGCCAGACCAAGCTCGGCGCGCGGCGCAGCCAGATCGAGCACAGCTCGTTCGATCTCAGCACCGAAGACCTGATCACGCCGACCGACATGGTGGTGACCCTGTCGCACTCCGGCTACATCAAGAGCCAGCCTCTGTCCGAATACCGCGCCCAAAAACGCGGGGGCCGTGGCAAGCAGGCCACTGCGACCAAGGAAGATGACTGGGTCGACCAGCTGTTTATCGCCAATACGCACGACTACATCCTGTGCTTTTCCAACCGCGGCCGGCTCTACTGGCTCAAGGTATGGGAAGTGCCGGCCGGCTCGCGCGGCTCGCGCGGTCGACCCATCGTCAACATGTTCCCGCTGCAGGAAGGTGAAAAAATCACGGTGGTCCTGCCGCTGACCGGCGAAAAGCGCAGCTTCCCGGCCGACCAGTATGTGTTTATGGCCACCTCCATGGGAACCGTCAAGAAGACGACGCTGGACGAATTCAGCAACCCGCGCAAGGCCGGCATCATCGCCGTGGACCTGGACGACGGCGACTATTTGATCGGCGCCTCCCTGACCGACGGCAAACACGACGTGATGCTGTTCAGCGACGGCGGCAAGGCCGTGCGCTTTGACGAGAACGATGTGCGCCCCATGGGCCGCAACGCGCGCGGCGTGCGCGGCATGACACTCGAAGAGGGCCAGGGCGTGATTGCGATGCTGGTCGCCGAGGACGAGCAACAGAGCGTGCTCACGGCCACCCAAAACGGCTATGGCAAGCGCACCTCCATCACCGAGTACACCCGTCATGGCCGCGGCACCAAGGGCATGATCGCGATCCAGCAAAGCGAGCGCAACGGCAAGGTGGTTGCCGCGACGCTGGTTCATGTCGACGATGAAATCATGCTGATCACCGACAAGGGGGTGCTGGTGCGCACGCGGGTCAGTGAAATCCGGGAGATGGGAAGGGCTACACAGGGTGTTACGCTTATTGGCCTTGATGAGGGCTCACAATTGAGTGGTCTCCAGCGAATCGTCGAAAACGATGCCACGCTTGACGACAACGACGTGGAGAACGACGCAGGCAAAGACGCCGCCACTCCGCTCTAACCACCTTAATCCATCCCAATCCGGAAGCTATTCATGAAAAAACTGATCACCACTCTGGCGATGGCCGGCCTTGCCTGCTCCACCGCCATTCATGCGCAAACGCCAGACCCGAAAACCGAATGGGCCACCAAAGTTGTCGCCCTGCAGCAAGGCCCAGAGCTTGACCGGCTCGTAGCTCAGCTTGCGGGCAGTACGGCCCAGGAACTGATCGCCAATTGGGGCCCCAAGCTGGAGGCAAATGTACCCAAGGCCAAACAGCAAAAAGCGTCGGATGATCTCAATGCAGAACTCAAAAAGTATGCCGAAGACACCAACAAGCTGATTGGCAAACAGGTCAGCAAAGTCAGCAGCGACGTCCTGGTACCGGCTTATGCGGAGCGTTTTACGGTGGACGAGCTCAAGCAGATCGCTGCCTTTTTTGAATCCCCTGCCATCAAAAAATACCAGGCCAGCACACCGGAGCTGGGCAATATCTTCATAAAGAAGCTGGTCGAAGCATCGCGCGCCGATGTGGTCGCCCGCGTCAAGCAGTTTGATGATGCCGCACTGAAAATTGTCGGCTCCGCGCCTGCGGCGCCAGGGGCGAGCAAGCCACCTGCCAAAAAATGACCCGGCCCTTCAATTTTTCCGCCGGCCCCGCGAATTTGCCTGAAGAGGTTTTGCAGCAGGCCGCCGCCGAAATGCTGGACTGGCACGGCAGTGGCATGAGCGTCATGGAGATGAGCCATCGTGGCAAGGAGTTCATTTCCATTTACGAAAATGCTGAAGCCGATTTCCGTGAGTTGATGGCCGTTCCGGCCAACTTCAAAATCCTGTTCATGCAGGGAGGCGGCCTGGCGGAAAACGCCATTGTTCCGCTGAACCTCTCACGCGGTGCCTCGGCAGATTTTGTCGTGACTGGCAGCTGGAGCGACAAGTCCCAGAAAGAAGCACGTAAATACTGCGACGTGCAGATTGCCGCCACAAATGCAGGCAGCGACCATACCCAGTTGCCGCCGCCTGCGAGCTGGAATTTGCGGCGCGACGCCAGCTATGTGCATGTTTGCACCAACGAGACCATCCACGGCGTGGAATTTCAGGAGCTACCCGATATCAAAGCCCTGGGAAGTGATGCGCCGCTGGTCATCGACTTTTCATCCCATGTGGCCTCGCGGCCGGTGGACTGGTCCAGGGTCGGGCTGGCTTTCGGCGGAGCGCAGAAAAACCTCGGGCCCGCCGGCGTCACGCTGGTGGTCGTCCGCGAAGATTTGATGGGGCACGCCCTGCCGGCGTGCCCAAGCGCCTTTGACTACAAGACGGTGGCGGACAACCACTCGATGTACAACACGCCGCCAACCTATGCGATTTATATTGCAGGCCTGACTTTTCAATGGCTCAAACGCCAGAAAGAAGGCGACGTGACGGGCATTGCCGCCATGGAAAAGCGCAACCTTGCCAAGGCGCAACTGCTTTACGACGCCATCGACCGTTCCCAGCTGTACTTCAATCGCGTCGGCAGCGAGTGCCGCTCGCGCATGAATGTGCCATTTCTGCTGCGGGACGAGTCGCGCAACGAGGCTTTCCTGGCCGGTGCCAAAGCCCGCGGCCTGCTGCAACTGAAGGGCCACAAGTCCGTCGGCGGCATGCGTGCCAGCATTTACAACGCCATGCCGCTGGCCGGCATCGAGGCGCTGATCGGCTACATGCGAGAATTCGAACAAAAACACGCCTAGGACGACATGCCTCCACGCTCCATTTGTTCGCAGCCCCTTGACGGGGCATCCAGTGCCGCTCAGACGGCCGGGCGGGCACCGATATGACAGCCAACCTCGCCGATTTGCGCGTCCAGATTGACGCCATAGACAAGGAATTGCTGGCACTCCTGAACCGCCGCGCGCAAGTTGCCGAGCAGGTGGGAGATGTCAAAAAGCTCGAAGGTACGCCCTTTTTCCGGCCTGACCGGGTTGCCCAGGTCATTGAGCAGATCCAGCAAGCCAACACCGGTCCGCTCAAGAACGAACATGTTGCAGCCGTCTGGCGCGAAATCATGTCGGCCTGCCTGGCCCTCGAATCGCCGGTGCGCGTTGCCTACCTGGGGCCTGCCGGCACGTTCAGCGAACAGGCGGCCCTTCAATTTTTTGGCGCCAGCATTGAACACGTGCCCTGCATCAGCATTGATGAAGTGTTTCGTGCCACGGCGGCGGGCAGTGCCGGTTATGGCGTGGTGCCGGTTGAGAACTCCACCGAAGGCGTAGTGTCGCGCTCCCTTGACCTCTTCCTGAACTCGCCGCTGCACATCGTCGGCGAGATCAGCCTGATGGTGCGGCACAACCTGCTGCGGCTGTCTGACTCCCTGGACGACATCGAGGCCGTGTATGCACATCCTCAGGCCCTGGCACAGTGCCAGGGCTGGCTGACCACCCACCTGCCCAATGCGGAACGCCGGGCCGCGTCGAGCAACGCAGAAGGTGCACGCCTGGCCTCGACCAATCCGGCGTGGGCCGGCATCGCCAGCGATCGGGCGGCAGCGCAATTCGGCCTGCACACGGCGGCCCACGCTATCCAGGACGACGCCTTCAACCGCACCCGTTTTGCCGTGGTTTGCCTGCCGCAAACACTGCCCTCCCCACCCGCTTCCGGCAAGGACTGCGTCAGCCTGGTGGTGTCAGTGCCCAACCGCCCGGGTGCCGTGCACGACATCCTGGTGCCGCTGAAAACCCACGGGGTTTCGATGACCCGCTTCGAGTCACGTCCGGCACGATCGGGCCAGTGGGAATACTATTTCTACATTGACCTGCAAGGCCACCCGTCCCAGCCCCACGTCAAGGCAGCGCTGGCTGATTTGCAGCAACTGTGCGCGTTTTACAAGGTTCTCGGCACCTACCCCGTCAGCGATTGAGGCGCAAGCAAGAGCTCCATGCAAGAATTACAAAAATTTCCGGTACCGCTTCATGTTTGAACAGTTAGGTCTCATCGGATGCGGCCTCATGGGCGGTTCCTTCGCGCTCGCGCTCAAACGTGCCGGCCTGGTCAAGCGCATCGTTGGCTACAGCAAATCCCCCTCCACCACCGAGCGCGCCCGCCAGATGGGGGTGATCGACGTGGAAGCGCCTTCCGCCCTGCTCGCAGTCTCGGGCGCCGATATCGTGCTGCTGGCCGTACCGGTTTCCGCCACCGAAGCGACCTTCAAGGCCATCCGGCATCTGGTGGGGCCCAGCACGCTGATCATGGACGTGGGCTCGACCAAACGGGATGTGGTGGATGCGGCGCGCCGCGTCCTGCGCGACAACGTCGGCGCCTTTGTTCCCTGCCACCCCATCACCGGCAAGGAAGTCTCCGGCGTCGAGCATGCGGACGCGGACCTGTACAGCGGCAAGCAGGTCATCCTGACGCCCATCGAGCGGACTTTCACCGTCCAGCTGCAAAAGGCCACCGAGGTGTGGACCGCCCTGGGATGCCATGTGTTGAAGATGTCGCCGCAGGCCCATGATGCGGCCTACGCAGCGGTCAGCCACCTGCCCCACCTGATCGCTTTTGCCCTGATGAACGGCATCTCGGGCCAGCAGGAAGGCAAGGACTACCTGTCCCTGGCGGGGCCCGGCTTTCGCGACTTCACGCGGATTGCGGCCAGCGACCCCAAAATGTGGCGCGACATCCTGATTGCCAACCGCGAAGAACTGCTGGCGCAGTCCAAAATCTTCCAGGACACCCTGCAATCACTGGAGCAGCTGATTTCCGGTGGCAGTGGTGATGTGCTGGAGGTGCTGATCGAGCAAGCCAGCGAAACGCGCGCCAACTGGCGCATGTCCTCGCACAAATCCCATAAATAAGTCCTGGTCCATGTTCGATATTGAGTACCTGGATATTCCGCCACTGGCCCGGGCGGGAGGAACAGTCCGCCTGCCCGGCTCCAAAAGCATTTCCAATCGCGTCCTGCTGCTGGCCGCACTGAGCCGGGGACAGACCACGGTGCACGACCTGCTGGCCTCTGACGACACCGCCGTGATGCTGGCGGCCCTGAAACAGCTGGGCTGCAGCGTGGAACAGCATGGAACCACCGCCGTCATCGACGGGCTTGGTGGCCAGGTCGGACAGGCCAAAGCCACGCTTTTCATGGGCAACGCCGGCACCGCGATGCGCCCCCTGACGGCCGCCCTGGCGCTGCTCGGTGGCGAGTTCGAACTCTCGGGCGTTGCCCGCATGCACGAAAGACCCATCGGCGATCTGGTCGATGCGCTCAGGCAACTGGGCTGCTCCATCGAGTACCTCGGCAATGAGGGCTACCCGCCGCTGCGTCTGCGTCCCGCCCAGCTAAAGCTCGAAGAGCCCATCCGGGTGCGGGGCGATGTTTCCAGCCAGTTCCTGACAGCGCTGCTGATGGCTTTGCCGCTGGTGGCCAGACAGGACATCCACATTGAAGTGGTGGGCGAACTGATTTCCCGCCCCTACATCGAGATCACCCTCAACCTGCTCAAACGCTTCGGCATTCACGTCCAGCGGCCGCTGGGCGCCGACAACTGGCAGCGGTTTACTATCCCGGCCGGCAGCCAGTACCAGTCGCCCGGTGAAATCCATGTTGAGGGGGATGCCTCGTCCGCCAGCTATTTCATAGCACTCGGTGCAATTTCCGAGCCGACCGCAGGGCAAAATAATATAGAAATTCTGGGTGTGGGCGCCGACTCGATCCAGGGGGACATCCGCTTTATTGAAGCCGCCCGAATGATGGGCGCGCAGATTGAGAGCACGCCCAACTCGCTGCGGATCTCGCGCGGTAAACCCGGCGAAGGATGGCCGCTCAAGGCCATCGACCTGGACTGCAACCATATCCCCGATGCCGCCATGACGCTGGCCGTCATGGCGCTTTACGCGGATGGCACGACCACGCTGCGCAACATCGCAAGCTGGCGCGTCAAGGAAACCGACCGCATTGCAGCCATGGCCTGCGAGCTGCAAAAGCTCGGCGCCACGGTGGAGGAAGGCGCGGACTACCTCAAGATCACGCCGCCCCTGGTGTGGAAAACCGCGGCCATCCACACCTACGACGACCACCGCATCGCCATGTGCTTTTCGCTGGCGGCCTTCAATCCGGCCCAGTTGCCGGTACGGATTCTCGACCCCAAGTGCGTCGCCAAGACCTTCCCCGATTATTTCGAGGCCCTGTTTGCCGTGTCCGAAGCCGCAACCGCGCACATCCCCGTCATCTGCATCGACGGCCCGACGGCCTCGGGCAAGGGTACGCTGGCTGCACTGGCCGCCCACCGGCTTGGCTACCACTACCTCGATTCCGGCGCCCTGTACCGTTTAAGCGCCTTTGCCGCCACGCGCGCCGGCGTGCCGCTGGAGGATGGTGCCGGTGTGGCGCGCATCGCCCGGACGCTGCCGGTCCGCTTTCGGGGCGACCGGATATTCCTGGGTGCCGAAGACGTATCCGAAGCCATCCGCACCGAGGCTGCGGGCATGGCCGCCTCCAAAGTGTCGGCCCACCCCGAGGTGCGTAGCGCCCTGCTGGAACTCCAGCACAGCTTTCGGCGCCTGCCGGGGCTGGTGGCGGATGGCCGGGACATGGGAACCGTCATATTTCCCGAGGCGCCATTGAAGGTTTACCTGACTGCAAGCGCCCTGCACCGGGCTGAACGCAGGCATAAGCAATTGATTTCAAAGGGAATTTCGGCTACAATCGCCGGGATTCAGCAAGATTTAGAGGCTCGGGACGCCCGTGACATGTCCAGGCAAGTCGCCCCTTTGAAACCTGCTGATGACGCCCGCCCGCTGGATAACTCCTATCTGTCGATCGAAAAATCGGTAGATCAGGTGATTGACTGGTGGGAAGGCAGCCGGCCCTTCTGACCCCCGACGCGCTCACCTCATCACGACGCACTGGTCAGCAGGTTCATTAACGCAACCCGCGGCCTTATTAGACGTTTGGCCGCACAAAACCGCCGCAAGCAGCTATAAAAACAATAGCAATCCCGCTATTGGAACCCTGTTCTGTGGATTAGGAAAATCATGTCTGAATCTTTTGCCGATCTATTCAACGAATCACTGCAACGCTCCGAAATGCGTTCCGGTGAAGTCATTACTGCTGAAGTAGTGCGCATCGATCACAACCACGTGGTTGTGAACGCCGGACTCAAATCCGAGGCCTATGTCCCCCTCGAAGAATTCAAAAACGACCAGGGCGAACTTGAAGTCCAGGTCGGCGACTTCGTGTCCGTGGCCATCGACTCCGTCGAAAACGGCTATGGCGACACCCTGCTGAGCCGCGACAAGGCCAAGCGCCTGGCATCGTGGATGAGCCTGGAAAAAGCCCTGGAATCCGGCGAGTTCGTCACCGGCCAGACCAGCGGCAAGGTCAAGGGCGGCCTCACCGTCCTCGTTAACGGCATCCGCGCCTTCCTGCCCGGCTCGCTCATCGACACCCGCCCCATCAAGGACTTGTCTCCGTACGAGAACAAGACCATGGAATTCAAGGTCATCAAGCTCGACCGCAAGCGCAACAACGTGGTGCTGAGCCGCCGCGCCGTGGTGGAAGCCAGCATGGGCGAAGAGCGCGCCAAGCTGATGGAAACCCTGAAAGAAGGCACTGCAGTCAAGGGCATCGTCAAGAACATCACCGAATACGGTGCGTTCGTTGACCTGGGCGGCATTGACGGCCTGCTGCACATCACCGACATGGCATGGCGCCGCGTGCGTCACCCAAGCGAAGTGGTGACGGCTGGCCAGGAAATCGTGGCCAAGATCCTGAAGTTCGACACCGAGAAAAACCGCGTGTCCCTCGGCCTGAAGCAGATGGGCGACGACCCATGGATGGGTGTGAACCGCCGCTACCCGCAAGGCACACGCCTGTTCGGCAAGATCACCAACATCGCCGACTACGGCGCGTTTGTGGAACTCGAACCCGGCATCGAAGGCCTGGTCCACGTGTCCGAAATGGACTGGACCAACAAGAACGTAGCACCGAGCAAGCTCGTGGCGCTGGGCGACGAAGTCGAAGTCATGGTCCTCGAGATCGACGAAGACAAGCGCCGTATCAGCCTGGGCATGAAGCAGTGCAAGGCCAACCCGTGGCAAGAGTTTGCCCAGGACACCAAGCGCGGCGACCGCGTCAAGGGCCCGATCAAGTCGATCACCGACTTCGGCGTCTTTGTGGGCCTGGCTGCCGGCATCGACGGCCTGGTGCACCTGTCTGACCTCTCGTGGAACGAACCCGGCGAAGCCGCTGTTCGCAACTACAAAAAAGGCCAGGAAGTTGAAGCCATCGTGCTGGCAGTCGACGTCGACCGCGAGCGCATCTCCCTGGGCATCAAGCAGCTGGACTCCGACCCGTTCACCACGTTCGTGTCGATCAACGACAAGGGCGCTATCGTGACCGGCAAGGTCAAGACCGTTGACGCCAAAGGCGCCGAGATCGATCTGGGCGAAGACATCATTGGCTACCTGCGCGCCAGCGAAATCAGCCGTGACCGCGTTGAAGACGCGCGCAACGTACTGAAGGAAGGCGACGAAGTCTCCGCCGTGGTGGTGAACGTGGATCGCAAGACCCGCAACATCCAGCTGTCGGTCAAAGCCAAGGACAATGCAGACCAGCAGGAGGCCATGGCCAACCTGAGCCAGCAGTCCTCGCGTGAAAACGCCGGCTTGACCAACCTGGGCGCCCTGCTGCGCGCCAAGATGGAAAACAACGAGAAGTAAAGCGACCGCGCAGCGGTGTGATGCGCCCCAGGCGGGTCGCATCGCTGCACAGCATCTTCATCCATGACCCGAAGCGACCTCGTAGAAGAACTGGCAGCCCGATTCAGCCAGCTGACGCACCGCGACGCCGAATATGCCGTCAAGACCATTCTTGATGCGATGAGCGACGCGCTGGTGCGCGGCCACCGGATTGAGATCAGGGGCTTTGGCAGTTTCTCCATCAACCGGCGTCCGCCCCGTATGGGTCGCAACCCCCGGTCCGGGGAAAGTGTGGCCATTCCGGAAAAGCGGGTACCTCATTTCAAACCGGGCAAGGCGTTGCGGGAAGCCGTGGATGCACGAACCGAGGAATTGCTGACGGTCACGGACTCCAGATAAGGTTTCAGGTTTTCCCACGGTGGGCTGGCTACAATCGCCAGACCACTAGGGGGATTGCCAGTGAAATACCTGATGTGGCTGCTCAAGGCAGCCATTTTTTTTACGCTCTTTGCTTTTGCACTGAACAACCAGCAGACGGTTGCGGTGCATTTCTTTTTTGGCACCTTGTGGCAGGCGCCTCTGGTGCTGGTTGTTCTGGCCGCCTTCGCTTGCGGCCTGGCGCTGGGTATTCTGGTCATGATGCCGCGCTGGTGGAAAAGACGCAAAGCGGCACGCCACCCCTCCTTCGGGGCCTCCACCAATTTGACTGACGACGCTTCCACGCTTCACCATGGAATTTGACTTCACCTGGGTTCTGCTCGGGTTTCCGATCGCCTTCACACTGGGCTGGCTGGCATCACGGCTGGATTTGCGGCAACTGCGTATAGAAAACCGCCAGGCCCCCAAGGCCTATTTCAAGGGCCTCAACTTCCTGCTGAACGAACAGCAGGACCAGGCCATCGATGCGTTCATTGAGGCCGTCCAGAACGATCCCGACACCTCGGAGCTGCACTTCGCGCTGGGCAACCTGTTTCGCCGGCGCGGCGAATACGAGCGCGCCGTACGGGTGCATGAGCACCTGATGTCGCGCGGCGACCTGACCCAGCCGGAACGCGACCGCGCGCAACACGCGCTGGCGCTGGATTTCCTGAAAGCCGGCTTGCTGGACCGCGCCGAGATCGCCCTGCGCAAACTCGAGGGCACTCCGTTTGAAGAAGAGGCGCGGCTCGCCTTGCTGTCCATTTATGAGCGTTCACGCGACTGGGCCAACGCCACCGAAATCGCCGCGCGGCTGGACAGTTCCAGCCATGGCAATTTCAGCACCCGGCAAGCGCACTACCTGTGCGAGCAGGCCAACGCCAGCACGGCTGCCGGCGATACCGCCAAGGCATTGAGCGCCCTGCATGAAGCCGCGGCCATGGCCCCTGCATCGGTGCGCCCGCTGATGGAGCTGGCCAAGCTGCAAAACCAGCTGAGCCAACCGCAGGACGCCATGCAGACGCTGCTGAAGCTGCAGAAAACCGCACCGCAGGGCCTGCCGCTGGCCGCCGGCCTGCTGGCCAACATGGCGCAAAGCAGTGGCCAGCAACCCGCGGCCCGGGCGCTGCTGGAGGCCAGCTATGCGCAAATGCCGTCCATCGACGTGATTGAGGCAATCGTCAAGCTTGAAACAGACCCGGTGGCGGCCCGCCAGTGGTATGTGCGACATCTCGAGCACCAGACCTCCCTGGTGGCGGCCGGTAAATGGATTGCTGGTGAAAAGCTCGAAAATGAACACCAGCACGCGCTGGTGCAACGCACCCTGGACCAAGCCACCAAGCCGCTGATGCGCTACCGCTGCGCTGCCTGCGGCTTCGAGGCAACCCAGCATTTCTGGCACTGCCCGGGCTGTCAGGCTTGGGACAGTTACCCGACACGCCGCATTGAAGAGTTATGAAGCTATGAACACCCCCGTGGAGAGTTTTTGGCACACCCCCGTGGAGGCTATGCCTCCCTCCCCCTTGCAGGGGGCGACACCTGCGGCCCGGCAAAGCCGGTTCCGTGGTGTCCGCTGGAAAAGAAAAGCGGTCACTGAGCGTTGATCCGGCTTGAAAACAAACAGACATGACAACACTTTCCCTATCCCCTGAAAAAATCGCCAAGGCCCGCGTGCTGGTCGTGGGTGACGCCATGCTGGACCGCTACTGGTACGGTGCCGTGGACCGTATTTCACCGGAGGCACCGGTTCCTGTTGTTCGCGTGACCCGCACGGAAGAGCGCATTGGTGCGGCCGCCAACGTGGCCTACAACATCGTCACGCTGGGCGCGCAGGCTTCGCTGCTGAGCGTGGTGGGCGATGATGAAGCCAGCCACCACCTCGAAGCACTGGTGGCCCAAACCGGCATCACGCCCTACTTTGGCCGCGATGCGAAACTTAAAACCACCGTCAAGCTGCGCGTGATCGGGCGCCAGCAGCAACTGCTGCGCCTCGATTTTGAGAACATACCGGAAAACGAAGTGCTGGCGTCGCAATCCGCCACGTTTGAAAAACTGCACCTGCAGCACGAAGCCGTGCTGTTTTCAGACTACGGCAAGGGTGGACTGGCGCACATCGTCCTGATGATTACCCAGGCGCGCGCTGCCGGCAAGATCGTGCTGGTCGACCCCAAGGGTTCGGACTATAAACGCTACAAGAACGCCAGCGTCATCACTCCCAACCGCGCCGAGCTGGAGCATGTGATTGGCCCCTGGAACAATGAGGCCGATTTGCGGGTCAAAGCGCATAACCTGCGCACCTCGCTCAAACTACAGGCTCTGCTGCTGACCCGCAGCGAGGAAGGCATGACCCTGTTTGATGAGCAAGGTGAACTTCACGTCCCGGCGGTGGCCCGCGAAGTGTTCGACGTCACCGGTGCGGGTGACACCGTCATTGCCACGCTCGCCGCCATGCTGGCTGCCGGCCTGAGCCTGCGTGAGGCGGTGCCTATTGCCAACCGTGCCGGCGGCATCGTGGTGGGCAAGTTCGGTACCGCCACCGTGAACTACAACGAACTCTTTGCCGCCTCTTGAAGCCATTAGCGCCATTAACGCCGTTAGCGCACTGAAACCGAGGAATTTCCCCATGAAAATCGTAGTCACCGGCGCCGCCGGCTTCATCGGCAGCAACCTCGTGAAGGGACTCAACGACCGCGGCATTGACGACATCATTGCCGTCGACGACCTGACCCACGGCGACAAGTTCCGCAACCTGGCCGACCTGAAAATTGCCGACTACGTCGATGCCGACGACTTTTATGACCTGTTTGCCGAAGGCGCTTTTGGCCCGGTCGAAGCGGTGTTCCACGAAGGCGCCTGCAGCGACACCATGGAGTCCGATGGCAAGTACATGATGGACAACAACTACACGCTGTCATGCGAGTTGTTCCATGCCTGCCAGGAGCAGGGCACGCGCCTGTTGTACGCCTCCTCGGCCGCCACCTATGGCGGCTCCGACACCTTCAGCGAATCCCCCGAGTTCGAGCGCCCGCTCAATGTGTACGGCTATTCCAAGCTGCTGTTTGACCAGCGGATGCGGCGCGAACTTGGCCCCCGGCTTGAAAACGCCGCCACCCAGGTCGCCGGCTTCAGGTACTTCAATGTCTACGGCCCGCGAGAGCAGCACAAGGGTCGCATGGCCAGCGTCGCCTTTCACCAGTTCAACCAGTTCCAGACCGAGGGCAAGGTCAAGCTGTTTGGCGACTACGGCGGATACCAGGCTGGCGGCCAGATGCGCGACTTTGTTTTCATCGACGACGTGGTCGCCGTCAATCTCTGGTTTCTGGACCACCCGGAAAAGTCCGGCATTTTCAACCTGGGCACCGGAAGGGCGCAGCCCTTCAACGATGTGGCCCTGGCCGTCGTCAACACCTTGCGCCAGGGCCAAAACGCGGCGGCCCTGAGCCTCGAAGACGCGGTGCGCGGCGGGCTGATTGACTACATTTCCTTTCCCCCCGCCTTGGTGGGCAAGTACCAGAGCTATACCCAGGCCGACCTGCACGCCTTGCGCGCTGCCGGCTGCCAGCATGCCTTTGCCGACGTGCAGACCGGTGTGGCGGCCTACATGCAATGGCTGGGCAGCACAAAAATCTAGGGTTTCCCCGAGCGAAAACGCCTTGGGCAGGTCAACCCGGCCCGAAACCGCACGTTATTGAACAGGACATCCTTGTTCACAAGGGTGGATCACGCGTCTGGTTCAATTCAATCTTTGAGGAGTTTTCTCATGTTCAAGAAATTGCTGGCTTTTCTTGCCGCGATGTCCCTCGTCGCAGCGTTTGCGGCGGTCGATGTCAACAAAGCCACTGAAGCCGAACTCGACGGCATCAAGGGCATCGGTCCTGTCACCACCAAGCTGATTATTTCCGAGCGTAAAAAAGGCGAGTTCAAGAATTGGGACGACTTCATCGCACGCGTCAAAGGCGTAGGCGACAAAAGCGCCGCCAAGTTTTCCGCTGAAGGCCTTACAGTTGGTGGCGCAGCTTACAAGGGTGCCAGCGCCGCCGAAGCCAAGGCTGACGCCAAAGCCAAAGCCGATGCCAAGAAAACTGACAAGCCCATGACCGAAAAAGCCAAGGACGCTGCAGTGGCCACTAAGGAAACCGTCAAGGGCGCCGCTGTCGCCACCAAGGAAGCTGTGAAAGAAACCGCCAAAGACGCCAAGGCCGCCGTGACACCCAAAGCCGACGCAAAAGTCGAAGCCAAGGCCGAAACCAAAGCAGCAGCCAAGGCTGAGCCTGCCAAGCCTGCTGCCAGCGCTGCCAAGAAGTAACCTTCAAAGTCTACCGGCCCAAAAAACCCGCCCTCTGGCGGGTTTTTTGATGCCTTTTTGCTCTCTCCGCCCCTTGTCAGTATTTGGCGACCATGATGCCTAGGCCAGCGCAATCAGGTCGGTCACGCCAACATCGACACCGGCCTGCATGAGCAGCGTGCTGACCTGCCCGCGATGATGCGTCTGGTGGTTAAAAAAATGCGTCATCGCCTGCCAGACCGGATGCGTGCGCTCAACGCCACTGCTGTTGCCATAGCGCATGGTGAGCTGCAGGAAAACATCGGGCATCTCCACCACCCAGTTCTCGATGGCGGCATCGAGCTGCTCGCGCTTGGCACGCAGCGCTTTCCAGTCGTCGAACACGACCGTGTTCAGGCGGCTACCGGCGGGCAGGTCCAGCACCCTGGCATTCAGGCTGGCCATCCTGATGTCGTTGTCCAGGCCGCACTGGGCAAGTCGGCGTAGCCAGATCTGGTCGGCGACGATCAGGTGGTTCAGCGTCCTGTGAATCGAGCCAAAAAAAGCACCGCGCTCACGCTTTCGCTCATCATCAGACAGCGACTCGCAGGCGTCATACAGACGCCGGTTCATCCAGCGGTTGTAGTGGGCCAAAAAACGGTAATGATCGGAAAACACCGTCGCCATGGCAGTTGCTCCTGTCCTGATTAGTCCTGCCTTGATTAGATAGCTGCTTTGCTTATTTCACAATCTCAGGCCTTTCCAAACCCCCCGCCACCCGGTGTATGGATTTCAAACACATCTCCCGGCTGCATCTCGGCCTGGCCGATGTGGTCCAGCGTTTCCGTCTGGCCACCGGCCCGTACAACGACGTTGCGGCCCACCTGCCCCGCTTCGCCGCCGGCCATGCCAAAGGCGCCATATTTGCGTCCATTCGACAAAATGCTGGCCGTCATGGCCTCCAGGAACCTCACGCGGCGCACACCGCCATTGCCGCCTTGCCAGCGGCCCGCACCGCCTGAACCCGGGCGGATCTCGTAGCTCTCCAGCCGTACCGGAAAGCGGAACTCCAGTACTTCGGGATCGGTCAGGCGCGAATTGGTCATATGGGTCTGCACCACCGACGTGCCGTCAAAGCCCGAAACCAGGCGGCCTGACTCATCCGTAACGCCGCCAGCGCCCGAGCCGCCGGAAATGGTCTCGTAATACTGGTGCCGCGCATTGCCAAAGGTAAAGTTGTTCATGGTGCACTGGCTGGCCGCCATCACGCCCAGCGCGCCGTAAAGCGCATTGGTGATGCAGGTGGATGTTTCCACGTTCCCCGCCACCACCGATGCCGGCGGATTCGGATTGAGCATGGAGCCTGGCGGGATGATGACCTTCAACGGTTTCAGGCAGCCCGCGTTGAGCGGAATGTCGTCGTCCACCAGCGTGCGGAACACATACAGCACGGCCGCCATGCACACCGCCGTCGGCGCGTTGAAGTTGTTGGTCTGCTGCGGCGAGGTGCCGGTGAAATCAATTTGGGCGCTACGCCCCTTGGGATTAACACGAATCGCCACCTTGATCTGCGCGCCGTTGTCCAGCGGCAGTGTGAACTCGCCGTTGCTCAGGCGCGTGATGACGCGGCGCACCGACTCCTCGGCGTTGTCCTGCACATGACGCATGTAGGCCAGCACCACGTCCAGGCTGAACGTGTCGACCATCTTGCGCAGCTCCTGCACACCTTTTTCATTGGCGGCAATCTGGGCTTTCAGATCCGCCATGTTCTGCTGCGGATTGCGGCTCGGGTATTTTCCGCTCTTGAGCAGGGCGAGCATCTCGGCTTCCCGCAACACGCCGCGTTCGACCAGTTTCACGTTGTTGATCTGCACGCCCTCTTCTTCGATCAACGTCGAGAAAGGCGGCATCGATCCCGGCGTGATGCCGCCAATATCCGCATGATGTCCCCGCGAACCGACGTAAAACGTTGGCTGCGTTGACGTACCCAGGTACACCGGCGTGATCACGGTGATGTCAGGCAGGTGGGTACCGCCATGGTAGGGGTCGTTGAGCACATACACATCGCCCGGCTGCATCTTGCCGGCGTTCTCGCGGATCACCGTCTTGATGCTCTCGCCCATGGAGCCCAGGTGGACCGGCATGTGCGGCGCGTTGGCGATGAGGTTGCCTTCAGTGTCAAACAACGCGCAGCTGAAGTCCAGCCGCTCCTTGATGTTGACCGAGTAAGCGGTGTTCTGAAGCTGCAGGCCCATCTGTTCGGCAATATTCATGAAGAGGTTGTTGAACACCTCCAGCAACACCGGGTCCACCGTGGTGCCCGCCGCAAAGGTGATGGAGCGCTCGGCGCGGCGGTCCAGCACAAGGTGGTCCAGCGCCGTCAGGGCGGCTTCCCAGCCGGGCTCCACCACGGTCGTCGCATTCTTTTCGGCAATGATGGCCGGACCGGAAATGATGTCACCCGGCCGCAGGTCTTCGCGCACGACCAGCGCAGCGTCATGCCACTGTCCGCCCGAATACATCCTGACAGTCTCGCGACGCGGCACTTCGCGCGGCTCATGCGTCGCGTGCCGTGGCTCGGCGGGGGCGTCGCCAGCCACCACGGCTTCCACAGACACGGCTTCCACCACCAGGCCCTTGCCCTGCATCAAAAAGGCAAAACGCTGCCGGTAGGCGGCCTCAAACCCGGTCTCGATCTGGTCCAGCGTCCCGAAAGGCACCACCAGCGCCGAGTCGCTGCCCTCATAGCGGACATGAACGCGCTGATGCATGGTGATGGCGCCGGTGCTCACCTGCTGGCGCTGCAACTCAGCCTGCGCCATTGTGGCCAGTCCATGAAGCTTGCTGGCGATCTCTGTGAGCGCCGCTTCCGTCAGCTTGAGCTCCACCGCCTGCTCGCGGATCACGTTCTGGTCTGCCAGGCCCATGCCGTAGGCAGACAGCACCCCTGCCAGCGGATGCACAAACACCCGTGTCATGCCCAGCGCATCGGCCACCAGGCAGGCATGCTGCCCACCCGCGCCACCGAAGCACTGCAGCGTGTAGCGTGTCACGTCATAGCCGCGAGCCACTGAAATCTTCTTGATAGCATTGGCCATCTGCTGCACCGCAATGCTGATAAAGCCTTCAGCCACCACCTCGACAGGGCGGCCGGTCTGCTCGGCCAGTTCGGCGAACCGCGCCTGCACCGCCTCGGCATCCAGCGGCTCATTGGCCTGGTGACCGAACACTTTTGGAAAGTAACGCGGCTGGATCTTGCCCACCATCACATTAGCATCGGTTACGGCCAGCGGCCCGCCGCGCCGGTAACTGGCGGGCCCCGGGTTAGCCCCGGCACTTTGCGGCCCGACGCGAAAACGCTCGCCATCAAATTTCAGGATGGAGCCGCCGCCAGCCGCCACGGTGTGGATGCTCATCATAGGGGCGCGCATGCGCACACCGGCCACCTGGGTTTCAAACTCGCGCTCAAACTCGCCCGCGTAGTGCGACACGTCGGTCGAGGTGCCGCCCATGTCAAAGCCGATCACCTTGGCATGGCCTGCAATGGCGGCCGTGCGGGCCATGCCGACAATGCCGCCGGCCGGGCCGCTCAGAATCGCGTCCTTGCCCTGGAACACATGGGCATCGGTCAAGCCGCCCGACGACTGCATGAAAAAGAGTTTGACGCCGGGCATCTCGCTGGCCACCTGCTCCACGTAGCGGCGCAGTATGGGTGACAAATAGGCATCGACCACGGTGGTGTCTCCGCGGCTGACGAACTTCATCATCGGGCTGGTTTCGTGCGAGGTGCTGATTTGCGTGAAGCCGACTTCCTGGGCGATGCGCCTGGCGGCTTTTTCATGGTCGGTATAGCGGTAGCCATGCATGAAAACGATGGAGACACTGCGCAGCCCTTTCTGGTATTGCGCAAGCAGCTCCTTTTTCAATAGCGATTCGTCCAGCGCCTGAAGCACCTCACCCTGCGCACCGACGCGCTCATGGGCCTCAACCACGGCGCTGTAGAGCAGCTCGGGCAGCACGATGTTGCGGTCAAACAAGCGGGGGCGGTTCTGGTAGGCAATGCGCAGCGCATCCCGAAAGCCGCGCGTCGTCACCAGCAGTGTCGGCTCGCCCTTTCGCTCCAGCAGCGCATTGGTCGCGACCGTGGTGCCCATCTTCACACACTCCACCACATCGGACTTGATAGGCTCTCCGGCTTTCAGGCCCAGCAAGTGCCGAATGCCGGCCACCGCTGCATCGCGGTACTGCTCCGGGTTTTCGGACAGCAGCTTGTGCGTGATCAGCGAGCCATCGGGCTTCTTGGCCACGATGTCGGTGAATGTGCCGCCGCGATCAATCCAGAACTGCCAGCGTCCACTGCCTGTGTTTGAGGTGTTTTCTTGGGTCATTTTCAACAATCTTTTCTAGAGAATACGGTAACTATTAAAAAGAGCTTCAACAAGGGGGCTGCGACTTGAACATACTTGAACATACTTGAACTTGTATTGAAGGCCAGTTCACGCGAGAACTACAGGATGTCATTTGGCTTTTCCCATCACCAGGTCTGGCACGATGGTGACAATTTGCGGAAACAGCGTGATCAACGCGATGCAAACCACCAGGCACATAAAAAATGGAATGGCAGCCCTGGCAATCACATTGCTGTCTTTTCCGGTCATGTTTTGCAACACGAAAAGATTAAATCCCACAGGCGGCGTCACCTCGGCAATCTCGACCAGCAAAATAACAAAGATGCCAAACCAGACCAGGTCAAACCCGGCCTTTTGGATCATGGGCATCACCACGGCCGCAGTCAAAACAATCATGCTGATGCCATCCAGCGCGGTACCCAGCACCAGATAAACCACCACCAGGCAGGCAATCAGGCTGTAGGGCGAGAGGTTCAGCGAACCGACCCACTCAGCCAGCTCTCTCGGCACACCGGTGAAGGCCATGGTCTTGGTCAGGAATGCGGCCCCCGCCAGGATGAACATGATCATGCAACTGGTACGCGCTGACCCCATGAGGGCTTCGTTAAAGTTGGCCCAGGTCAGTGAGCGGCTCCAGAGAGCCAAAGCCAGCGCCCCTACCACGCCATACGCAGCGCACTCGGTCGCCGTGGCCCAGCCCGCCAGCAAAGACCAGCAAATGAAAACGATCAGCAATGCGCAGGGGATCAGATTCTTCGACAGCCTCAGCTTTTCCTTGAAACTGGTCACCGGCTCCGCAGGCGGCATTTGCGCCTTGTTTCGCATGGACCACCAGGCGATGTAGCCCGAAAACAGCAGCATCAAAACGATCCCCGGCAGAAAGCCCGCCAGGAAAATCCGGATGATGGAGGCGTCTGCCGCGACGGCATAAACCACCATCGTGATGGACGGAGGAATCAGGATACCCAGCGTGCCGGCCGTCGCCAGGGAGCCCAACGCGATTTTCTCGTTGTAGCCGCGCTTTTTAAGCTCGGGCAAGGACACCTTGGCAATGGTGGCGCAGGTCGCGGCAGAGGAGCCTGACACCGAGCCGAAAATACCGCAGCCGAGAATGGTGGTGTGAAACAGGCGCCCCGGCACCCGGCCCAGCCACGGTGCCAGCCCTGTAAACATCTCTTCGCTTAGCTTGGTGCGAAACAGGATTTCTCCCATCCAGATAAAGAGCGGTAAAGCGGCCAGCTCCCAACTCGCGTTACTTTCCCAAAAAGCAGAAAACAGGTTGAGCCCCGGCTGCGTGGTGGTAAAAAATGCCTGCCCCACCCAGCCGCAAATGGCCAGCGTCATGGCGATCCAGACGCCGCCAGACAGCAAAAGCAACATCAGGAGCAGCAAGATGCCGCCAATAGTCAAAATGTCCATGTTCTATTTCCTGACTTAAACGACTCAAAGATCTGACGAAAAATCGCCCTGGGCATGCCGTTCCTCGACAAGGCGCACGAAGGTCGGCACACCACCCCGCAGAACAATCACCAACTCATCCACCACGGCGACCAGCAACAGCACGGCCCCCAGTGCGAAGCTGGACTGTGGAATCCATATCGGCAGCGGCAACAAACCTTGTGCGAGTTCCTTGAACTCCCAGCTCTGGTAAGTGAATCGGACTGCCCAGTAGGCGAGATAGGCCACAGCGCAGGCCGCGACGAACAGGCTGACCAGCTCCAGAGCCCTGCGGGTTGGGGGCTGCACCTGCTCGAGCAGCAAGGTCACTCGCACGAAATCACCATGTTTGAATGCGTGCGCCATGGTAAAAAAAGCCGCTGCGGCGCACAGCCATGAAACGATGTCGTTGACAGCGCCCGTGGTAAATCCGAACTGCCGACCCAGCGACTGAACGACCATCAGGGCACAAATCAGGGCTATGCACACCGCTCCCAGCACTGCAGCCGCTAAATAGATGGAGTCCAGCCAGCGACGAAGCGCGGTAAGAGTATTGGCTGGGCGGTTTGCCGCTGCAGCGCTGCCCAGTGCTTCGGGAACGTACGACATATCTGAGCTCACTTCTTGCTGTAGGCGTCGATGACGAGCTTGCCTTCGTCACCCGCCAGCTTGAGCCAATCAGCCGTCATGCGTTCACCAATGACTTTGAGCTCTTTTTTCAGGCCATCACTGGTGGTGTCAATCTTCATGCCCTTGGCTGCCAGTTCACGCATGTACTCCGCATCTTTTAGCTCGCTGATTTGCCAGCCGCGTTGCTCGGCTATGGCCGCTTGCTGCAACACGGCGCCCTGAGCGGCGGGATCCAGCGCGTCGAAGGCCTTTTGGTTGACCACCACCGCGTTGCGTGGGAGCCAGGCGTTCACATCGTAAAAATACTTGACGCTTTCATAGAGCTTGCTGTCGACCCCGCTGGCGCTGGAAGTCAGGAAGTTGTCCACCCCGCCCGTTGCCAGCGCGGCCGGCAGCTCGGCCAGCTGAATGGTGACAGGCTGGGCCCCCACCGATGTTGCGATCAAGGCTGTTGCCGGGTTGTAAGCCCGCATCTTGGTGCTCTTGAGGTCTTTCATCGAAGCCACTGGCTTGCTGGAGTACAGACCTTGCGGTGGCCACGGCACGGTATAGAGCAACTTGATGCCTTGCGCCGCCAGGGTTTTGACCAGCAGCGTGCGCGATGCGGTATCGAGCCGCCTGGCATCTGCATAGCTGGTGGCCAGGAAAGGAATGGAATCAACACCAAAAACCGGTGCCTCGTTGGAAGCGCCCGACAAGATAAGCTCCCCCACCGGCGTTTGACCAGACTGCACAGCGCGCTTGATCTCGTTGGCCTTGAACAGCGAGGCATTGGCGTGCACGGTGATTTTCAGCTTGCCCGCCGTGGCTTTGTCTATGCCGTCAGCAAACTGCTGCAGGTTCTGCACCTGAAAGGTATTTGCACCGTAACCGGACGGCAAATCCCATTTGGTTTGCGCAAAAGCAGCACCCAGGGTCGTGACGGCAGCAAGAGAAACAAGCAGTTTTTTCATCATCATCTCCAGTCAAAAAATAGTGGGGTCTAAAAAGCAGCCAATTGATGGTTCAGGAAGTCGGTGATCAGCATTGCCCCGGGTGCGTGCGTGATGCAAAACTCGGGGCGCGCCTGCGCAATGGCCGCTTGCGGCGTGACGCCGCAGGCCCAGAAAACGGGAATCTCGTCAGGCAGCACCTCGACGGCATCGCCATAGTCCGGTCTGGCCAGGTCAGCGATGCCAATCCGGGCCGGATCGCCCATGTGCACCGGCGCGCCGTGCACGTCGGGAAATCGCGATGTGATCTGAATGGCGCGAATCGCATCGGCCGCCTTGAAGGGCCGCATGGACACCACCATGGGCCCATGGAATGCGCCTGCGGGCTCGGTGGCGATATTGCTGCGATACATCGCCACATTGCGTTGCTGTTCGATATGGCGCAAGGGCAGGCCTGCTTTCATCAGCGCCTCTTCAAACGAAAAAGAGCAGCCAATGACAAACGTGACCAGGTCTTTGCGCCAGAGCGCGCTGATGTCGGTCGGCTGGTCCACCACCTCGCCGTGCCGCCAGACACGATAGCGTGGCAGATCGGTGCGGATGTCGATGTCTGTGCCCAGCGTCGGCAGTCCGGCCTGGCCCGGCTCCGACACCGCCAGCAGCGGACAAGGCTTGGGATTGCGCTGGCAGTAACGCAGGAAGTCGTTGGCTTCGTCTGCGGGAAGGATCACCACATTGCCCTGCACGTGTTCGCTGGCCAGGCCGCTGGTGTGCGAGGTCCACCGGCCCCGCCGGATGATGCCGCGAACATGCGCGGCATTCTTGATGTCGCCGGCCCCGAAAACCAACAGTGCTGATTCAGACGGTGTACTCACCAGAAAACTCCCCGTTGCGTATGTCATCTTGATGACGATGAGCGAATTGTGTGGGGGTCTTCAGCCTTCAGCAAATTCAAAATTTTTTGCTTACATCATCGATTTTTTCGATATTAAGGGTTTACCTTTAATCGCCTTTTTGGTGCGTTGTTGCGGCCTCCGGCGAAGGCGATGGCCGACTGCACAACGGTTTCCACGGTCCTCGAACTGGGGTCGGTGCGGTAACTTGCATTGATCGGCAAGGACTGCAACCTGGCGTCGCAGGTCAGCAGTTTCAGGCGCGCAAAGCCAGTGAGCCGCTCTACCGCGGCGCGCGGCAGCAAGGCCACCCCGAAGCCGCCCTGCACCAACTGCACCATCGCTGAAATGGAGGAAATGGCGTGCACCTTTTTGGGCTCCATGCGGCGCTGCCTGAACAAGTCAAGCAGCGTGACATGCGGCTGGGAGCCTTTCTGGAAGGTCAACAACTCCATCCCGGCCAGCTCATCGAGTTTGTAAATTCTTTTTTTGTGCAGGTCCGGGTGCCCGACAAACGCCATGTCCATGGATGGCAAGGCCTGGCTTCGCACGCCCTCGGCCGACGCGGGTAACACCGCAAACACGAGGTCCAGCGTGCCACGCTGGATCTGGTCGATCAGGATCGGCGTGGTTTCCACCGTCAGCTCCAGCTCCAGCCCCGGGTGGTCGGCTCGCAGCTTTTCCAGCCAGGGAATCAGCCAGGAGTGCAGCACGGACTCGATGGCGCCAATGCGCATCGACATCGCCATGGCCTGCCCCGACCCCATCTCGGCTTTAACTTCGCGCTGCAGTTCCAGCAACTTCTGCGCATAAACCAGAAAACGAGTACCCGCCACTGTCAGCTTGAACTGCTTGTCACGCCGGTCCAGCAGCAGGATGCCCAGTTCTTCCTCCAGCGTCGCAATGCGGCTGGACATGGCCGATTGGGTGAGGCAGAGCTTTTCAGCCGCCCGCGAGATGCTTTTGAGTGATGCCACCCAATAAAAAGCTTCAACAAAACGCAGGTTCATGGCGCGGCCTTATCAGGGTGGGAGCAATTTTTGGGGTATGTCCGGGGAACTGGCGCGGGATTTGCGTCGTATCCTATGACGACTTAGCAACCAACCTATTGTCCAGGAGCCCCCCATGAAATTCAAACTTGCACTGATTGCCGCCGTACTCAGTGTCGGCGCTACAGCATTCGCCCAGACCAAATGGGATTTGCCGGCGGCCTACCCTGCATCCAACTATCACACCGAAAACCTGGCGCAATTCGCTGCAGACGTTGACAAAGCCAGCGGTGGCAAGCTGAAGATCACGGTGCATGCGAATGCATCGCTTTTCAAAGCCAACGAGATCAAGCGTGCCGTTCAGGGCGGCCAGGCACAGTTGGGCGAGATTTTGCTCGCCAACTTTGAAAATGAAAACCCGATTTATGGCGCGGATGGTCTGCCCTTTCTGGCATCAAGTTATCCGGCCGCCCGCAAGCTGGCCGATGCGCAAAAACCGGCGCTCGACAAACTGCTGGGCACGCAAGGCATGAAGCTGCTCTACACCGTGCCTTGGCCCCCGCAGGGGGTGTATGTCAACAAGGAAATCACCGCCGTCGCCGACATGAAGGGCCTGAAGTGGCGTGCCTACAGCCCCGCCACCAGCAAGATCGCCGAGCTGATCGGCGCGCAGCCCGTAACAGTACAGGCGGCCGAGCTGAGCCAGGCGCTGGCCACCGGCGTGGTCAACAGCTACATGAGCTCCGGTTCGACCGGCTACGACACCAAGACCTACGAGAGCATCAAGTACTGGTATGACGTACAGGCCTGGTTGCCGAAAAATGCCGTCATCGTCAACAAGAAATCGTTTGACTCGCTCGATGCACCTACCCAGGCGGCCGTTCTGAAAGCAGCGGCAGACGCCGAGGTGCGCGGCTGGAAAATCAGCGAAGAGAAAAACGAATTTTACAAAAAGGCGCTGGCTGAAAAAGGCATGAAGATCATGACCCCGTCGCCCAAGCTGGTGGCTGACTTCCGGCAAGTCGGCGGCATCATGAAAGCAGACTGGACCAAACGCGCCGGCGCCGACGGTGAAGCGCTGCTGTCAGCCTACGAGAAATCAACCGCGGTCAAGAAATAAACATGCGCCGGCTGCTTGATGCGCTTTATGACGGCGCGGCCTGGCTGGGTGCCCTCGGCATGATCGGCACGCTGGTCTCCGTGCTGGCCGGTGTGCTGGACCGGCAGTTTGCCTGGTCGCTGCGCGGCACCGACATGTATGCCGGCTACTGCATGGCGGCCAGCGGCTTCCTGGCCTTGGCGCACACCCTCAAAAAAGGCGAGCACATCCGCGTCACGCTGATCCTCAACGCCGTCAGAGGACGAGCCAAGCGGGCGATTGAACTATGGGCGCTTGCAGCAGCGACGGCGCTGGCCATGCTGTTTGCTTACTACAGCGTCAAGCTGTCGATCAACTCCTGGCAGTTCAATGATGTCTCCACCGGCAATGACGCGACGCCGTTGTGGATCCCGCAGCTCACCATGGGCGTCGGGGCCGTGATCCTGATGATTGCCTTTATCGATGAGCTGGTACTGGAAATCATCGGGCGCCGCGTTCAGGCGGGCAGCGACGAAGCCGAAGCCCTGCACTACGAATAGTCAGAAGAACAAACCCCATGTCCGAACTTGCCATTACCTCTTTACTGATTCTTTCGCTGTTCCTCATTCTGGGCTCGGGCGTCTGGATCGGCCTCACACTGTCTGGCGTCGCCTGGATCGGCATGCAGCTATTTTCCTCACGCGCCGCGGGCGATGCCATGGCCGTGACCATCTGGGGTTCTTCATCGAGCTGGACGCTGACGGCCCTGCCGCTTTTCGTGTGGATGGGAGAAATCCTGTTCCGCACCAAGCTCAGTGAAAGCATGTTTAAAGGCCTGGCGCCGTGGGTCAGCCGCCTGCCGGGTGGCCTGCTGCACACCAACGTGATCGGTTGCACCATTTTTGCGGCGGTGTCGGGCTCGTCAGCGGCGACCTGCGCCACCATAGGCAAGATGACATTGCCGGAACTTGCCAAACGCGGCTACCCCGAAGACATCACCATCGGCTCGCTGGCCGGTGCCGGCACGCTGGGCCTGTTGATCCCGCCCTCCATCATCATGATCGTTTACGGCGTCAGCGCCGATGTATCGATTGCCAAACTCTTTATCGCAGGCGTTTTCCCCGGCCTGTTGCTCGCATCGCTGTTTTCGGGCTACCTGATCGTCTGGGCGCTGATGAACAAGGGCAAAATCCCGCCGCCCGACGCGGCCATGACGTTCAGCCAGAAGGTCTACGAATCGCGCCACCTGATTCCTGTGGTGCTGCTTATCAGCGCTGTGCTCGGCTCCATCTACACAGGTATCGCCACGGCGACAGAGGCTGCGGCCATTGGTGTGGTCGGATCCTTGGTGCTGTCGCTCGTGCAACGGTCGATGAGCTGGACCACCTTCAAAGAGTCGCTGCTGGGCGCCACACGCCTGTATTGCATGATTGCGCTGATTCTGGCGGGCGCCGCGTTCCTGACGCTGAGCATGGGCTACATCGGCCTGCCGCGCCACCTGGCCGAGTTTGTATCCAGCCTGGGCCTGAGCCCTTTCCTGCTGATTCTCGCCCTGAGCTTGTTTTACATCATTCTGGGCTGTTTTCTGGACGGCATTTCGATGGTGGTGCTCACCATGGGCGTCATCCTGCCCACGGTGCAGACGGCGGGCCTGGACCTCATCTGGTTCGGGATTTTCATCGTCATCGTGGTGGAGATGGCGCAAATTACCCCGCCCGTCGGATTCAACCTGTTTGTGCTGCAAGGCATGACCAAAAAGGAAATCACCTACATTGCGCGGGTCACGCTGCCATTCTTCTTCCTGATGTGCGGCATGGTGCTGCTGCTGTGGTTTTTCCCGCAGATAGCGACCTGGCTGCCCGGCAAGATGTGATCGCAAATGCTGATGGCCAGGACGGCTGACACCTGAGCACCGGCAAGTGGCTTGTCATCGCCAGGGCTGGGTGAGCCGCGGGTCATCGGTCAGCGCCCAGGTTTTAAGGCCCGTCGCCGCCTCAATCGCCTGTCGGTAGGGCGGCATGTTGGTGCACTCCAGCACCATGGCTTGCAGCGACGGCGCACGCCGCTTCAGCGCCACTGCGGCAGCGACCACATCGGCACCGGCCTGCCGGCTATCCATGGTCTCGCGATTACCCAAAATGGCCGTGGCAAATTCACCCGCAGGGTCCACCCCCTGCACGATCACATCGCCCAGCCGTTCAGGCGGCACACCGGCCGCCAGCAGGTGCTCGGCGCCCAACTGGCTGGCGCTGATGGTGAGCACGCCCACGTGAGGCTGGCCAGCCAGCAACCCGGGCAACTGCAGCAGGCTGGACGTGATCACCGGGACCTGCACGGCCGTCTGGAGTTCGCGCTGCAGCAGCACCAGGAACCCGCAGCTGGTAGTGATGGCCAGCGCACCGTCACGCTGCAAGGCCTGCACCGCATCGAGGAAAGCAGGCAGCAGCCGTGCGGCCCGCAGACTCCTGGCCGACTGAACCACTTTGGCGGGCCAGGCGCCATGCACCACGTGCCGGCGGGTCGGCACGTCAAAGGTATCCGGATGACCGATGTCGCCGGGTGGCCGTGGAAACCGGGTGTCCAGCATCAGGATACCCAGAAATCCTGTATCGCCGGTTGGAGGTTGGGGCCGGGCTGCGCCCGTCATCACCGCTGCGGTTAAAGTCATGCCTGTATTTTCCCGCCAAACCCACCCTTGACCACCACCATGCTGACTGTCATTGCCATCTGTATCGGTGCCTCACTAGGCGCGCTGTCCCGCTGGGGCCTGGCTTTATGGCTGACGCCCGGCGGGCTGATCCCCTGGGGAACGCTGGCCGCCAACCTGATCGGCGGTTGCCTGATCGGCGCCTGCATCGCTATTTTCGAGTCCATGCCCCAACTGGACCCGGTCTGGCGCCTGGGGCTGGTGACCGGATTCCTGGGCGGCCTCACGACGTTTTCCGCATTCTCGGCAGAAGTCGTGATCTACCTGATGGACGCGCGCTACGGCCTGGCCGTGCTCACGGCCGTGCTGCATGTGCTGGGTTCGCTGGTCATGACAACGGTGGGCCTCAAAACAGCTATGTTTTTTATAGCGCACAATACCCGTTGACGTTTAGGTCATGGCATTTTTATTGCCAAACCGGCTCCCTCAGCACGGACGCGCGCCGCGCGCATCCGGCCAGACCTTGCCCCACGGTGGCAGTCAACCAAAGTCTCCACTCGCGCAAACCTGCCAAATTGGCCACAATGCCGCATGGCTTCCATGAGCTCCCCCCATTCTGGCCTGGCACCCGCCGGGCAGGATCGCCTGGCGCACATCAGCCAGGCACGCCAGGCCATTCTTTACGGTGACCGGACACCCGCCGGCACGGCTCTGCCCATCGAAAGCTGGATAGAGCGCTCCTGGCTGCGCTGCCTGGGCAATGGCTACCGACCGGAGCACGAGCCCTCGTTTGACATGGTGTCAGCCCCTGAGCTGCGGCGTACCCTGGAGTCCAACCGAGTGCTGGTGCAGGCAGCGCGGCCAGTGCTCGAGGCGCTGGGCCGTGCCCTTGCCGACACCCGTTACTTCGCCATACTTGCCAACCAGCACGGCGTGGTCGTCGATGTGAACGGCCCGATTGACCGCCGCGACCGGCGTGCCGAGCTGATCACGCGCATCGGCACGGACCTCTCGGAGCATCGGGTCGGCACCACAGCGATCAGCGCGGCGCTGACGGAGCTGCAGCCGGTCTGGCTGCACCGCGGTGAGCACTTTTTCAACATGACCTCGGTGTATAGCTGCGCTGGCGCGCCGCTGTTTGGTCCGGACGGCTGCTGTGTCGGCATGCTGGACCTGACGGGCATCGAAGCGGCCGAGCGGCCGGAACTCAAGCACCTGGTCATCCAGTCGGCACGCAGCATTGAGAACGCACTCACGCTCAGCCTTCCGCATCGCCTGATGATCCGGCTGAATTGGCCGGGCCGCCCACTGGGCGACGACACTGACGGCCTGATGTGCGTGGACGCTGACGGCCGCGTGACGGGCGCCAACCAGATAGCCCGGCAACTGGTGCCGCAGCTGGCCACGGTAATCCCCGTGGGGCTGCATTGCAACGACCTGTTTGCGCTGCCTTATGAAATGCTGTTTGACGCTGCGCGCCAGCAGGCGGCCACCCCCCGCGGCCCCATGGACATCCCGCTCTGGACGGGCCTGCGACTGCACGCCCTGCCCTTGCTGCTGGGCCAGAGCCGCCTCTCAGCGCCGCGGCATCACGCCACCCCAGCCAGCACACCGCGGCCCTTAAAAGAACTCGAAACCGAGCTGATCCGCCAGGCCGTCGATGATGCGC
Organism: Polaromonas sp. P4_F4; assembly: GCF_056401355.1. Lineage (NCBI taxonomy): Bacteria > Pseudomonadati > Pseudomonadota > Betaproteobacteria > Burkholderiales > Comamonadaceae > Polaromonas > Polaromonas sp. P4_F4. Next base: position 100,470 of record NZ_JBFUJO010000007.1, on the reverse strand, counting down.
GTGGCAACGTCATGAAGGCGGCCAAAGCGCTGGGCGTGAGCCGCGCCACGGTGTACCGCAGGCTGGGCCCGGGCAGGCGCAGCTAGCCTTTGCTCCAGGCCTGCCGGCTCGGTGGCCTGGGCAGGCTCAGTGCTTGTGCGCAGCGTGAGGCGCCGCCTTGTCGTTGGACTCGCCCGCCGCAGCGCCGGCATTTGGCGCCACGGTACTGACGGGCACCGTCAGCTCGACCTTGCTGTCAACACCCTTCGCATCCTTGAAGCGCAGCGTCAGCGGCATGGTGCTGCCCTTGGGCAGGGGCTGCTTCAGGTCCATCAGCATCACGTGGTAGCCACCCGGCTTGAGTTCCACGGTTTTTCCGGCGGGCAAAACAACAACGGACAGCCGGCGCATTTTCATCACGTCGTTCTCCAGTTTCATTTCATGCACCTCGGCAATACCCGCCAGGGACGAGGAGACACCCACCAGGCGGACTGTTTCCCCGGCCGTGATCTTCATGAAGGCGCCGGTCCCCTGCTGGCCCTCGACGGTGCTGCGGACCCAGGCGTCCTTCACTTCAATGGTCTGCGCCCAGGCCGAGGTGCCAACCCCGCACAGAGCAGAAAGGGCAGCCAGGGCTGCGGCGATTAAAACGTTCAGTTTCATGGGATTCTTTCTAAAAAATTTCTCACCACTGTGCACTGTGCACTGTGCACCACGTGCGTCAGGTGTGCGTCATGTGCACCGATAGGCAATCGGGATGGATCAATTCACTGCTTTGGCAGGCTGTGCGGCAAGCGCCAGCTTGAGCCCCGCCTTGTCAAACTCCAGCGCCTGGCAATGCGTACGGGCCTGGGCGATGGCGCTCTGGGCCGCCGGCGAGGCAAGCTGCTTGCCCAGCGCCTTCTGGTAGCCGGCAATCATTTCACTGCATGCGCCTCTCATCTGCGCAATCATCTCGTCGGAGTCACAGGCCTGGCTTGAGACCGACATCAGCAAGACACCCACAACAACAACTGGGCGAACTCCAGCGAGGGGCCGGAGCAGGGTAAAAACGGGGTTCATGGTGTGACCTTTCTGGCAGCGAGCAGCAAGCTCATTTGGGTGGGAGGATTTCAAGCAGCGCCGCCGGGGTTTTCAGCCCCTTGGTGGAAGTTCCGCTTGCAGGTATTTCGGCCCAATCAGTGCTGCCTTTTTCGCAGCCCTGAAAAATCTTGAACCATAGGGGTCCGCTCTCTTTGGGAACCCGGCCCCTGAGGACAAACTCGTCGTAGTGCGCATCGGGCAATGCGCTGTCTTTGGAGGCCGCCGTCCAGGTCACTTCGGTCACGCCCTCAATGACCATGCCGCCATGGCCGTTGTCATAAGGTGTGGCCAGCTTGCCCAGGCTGGTGGATAGATTCCAGCCTGGCTTGGGCATGGGTTTGGCCCCCTGGAAACCAGCCGGTACGGTGACCCTGATCAGGTTGGTTGCAGACCCCTCGCACCCATGGGACACGAGCATGACGGCTTTGTACATGCTCAGCGCTGTTGTCGTGCGCTCCTGCAAGAGCACATGGGAAAAGGCGGGCATGGCGCCCGTCAAAACCGCGCAGCTTGCCATGATTTTTGCAGCCATTAAAAATTTCATGATGCCCTTTCAATAACCAAAAAAATTCAAAAAATAACCAAAAGTCGATTGCCGTTTGAAGCCCGGTGTCATAAAGCGTACTTCAGCTCAGCCACATAAGTGCGCTGCGGATAGGGGTGAAAGTTCCAGTACCGGTAGTTGTTGAGGTTGTCGATGCCCAGCGCCGCGCTCCACTGTTTGCTGGCCTGCCAGCGTACCCGCACATCCGTGGTGAAGTATTTGCTCGATCCCTGGTAGGCGAAGCCGTTCACGTCTGCATTGTTAAGCGTGGAAAACTGGCTGCCGCTGTAGCGGGCGCCAAAGGTGCCGGTCCAGGCTGGGTCGAACCGGTAACTGACCAGCGCAGTAGCGCGCCACACCGGCACGCGCGGCTGATATTTTCCAATGGTGTCGCCGGGCGTACTCACGAAACCAGCGTTTTCCTTGATGCGCGAGTCAGCGTAGGTCACGCTGCCGTTGAAGTCCAGGCCTTTTTGGAACACGTCGTTGCCGGTGAAAGCCGCCTCCACACCGTTGGTCTTGATGCGTCCGACGTTTTGCACCCGGCTGACATTGAGGTTGGCCGCCGGGTCAAAGGTGGTTTGCGAGTACAGCGAGTCGCGCACACTCTCGGTGAAAAAGGTCAGACGCAGCAAACCATTGCCCAGGTCCTTTTCAGCCGTGAGTTCAGTCGTCCAGGACTTTTCAGGCCGCAGGTTCGGGTCGTTGATGAACTTCGCATTGGTGGTGGAAGTCGCGCCATACAGTTCACTCACGGTCGGAAAGCGCACGGCACGGCCGGTTGAGGCCTTGAATACGGTGTCAGACGCCCACTGGTAAGAAAGCGCAGCTTTCGGAGACACGTAGCTTTCGCTACGCGAGCCGTAGCTGGTATTGGCAGCATTGCCGACGCCAAAGATGGTGAAGCCATTGGAGGCATTCCAGTTCTCGGCCCGCGCGCCCAGCACGGCTTTCCAAAGCGGCGAAAAGGTCCAGGCGTCTTGCGCATATAGGCTGCGGAGTTGGGTTTTGCCAGCCACGTCATTCGCCACCGTTCCCGGACCATCACTGATCCAGTTGCCTGCGATATTGGACTTGAGGATGCGCAGCTTGTAGCTGTCTTGCTGGTAGCCAAAGTCTGCGATGTGCGCGCCCTTGATGCCGTCGAGCCGCCAGATGCCTTTGAACGCCAGGGTGTTCCAGCCGGTACCGTTCTGGTCCTGCAGCGTGCCCGCACCACCGCGCAATGAGCCGGGTTGGGCTGTTGTCGCAGCGCGCTGCTGGTCTTTTTGGTAATCGTAGAGGCTGGCGGCAACTTCCCAGTCAAACACGCCCCGGGTGCTGGACTTGACTGACAAGCCATGCATCAGATGGGTCAGCGCATCGTTGCTGACGCCAAAGTCGCTCGCCGCCAGGGTGTAGCCCTTGCCGTCAATGCTGATGGGGCCGCTGTATACCGGCGTGCCGGCCGCATTGCGCAGGTAGCTTTGCGAGCGGTTTTCAGTGCTGTTTTTCCAGTAGCCCAGCGTGTAACTGGCGCGTACCGTGGGCGAAAAGTCATAGGCCACCTTGAATTTCAGGTGCTCCTGCTCGGTGTCATATTGCGTGGCGCCGCCCAACAACAGCCATGGGGTGTTGGTCCTATCCAGGCCCGGCACAGCGCCGGTGACCGCCACCGCGCCCGCGGCCGGAGCGGCCGTGCTGATCGCCCGCGTCGCAAAGGTCAGCGGCTGGCCGCCGCTGTGGGTGCGGTTGGCATTGATGAACCATGACCAGCCGCCGTTGCGGTTGCCCAGCGAGGCGCTCGCCTGGTTGCCGCTGAAGCGGCTGTCGGTGCCGTAAAGCTTGAAGTTCTGGGTGAAACCGCCGAGTTTGGCATGCGCTTCAAACTGCGTCGGCATGCGTGTGATGTAGTCCACCACCGCGCCGACAGAATTGCCCGGATAAGCCGCAGAAAACGGCCCGTAGAGCACGTCAACCCGCTCGATTTCTTCGGGTGTCACCAGGCCCCAGCGCGGCGCGTAGACGGTGCCATTGCCCAGGTAGTTGGACAGCAGAATGCCGTCGGCATACACCGCCGAACGCGCACTGTTGCCCGTGCCGGAGGCCCGGCTGGACAGCACGGCATGGTTGTAGTCGCCGATGTAGCGCTTGCGCACCAGCAGGCTGGGCAGGTATTTCAGCGCATCTTCGCTGTCGGTGGCGTTGATGGTCTGCTCGATCTGCTCGCGGCTCACGCCTTCAATCGTCGTCGGAATCTGCGTCGGCAATGAGGTCGGCTGGCCCCCGTTGACGGTAACCACGCCCAGGGATCTGACGGGTGCGTCCGCGGAAGCAGCGGACGTCTGCGCGGACGCAATCGGGGGGAACACCGCACCGGCAGCCAGGCTTGCCAATACGGCCGTGGCGACGCCACTGCAGGAAAACGCACCCTGTGCGCAGGAAGATGTCATGGAATCCACACTTTGAAATGAACGGTGACTAGCGCACCGGCCACAAGGTCAGCGCGCAGGAAAGCCTCACAGGAGGCGGTTCAATTCAAAGTGCAGGCGGCCCGCGGCTGAAAGGCAGCCCGGGGATGGCGGCGCCAGCGTCCGCCGGAAAGTCCACAGAGGCAACCTGGTTGCCCGGAAAGCAGGGAATGGCAAAGACCGGTAGCGGCGGCGGCGCCAACCCCATGGAGCCGCACAAGTCGCAGTGCGAGCCGGCCGCCAGCGCGTCGCCCGTGCCGGAATCCGAATGGTCAGCAAGCGCTGTGTTGACACTGCAGGTGCCGCCCAGCTTGCCGGTACGCACTTCTTCGGCCAGCATGGACACCGGCGCCAGCAGCGCGGACAGCACGGCCAGAAAGCTTAAGAAAGCTGCCAGGCGTGCCCACACAGCAAGTGGCGGGCGGGATGATGGGCGGGGTGACACGCCCAAATTATAAGTACGCGCTCGAGTCCATGGGAAGCTTGATTTGCGGATTCGGTTCAGGGAGCGCCGCCGGGTTTACTTCGCCGCATTGGAGAAAAACAGCTGCTCGCCATTGATTTTGTAGCTGGCAATGACCGCCTGCCCCGCTGGCGAAACAATCCAGTCCACAAACTTCTGCGCTTGCGCCACTTTGGTGTGCGGGTGTTTGGCCGGGTTGACCACCATGACGCCATATTGGTTGAAAAGGCGTGTGTCGCCCTCGACCAGCACGGCGAGGTCAGCCCGGTTTTTGAAGGACAGCCAGGTGCCGCGGTCTGCCAGCACATAAGCGCCTCCGCCCGGGGTATTGGCCGCAATATTGAGGGCCGGGCCCATGCCGCAGCCACAGGCCTTGTAGTTGGCGAAGCCCGGTGTTCCCGCCGGGGTCTCGATACCTGCGGTCTTCCAGTAGCGCAGTTCGGCCGCATGGGTGCCGCTCTTGTCGCCGCGCGAGACGACATTGGCATTGGCCGCCTGGAGTTTTTTCAGTGCCAGGGCAATGTCCCTGCCCTTCACCCCGGCCGGGTCGGATGCGGGACCGACGAGGACGAAGTCGTTGTACATCACCGCAAAGCGCTGGATGGCAAAGCCTTCGGCCACCAGCTTTTCTTCGGCCACCTGGTCATGCACAAACAGCACATCGGCATCACCGCGGCGGCCCATGTCGATGGCCTGGCCGGTGCCGACCGCCACCACCTTGACATCCATGCCCGTGGCCTTTTTAAACTCGGGCAGCAGGTGCGCAAACAGCCCCGACTGCTCGGTGGACGTGGTCGACGCCATCACGATGGAGGACGTCTGGGCCATCGAGGCAGTGGCCGCCAGGGCCCAGATAACGCCGGCCGCAACCCTCAGAACCCTCATGGATCTGAACCTCTGCGGCGTCATGCTCAAACCACTCATGCAAGCTCTCCCTTTAAAAAATTCTCAGCCGCCGCAGGAAGGGGTCCGTTGAAAAAAGCAGACGCCGGCAGATCCGCCACCAGGCGCCCCTGCTCCAGATAAATCACGCGGCTGGCCAGGCGCTTGACCTGGCCCAGGTTGTGGCTGCTGAAAATCAGCGTCATCCCGGCATCGGCGAATTCAGCCATCAGGCGTTCCACTTCGCGCTTGGCCGTCGGGTCCAGGCTGGCCGTGGGCTCATCCAGCAGCAGGACCTGCGGCTTCAGGGCCCAGGCCCGTGCCAATGCCACGCGCTGCTGCTGCCCGCCAGACAGGGCCTTGGCATTGCGCCCGGCCAGCTCTGCCAGCCCTACCCGCCCAAGCGCCTGCAGCGCCCGCTCGCGTGCCTGCTTCCAGGGCAGGCCATTGAGCCACAAGCCCAGGGCCACGTTGTTCAGGACGCTGGCGCGCAGCATGTAGGGGCGTTGAAACAGCATGGCCTGGCGTGCCTGCGCATCGTGCTGGAAGCTGCCCGACTGGGGGCCGACGAGCCCATGCAGCGTGCGCAGCAAGGTGCTTTTGCCGCTGCCGTTGGAGCCCACCAGGGCCAGCCGTTCACCCGCCTCGACGCGCAAGGTGCAGGCAGTGAGCGCGCGGACTTTTCCAAACTGCACGCCAACCGAATGCAAATTGAAAAGCGGCTTCATGGCTGCGCACTCCGAGCCGCAAGAACCGATGCGGGAACCGGTGCCAGGTCGGGCAAGCGGTCATCGAGTTGCTCGCGCCAGCGCCGCACCAGCGCAATCAGGATGTTGAGCAGCAGCACCACGCCCAGCAGCAGGATGCCCAGCGCCAGCGCCAGCGGCAGGTCGCCCTTGCTGGTTTCCAGCGCGATCGACGTCGTCATGACGCGGGTGAAACCGTCAATATTGCCGCCCACCACCATCACGGCCCCCACCTCCGAAATGGCACGGCCAAAGGCGGCAATCAGCACCGTCAGCAAGGCATAACGCTCGTCCCACAGCAGGATCAGGCTGCGCATGAAGCGGCGCGCGCCCAGCGACTGGAATTGTTCGCCATGGCTGCGGTCGGCGTCTTCAATGGTCTGGCGCACCAGCGCCGTGACGACCGGCAGCACGAGCACTGCCTGCGCCAGCACCATGGCCTTGAAAGAAAACAGCCAGCCCAGAAAGCCCAGCGGCCCGGTGCGCGAGAGCAGCAGATAGACCACCAGCCCGACCACCACGGAAGGCAGGGCCAGGGCGGTATTGAGCACAGCCAGCACCGCGGCACGGCCCCTGAAGCGCGACACGCCCAGCCAGGCGCCCAGCAGCAGGCCGCTGCTGCAGGCAATGGCGCAGGCACACGCGCTGACGGCCAGCGACCGCAGGACGATGCCGGCCAGTGCGGGATCCAGGGAGGTGATGAGCGAAAGAGCCGTGACGGCGCTGCTGGAAAACGTGTTCATGCCAAAAGTACTGCGCAGACTCTATCGTAGGAACGAAAGCGCGCACGCGCATCGGGAATCACCAGTTATGAATGCGTTTGCATAGGCTGCTGCGCGCCTGCACCGGCCCGCACAGGGGAGGAGCGGCCCGGTCCCCGGCATTTTGGGAGGCCTTGCGCGCCTACCCTGCACGCATAATCAGCACAGAAACCTGCATGCCATGCACAAAGTCGAACTCTCCTATCTGCTGTCCCCCCAGCGGGGTAAAGATGCCCTGATCCGCAACCCGCTGATGGACATGCTCCATGCGGTGCGCGAGGAAGGCTCCATTTCCGGCGCTTCCAGGGCGCTCGACCTGTCTTATCGCCATGTCTGGGGTGCGCTCAAGGGCTGGGAGCAGACGCTGGGACGCTCGCTGATCGTCTGGGACAAGGGCCAGCGCGCGCGCCTGACCGAGTTTGGTGAAAAACTGCTGTGGGCAGAGCGTCAGGCGCAAGCCCGGCTGGCGCCGCAGATCGAAGCCCTGACCAGCGACATTGAACGCGCCTTCTCAACCGCTTTTGACGACAATGCCCACGTCCTGACGCTCTATGCGAGCCACGATGCGGCGCTGTCGGCGCTGCGCGAGCAGGCGGGCTCCCGCGGCCTGCACCTGGACATCCGCTTCATGGGCAGCGTGGACGCGATTGCCGCACTAAACGCCGGGCGCTGCATGATGGCCGGCTTTCACACGCTGGATCAACCCGCCAGCAAGTCGGTGGCGGCGCACACCTACCGCAGCCTGCTCAAGCCCGGCTTGCACAAACTGATCGGATTTGCCCACCGCACCCAGGGCCTGATCGTGGCCAAAAACAACCCGCTGGGCATCACTGGCCTGGCGGATTTGCAACGGGCGGGCCTGCGCTATGTCAACCGCGCCGAGGGCACGGGCACGCGCGTGCTGCTGAACGAACTGCTCGCGCAGGCCGGCATGCACCCCTCCGATATACAGGGCTACGCGAGCCAGGAACCCTCGCACGCCGCCGTAGCGCAGGCCGTTGCCAGCGGCGCCGCGGATGCGGGGCTGGGCATTGAAGCGGCGGCACGCGAACAGGGTCTGGGCTTTGTGCCCCTGACCCAGGAGCGCTATCACCTGGTGTGCCTGAAGTCGGCCCTGCCCGAGCCGCAGGTGCAGGCCCTGGTGAAAGAGCTGCAAAGCCCCGAGTGGCAGGCCACCCTGGACAGGCTGCCGGGCTACCACGGCGATCTGGCCCAGAGCGGCAAGGTGCTGTCCCTGCGTGCCACCCTGCCGTGGTGGAACTACCGCAAGGAAAAAATCAATAAAAAAGAGCCCTGACCCAGTCAATTATTGGGCATAAGGGCATAAAGCTATTATTTTTATAGCGAGCAGGACCTGAATCCGCAAAAGATGTCATCGCGGTCAGGCAGGTAGAAGTTCCGGTATTTCGGGCTTTTCATGCGTGCCCGGGTGGCCATGGAGGCACCACGCAGCACCTTGTGGCTGCCAAACCAGGGCTCGGAATATTCACGATAAGGGTCGGGTGCAAAACCCGGATACGGGCGGAAGGTCGTGCCCATCCACTCCCACACATCACCCCAGCGAAAGCCACGGCGCGCCGCCGTGTGGGCGGCAACTTCCCACTCGACTTCGGCGGGCAGGCGGCGCCCGGCCCAGCGGCACCAGGCGTCAGCCTCCCACCACGTCATGTGCATGGCCGGCTGGTTGCCCAGCATGCGCATGGGCCGGCCAAAGCGGGTCTGCATGACGGCGCCGCTGGCCACGCCGATCTGGTCCACGTAACGCGGGCCCCGGCGGCCTTCGCCGGCCGCCTGGCCTTGCAGCCACTGCCAGCCTTCGGCCTGCCACAGCTCCTGGCGGTCATAGCCGCCGTCGTCCACAAACTCCACAAACTGGGCCCAGGTGACGGGCTGCGCGTCAATTTCAAACTCGGGCACGCTGATCGGGTGGACCGCCTTCTCGTTGTCAAAGGCAAAGCCACTGCCCTGCGCCCCGCCGGCGCTGCCCATCTGCCAGACTGTCGCCGGAATCAGCAGCGGTTCGCGCACCGCCATCGGCGCCGGGGTCAAGGCCTCCTGCAAAGGCCTGTCCAGCGGCAGCCCCAGGGTCTGGGCCGTATAGACAAAAGCTTCGCCATGCATGTCCTCATGGAAGAGGCAGAGGCGGTAAAAATACAGGGCCTCGTCATCCTCTGCCGCCTTGCCCAGCAAATCCAGCGTGCTTTCCAGCGTGTCCAGCAAATACGCACGGCAGCCGCTCATGTCGGGCACATCCAGCGTCCAGCGCGTGTCGTGCGGCACATGGGTGGAATCCCACCAGCGATCGGCGTTCGGCTCGATGGACGCCAGCCGGGGATGGGCGGGCTCACAGCGCGTTCCCAGCGCGCGCTGCATGTTGCGGCCGATCCACCACTCCTGAAACCAGCCCACATGGCCCAGCTCCCACAAGGGGGGATTGATCGTGGCCAGTTGCGGGACGGCGAAATTCACCCCCTCCAGCGCCTTCTGGTACTGGGCAAAGAGGTGCAGCGTATGATTGCGCGCATCCATCAGCGCCAGCGACAGCAGCTCCCGCCCCGCACTGCGTATCAGGGAAGAATCGATCAGGTCTGAGGTGGCCATGGCGGGTGAACTTTCCGGCGAGCCGGATGACGGGTGGGGTATGGAATCTGAAACCAAAACAGTAGTCCTCGTAAGCCCGGCGACGGCCGACGCCAACAACGGCAACTGGCATACCGCGCACCGCTGGGCCCAATTTCTATCGAGTCATTGTGACATCGCATTGACCTCGACGTGGACGTCTCCCCCGCAAGCGCTGGCGGCCCGGAGCCCCGCCCCCCAGGCCATGATCGCCCTGCACGCCCGCCGCTCGGCCCCCTCCATCCAGGCCTGGGCGAAGGCATACCCGGACAAACCACTGATTGTGGTGCTGACCGGCACCGATCTCTACCGCGACATCCATACCGACGCCGATGCACAGCAATCACTGGCGCTTGCGTCCCGGCTGGTGGTGCTGCAGGAAGCCGGCCTGGCCGCGCTGCCCGCCGCATGGCGCGGCAAGGCGCAGGTGGTGTACCAGTCAGCCCCGGCGCTACGGCCTGCCGTCAAGTCCAGTCGCAGCTTCCGTGCGCTGATGGTCGGCCATTTGCGCGAAGAAAAGGATCCCCTGACCTTCATGGAGGCCGCTTGCCGGGACTACCCGCCCGGCATTCATTTTGACCAGATCGGCCTGGCGCTGGCGCCCCGGTTTGAAGAGGCGGCCCGCGCGACCGCGCGGCGCACGCCACGCTACCGCTGGCTGGGTGGCCTGCCGCGCGCGGAAACGCGCCAGCGCATCAAGCGGGCGCATGTGCTGGTGAACTGCTCCCGGATGGAGGGGGGAGCCCACGTCATCCTGGAAGCCGTCCAGTCGGGCACGCCGGTGCTGGCTTCGCGCATCAGCGGCAATATGGGCATGCTGGGGGCCGACTATGCGGGCTACTTTGCACTGGGCGACGACGCACAGCTTGCCGCGCTGGTGCGGCGCTGCGCGCTTGAGCCGGATTTCCTGGCGCTGCTGCAAAAGCAATGCGGGCAGCGCGCGTATCTGTTTGACCCTCGGGAGGAAAAACGCCTTGTCATAAACTTGGTGACTTCTGCCCTGGGGCAGCCCCCTCACACCGCGCCCCGCCAGCCCGCCTGAAAGACTCATCATGAATGCGCCCGACCCGATTTCGACAACGACCCCGCCCGCCACGCCCCGATTGACCAGCCTTTCGCACGGCGGCGGCTGTGGCTGCAAGATTGCCCCGGGCGTGCTCAGCGAGATCCTCAAAAATTCCAGCAACCTGCCGATCCCGCCACAGTTGCTGGTCGGCATTGAAACCGCTGACGACGCCGCCGTTTACCAGCTCAATGACGAGCAGGCGCTGATCGCCACCACCGACTTCTTCATGCCCATCGTGGACGACCCCTACGACTTCGGCCGCATCGCCGCAACCAACGCGATCAGCGACGTGTATGCCATGGGTGGCACGCCCATCATGGCGCTGGGCCTGGTGGGCATGCCCATCAACGTGCTGCCGCTGGAAACCATTGGCGCCATCCTGCGCGGCGGGCAGGATGTCTGCCGCGATGCCGGCATTCCGATTGCGGGCGGCCACACCATTGATTCGGTGGAACCGATCTATGGCCTCGTCGTGATGGGCCTGGTTCACCCCTCGCGGGTCAAGAAAAACTCGGGCGCCCGCGCCGGCGACGTGCTGGTGCTGGGCAAACCCCTAGGCATCGGCATTCTGTCGGCTGCGCTCAAGAAGGAAGTCCTTCCCGCCGAAGGATATGCCCGCATGATCGCCCTGACCACCCAGCTCAACAAGCCCGGTATCGCACTGGCCCAGCTCGAAGGCGTGCATGCGCTGACCGACATCACGGGCTTCGGCCTGGCCGGCCACGGGCTGGAACTGGCGCGCGGCGCCGGCCTGCAGGCCAGGCTCGAGTGGTCCCGCATCCCGCTCATCGCCGGTGCGCGCGAACTGGCGGCGCAAGGCTGCATCACCGGCGCGTCGGGGCGCAACTGGGCCAGTTATGGCCAGGAGATCACCTTGCCCTCCTCCTTTGCCGAGGTGGACCGGGCGCTGCTCAGCGATCCGCAAACCTCCGGCGGCTTGCTGGTGTCCTGCAGCCCGGATGCTGCAGCCGAGGTCATGGCGATTTTTCAGGCCCAGGGTTTTGGCGAGGCCGCCGTGATTGGCGAGGTCACCACGGGGCATGGCCTTAGCGTCTACTGACACTAAAAACTAACGCCCGGTCTGCTGCGCCGGAATAAGGCCCGAACACAGGGCCGGGCAGCGCAAGAAAACTAGGGTAAACCCGAAACTTTTTTGTCAGTCTTTATTCAGTGGCGCACGAGGCAGACAGCGTACCATTCAGGCCTTGGTGACCGCTCGCGGGCACTTCTTCATTCAAAAAAAACTTTTCGGAGACAGTCCGTGTCCGCATTACTCAAACTCGCCCTCGCCTATGACTGGATTTCCACCCGGTTTGGCAAAATCGCCGCCTGGACGGTGCTGCTGGCCGCGCTGATTTCAGCCGGCAACGCCTTCGTGCGTTATGGCCTGGACATCAGCTCCAATGCCTGGCTCGAAATCCAGTGGTATCTGTTCGCGGCCATGGTCATGCTGGGTGCGCCAGTGGTGCTCAAGCTCAATGAGCATGTGCGCGTCGACATCATTTACGGCAAGCTCAAGGGTTACGGGCCTGTCTATGTCGACCTGTTTGGCCTGATCTTCTTTCTGCTTCCCGTCATGGGCCTGTTGTCCTACCTGAGCTGGCCGCTGTTTGTGAGCATGTACCAGTCGGGCGAGATGTCGCCCAATGCCGGTGGCCTGATCCGCTGGCCCGCCATGCTGCTGCTGCCGCTCGGTTTCGGCCTGATGTTTGTCCAGGGCCTGTCCGAAATCATCAAGCGCATCTGCTACCTGCAGGGCAAGTTCGAGATGGACACCCACTACGAAAAGCCGGTTCAATAACCCGCTCCATCGTTCATCCAGAAAAAAATACTCTCAGGACCACCAAATGCAGATGGAAAATTTTGCCCCGATCATGTTCGCGGGCCTCGTGCTGATCATGCTGATCGGCTTCCCGGTCGCCTTCTCGCTAGCCGCACTTGGGCTGGGCTCAGGCTTCCTGGCCATTCAGATGGGCTGGTTCCCGGCCAGCTTCATGTCCAACCTTCCGCTCAACATGTTCGGCATCCTGTCGAACGAGTTGCTGCTGGCCATTCCCTTCTTTACCTTCATGGGCGCCATCCTGGAGAAGTGCGGGCTGGCGGAAGACATGCTTGACTCCATGGGTCAGCTGTTTGGCCCGGCCAAGGGCGGGCTGGGCTACTCGGTCATTATTGTCGGCTTCATCCTGGGCGCCATCACCGGCACAGTCGCCGGCCAGGTGATTGCCATGGCGTTGATCTCGCTGCCCGTAATGATCCGCTACGGCTACAACATGCGTTATGCCACCGGTGTGCTGGCCGCCTCCGGCACCATCACCCAGCTGGTACCGCCGTCGCTGGTGCTGATTGTCATGGCCGACCAGCTGGGCCGCTCCGTCGGCGACATGTACAAGGGCGCTTGGGGCCCCTCCATCCTTCAGGTGCTGATTTTTGCCGGCTACACCTTCATGCTGGGTGTCTTCAAACCCCACCATATACCAGGCGTGCCCAAAGATGCCCGTACCCTGAACGGCTGGCCCCTGTGGGCCAAATGCCTGCGCGGCATCATCCCGTCTGCAATTCTCATTTTCGCCGTGCTGGGTTCCATGGGCGGTCTGCCAGGAATCAACACCGCCATCGCTACTCCTACGGAAGCCGGCGCCATGGGCGTGGTGGGCGCGCTGATCCTGGCGGCCATGCATAAGCGACTGACCCGCGCGCTGATCTGGGAAGCCATGCTCGGTACCATGCGGCTGACCGCCATGGTGGTGTTTATCCTGATCGGCGCTCGCGTCTTTTCCATGGTGTTTCAGGGAGTGGACGGCGCCAAATGGGTGGAGCACATGCTCAGTGGCCTGCCCGGTGGTCAGACCGGCTTCCTGATCGCTGTCAACCTCTTTATTTTCTTCCTGGCCTTCTTCCTCGACTTCTTCGAGATCGCCTTCATCATCCTGCCCATGCTCGGCCCCGTCGCCGACAAGCTGGGCATTGACCTGATCTGGTTCGGCGTGCTGCTGTGCGTGAACATGCAGACCAGCTTCATGCATCCACCGTTCGGCTTTGCGCTGTTTTACCTGCGCGGTATTGCCGACACGCTGTTCAAGGAAGGCCGCATTCCCAAAGCCATCAAGTCCAACGACATCTACCTCGGCGCCATTCCCTGGGTAGCGATGCAGCTGGTGCTCGTGACGATTGTGATTTTCGTGCCGCAAACCGTCACCGTGTTTCTCGACAAAGAGGAAAAGATCGACATCGACAAGGTGAAGATCGAGATGCCCGCTGAAGCCATCGATGACAAGCCTGCCGAGCTCAATCCGGGCGAAACGCAGGGTCAGCGCGACACCCAGAACGCCGCCGACGAGCAGAAGAAGCTCGACGAGCTGTTCAAGAAATGAACAACACCCCTCTTGAAGCGCTGGGGCCACCGCCCTTTCGCTTCACGCCCTCCGGAGCCCCTGCGGTCGAAGGTCCCGCCTTTTCGCGCCTGTTCAAGCTGCTGGCCAGTGCCGTGGTATTCGGAGCGGCGGGCTGGTTTGCACAACTGTGGTGGGGCGGCAAGGTGACGGGCGGCGCAGCTTCCATGCTGGTCTGGGTGCTGGCCGCGATGGCAATGATGTTCTACACATGGTGGTGCATCCTGCGCAGCGTCACCCGGCTTGACGGGCAGATGCTGCAGCAGACGTGGATCTGGAACAAAAAGATGGAGCTGCGCGAGCTGGCCTTCGGCAAACTGATCCGCGTGCCCGGCCTGGACTGGCTGATCGCGCCGCGGCTGTATGTGCGTACCCTGATGGGCAAGTTCGACGTGTTCTACGCCGCCGACCCACAGATGATCGCCCAATTCGAACGCCTGATTGCAGAACTCAAGGCATTCCGCAACCGCCCATGAAAAAGCCGCCCGAAGGCGGCTTTGACTTGCGGGAGGGCGAGCGGGAAATCCTCAGAGCTTTTGCGCCTGCATGAAGCGGTCGAAGGTGCCTTCGGTGAAGCGGAACCACAGGTTCTGGTCAGCCCGGAACTTGGACAGGTCGGCGTAAATCTTCTTGAAGCTTTCGTTCTTGGCCGAGGTTTCTTCGTAGATCGTCATGGAATGCTTGAACGCTTCGTTCATCATGTCCGTCGGGAACGGCCGCAGCTTGGCGCCACTGGCGACCAGCTGTTTCAGCGCCAGCGGATTGCGGGCGTCGTACTTGGCCTGGATGTCGATGTGAGCCTGCGAGCACGCGGCCTCGACAATGCCCTTGTTTTCAGCCGACAGGCTGTCCCAGGCCTTCTGGTTGATAAAGAAATCCAGTTGCGCAGAGCCTTCCCAGAAACCGGGATAGTAGTAAAACGGGGCGACCTTCACAAAGCCCAGCTTCTGGTCATCGTAAGGGCCAACCCACTCGGCCGCGTCGATCGTGCCCTTTTCAAGCGAGGTGTAGATTTCACCGCCCGGAATGTTCTGCGGCACCACACCCATGCGTTCCATGACCTTGCCGGCGAAGCCGCCGATGCGGAACTTCAGGCCCTTCAGGTCCTTGACGCTTTTGATCTCCTTGCGGAACCAGCCACCCATCTGGGCACCCGTGTTGCCGCCGGGGAAGTTGATGATGTTGTATTTGGCGTAGAACTCGCGCATCAGCTTCAGGCCGTTGCCTTCGTACATCCAGGCGGTGAGCTGGCGGCTGTTCAGGCCGAACGGAATCGCGCAACCCAGCGTAAAGGTTTCGTCCTTGCCGAAAAAGTAATAAGGCGCGGTTTGGGCCATTTCCACCGAACCCTGCTGCACGCCATCCACCACGCCAAAAGCAGGCATCAGCTCGCCGGCGGCGTGGGTGGAGATTTCAAACTTGCCGCCGGACATGGTGCGCACGGCTTTGGCAAAGGTCTCGGCACCGCCAAACAGCGTGTCCAGCGACTTGGGGAAGCTCGACGCCAGGCGCCAACGAATGGCCGCCTGCGCATGTACCGCGGGTGCAACACCGGCAGCCAGCACACCGGCGATACCGGCGTTTTTGATGAGTGAGCGACGATCCATGTTGTACTCCTGGGGAATGTGTCAACTAACAACAAAAACAAAACAATTTTTCTGCCTCATTTCCGCCTCACCCGATAGCCATCACGCGGATTCATGACCCGTTTTTTCTGACTTCACGGGCGGCGAGAAACCTATTTGAACATATCTTTTCCCCGCGAAATAGTCACCGCCCGCAGACAAATCTCCCATAAAAAAACCGCATCGAAATGCGGTTTTTTAAAAAGGGCCGGAGTCTCAGGCCGGAGTCTTCAATTACAGTTTTTGTTCCTGCATGAAGCGGTCAAACGTGCCCTCGGTGAAACGGAACCACAGGTGCTGCTCGGCACGGAACTTCGAAAAGTCAGCGTAGACCTTGCGCCAGTTCTCGTTCTTGGCCGACAACTCGCTGTACAGCTCCATGGACTCCTTGAAAGCGGCGTTCATCACGTCCTTGGGGAAGGGGCGCAACTTGGTACCGGCCCCCACCAACTGCTTGAGCGCAGCAGGGTTGCGGGCATCGTACTTGGCCTGCATGTCAGAGTGGGCCTGGGCTGCCGCTGCTTCCACAATCGCCTTGTTTTCCGGGGACAGTGCTTCAAATGCCTTGTTGTTGATGAAGAAGTCCAACTGGGGACCACCTTCCCACCAGCCTGGGTAGTAGTAGTTGGGCGCCACCTTGTTGAAGCCCAGCTTCTGGTCATCGTACGGACCCACCCATTCGGCGGCGTCGATCGTGCCTTTTTCCAGCGCGGCATAAATCTCGCCTCCAGGAATGTTCTGGGGCACGCCGCCAATGCGCTCAAGCACTTTGCCACCGAAGCCACCGATGCGCATTTTCATGCCCTTGATGTCCTTGAGCGACTTGATTTCCTTGCGGTACCAACCACCCATCTGGGCGCCGGTATTGCCGCCGGGGAAATTGATAATGTTGAACTTGGCGTAGAACTCGCGCATCAGCTTCATGCCGTTGCCCTCGTACATCCAGGCCGTCATCTGGCGGCTGTTCAGGCCGAAAGGAATGGCGCAGCCCAGCGCAAAGGTTTCGTCCTTGCCAAAGAAATAGTAAGGCGCTGTGTGGGCGCATTCAATGGAGCCCTGCTGTACGCCATCGACCACGCCAAAAGCCGGCATCAATTCGCCAGCGGCATGCACCGAGATTTCAAA
Source organism: Polaromonas sp. P4_F4 (assembly GCF_056401355.1). Classification (NCBI taxonomy): domain Bacteria; kingdom Pseudomonadati; phylum Pseudomonadota; class Betaproteobacteria; order Burkholderiales; family Comamonadaceae; genus Polaromonas; species Polaromonas sp. P4_F4. Next base: position 83,735 of record NZ_JBFUJO010000007.1, on the reverse strand, counting down.
CTTGCCGCCCGACATGGCTTTGACGGATTTGGCGAAGATGTCAGCCGCACCAAAAATGGTGTCCAGCGACTTGGGGAAGCTCGAAGCCAGCCGCCAGCGAATGGCAGCCTGCGCATGCACTGCGGGTGCGACACCGGCTGCCAGCACACCGGCCAAGCCGGCATTTTTGATAAGGGAACGACGATCCATGAAGTCTCTCCTAGAACGTTATGTAATGTTTTGCTAGACCTTGATTCGCCAGAACCGTGCTCAGGAGGTCAAGACATTGCAAGACAACCTGTAACGATCAGGCGAAGCCTCGACATTTTGTCAGTTTAAAAATCACCGGACCCCGGTTTTTACCCGTAGACGCTCATAAAAAAACCGCAGCTTGCTGCGGTTTTTCGACGACTCAAAAGCGCAACACTGTGCTACATCTTCTGGCCCTGCATGAAACGGTCAAACGTTGCTTCGGTGAAGCGGAACCACAGGTTCTGGTCGCCGCGGAACTTCGCGTAGTCCGCATACACCTTGCGCCAATTCTCATTCTTGGCGGACAGCTCTTCATAGAGCTTCATGGATTCCTTGAAGGCCGCGTTCATGACATCGGCCGGGAAGGGGCGGAGCTTGGCGCCGGCACCTACGAGCTGCTTCAGGGCCGTCGGGTTTTTGGTGTCGTATTTGGCCTGCATGTCCACATGCGCTGCGGCACTGGCAACTTCCACAATGGCCTTGAACTCGGGCGTCAGCGCGTCATACGCTTTCTGGTTGATGTACAGGTCGAGCTGCAAGCCGCCCTCCCACCAGCCAGGGTAGTAGTAGTTCGGCGCCACCTTGTTGAAGCCCAGCTTCTGGTCATCGTAGGGGCCGATCCATTCGGCAGCATCGATGGTGCCTTTTTCCAGCGCCTGATAAATCTCGCCGCCGGGAATGTTCTGCGGCACGCCGCCCAGGCGTTCAATGACTTTACCGGCGAAACCTCCCACGCGGAACTTCAGGCCCTTCATGTCGGCCAGCGACTTGATTTCCTTGCGGTACCAGCCACCCATCTGGGCGCCGGTGTTGCCGCAAGGGAAACTGATCATGTTGTACCTGGCATAAAACTCGCGCATCAGCTTCAGCCCGTTGCCCTCGAAACTCCAGGCACTCATCTGGCGGCTGTTCAGGCCAAAGGGAATCGCACCGCCAATGGCAAAGGTTTCATCCTTGCCGAAAAAGTAATATGGCGCCGTATGGGCAGCCTCAATCGAGCCCTGCTGCACGCCATCGACCACACCAAAAGCAGGCATCAACTCGCCGGCAGCGTGGACAGAAATCTCAAACTTGCCGCCGGACACGGCTTTGACATGCCTGGCAAAAGTTTCTGCGCCACCGTAAATGGTGTCCAGCGACTTGGGAAAGCTCGAGGCGAGGCGCCAGCGAACCGCGGCCTGTGCGTGAACAGCAGGCGCGACGCCAGCGGCCAGAACGCCCGCAATGCCGGCATGCTTGATGAGGGAACGACGATCCATCAGGATTTACTCCGAGTTGTGAATTGAAATCTGCACTGGCCAGATTGGCCAGTGGCGCAGTTTGCTAAGACCTCGGGAATTGTAAAAATGGGGCGTACTGCACCCCCTCGGGTTTACCCTCGAAGACCTGACGGGAAGCTGTCGGCGTGGCCCCACGTTCGCTCGCTGCGCGTAGCTCTCTGCCCCCCCGAGGGGGCCGCTGCGCCTGCGGCCCAGCGAAGCCGGTTCCGCGGCCCCGGCTGGAATGTAGAAACCTCGCGTTCGCCTTCTCCGCCGTTCACCCTGAGGTATCGAGGGCATCCTGCAGAAAACTGGACGCTAGTGTGGTGTTGCATGCTTGACGGTACAAATAAAACCGATGGATTTTTGTTCAGGGCAAGGCGCAAACCACAGCAATAGTTCCACTATTGCGAGGATTTGCAACGCCGCCATGGGCAAAAAGACGCGGTTTTATGTACCGGATAGCGTGCAACACCACACTAGATTCAACCAGTGAAGAGATGTGAGAACTCAGGCGACCGACTTGAGTGCCGGCTTGGCAGGCTTGCCGGACTCCAGCAGCGCGGCAAAGCGCGCGGTAATGGCCGCTTCAATACCGGCCGCGTCCAGGCCTTGCAGCGCCAGCAGCTTGGCGGGGTCGCCATGCTCGATGAATTCGTCCTTTAGGCCCAGGTGCAACAGCGGTTTGACGAGGCCGGCGGCCTGCAACGCTTCGCCCACGGCACTGCCGGCCCCGCCCATGATGGCGCCCTCTTCCAGCGTGACCAGTGCCTCGTGGCCAGCCGCCACCTTGAGCAGCAATTCGGTATCCAGCGGCTTGGCCCAGCGCATGTTGACCACGGTGGCACCCAGCTTCTCGGCCGCCTGCAAGGCAGGATAGAGCAGCGTGCCAAACGCCAGGATCGCGATGCCTGAACCTTCGCGGCGAATCTCGCCTTTGCCAAAGGGCAGCGGCTGCAGGCCCGGCTCGGGCTCGACGCCGGCGCCCGCACCGCGCGGATAGCGCACGGCCACCGGATGGTTTTGCTCAAACGCCGAACTCAACAGCTTTCGGCACTCGTTCTCATCGGCCGGACACGCCACGCTCATGTTGGGAACGCAGCGCAAAAACGGAATGTCGTAGGCGCCCGCATGCGTGGCACCGTCGGCGCCGACCAGGCCGGCGCGGTCGAGTGCAAACACCACCGGCAGGTTTTGCAGCGCCACGTCGTGAATCAGCTGGTCATAGCCACGCTGCAAAAAGGTCGAATAAATCGCGACCACTGGCTTGAGCCCTTCGCAGGCCATGCCGGCTGCAAAGGTCACCGCATGCTGCTCGGCAATGCCCACGTCGTGGTAGCGCCCCGGGAAGCGCTTGTGAAACTCCACCATGCCCGAGCCTTCCCGCATCGCGGGTGTGATGCCAACCAGGCGCTTGTCCTGCTCCGCCATGTCGCACAGCCACTGGCCGAACACCTGCGTGAAGGTTTTCCTGGCGGGTGCGCTGGATTTCTGCAGGCCCATGGCCGGGTCAAATTTTCCGGGGCCATGGTAGGCCACCGGGTCCGCTTCGGCCAGCTTGTACCCCTGGCCTTTCTTGGTGACGACGTGCAGAAACTGCGGGCCCTTGAGGTGCTTGATGTTTTCCAGCGTGGGAATCAGGGACTCCAGATCATGGCCGTCAATCGGTCCGATGTAATTGAATCCGAAATTTTCAAACAGCGTGGCGGGCACCACCATGCCCTTGGCATGCGCCTCCAGGCGTTTGGCCAGTTCAAGCAGCGGCGGCGCCACCCTGAGCACCTGCTTGCCGACATTTTTGGCCGACGCATAAAAGCGGCCGCTCATCAATTGCGCCAGGTAGCGGTTCAGGGCTCCGACGGGCGGGCTGATGCTCATGTCGTTGTCGTTGAGCACCACCAGCAACTTGCAGTCGTCATGCACGCCCGCGTTGTTCAGGGCTTCAAAGGCCATGCCGGCGCTCATGGCACCGTCACCGATGATGGCGACCGCATGGCGGTCTTCCCCCTGTTGGTGGGCGGCCAGCGCCATGCCCAGCGCGGCAGAAATCGAGGTCGAGGAATGCGCAGTGCCGAAGGTGTCGTACGGACTCTCGTCCCGGCGCGGAAAACCCGACAAACCGCCGAACTGGCGCAGGCTGCCCATGCGATCGCGCCGCCCCGTGAGGATTTTGTGCGGATAGGTCTGGTGGCCCACATCCCAGACCAGCCGGTCCTCGGGCGTGTTGAAAACATAGTGCAGCGCCACCGTCAGTTCCACCGTGCCAAGGTTGGAGCTCAGATGCCCACCGGTCTTGGAAACGCTGTCGAGCACGAAGGCTCGCAACTCGTCAGCCAGGGCCTTGAGCTGGGCGCGGGGCAGCCTGCGCAGGTCTGCGGGGCTGTTGATGGTTTCGAGCAATGGGTACATCGTGGTGTGTCTGTTATGGCGAGGCCGGTCCCCGGCTCCCGGATCCTAGTGGTGGCGATTGACCAGCATGTCGGCCAGCGCGCGCAATGCATCGGTGTTGCCAAGCCCGCTGGCATCAAGACTGGTCAGCGCCTTGCCCAGCAATTGCTGCGCGTAGTCTTTGGACGCCTGCAGTCCCATCAGCGAGACAAAAGTGGGCTTGTCCTGGGCCGCGTCCTTGCCGGCTGTTTTACCCAGCGTGGCCGAGTCGGCGGTGACATCGAGAATGTCGTCCACCACCTGGAATGCGAGGCCGACCGACGCGCCGTAATCACGCAGAGCTTGTTGCGCGGCGAGCGGTGCGGCGCCGCAGGCCGCGCCCATCATCACGCTGGCCTGCAGCAGTGCGCCGGTTTTGAGGCGGTGCATTTCATGCAGTTGCCCGGACGTCAAGGGCAGGCCCACACTGGCCAGGTCTATCGCCTGACCACCGGCCATGCCCTGAAAGCCCGCGGCCTGCGCCAGCATGCGGCACAGGCGTGCCTGCGTGGCGGCATTCACCGAGCCATCGTCGGGAGTGAGGAATTCAAAGGCCAGCGCTTGCAGGGCGTCACCCGCAAGCAGCGCCTGCGCCTCGCCGAACTTGACGTGCACCGTCGGTTTGCCACGGCGCAGCACGTCGTTGTCCATGCACGGCATGTCGTCATGCACCAGCGAGTACGCATGAATCAGCTCGACCGCACAGGCTGAGCGCAGCGCAGCACCGGTATTGCCGTTCACGGCTTCGCAGGCAGCCATCACCAGCAGCGGACGCAGGCGCTTGCCGCCGTCGAGCACGGCATAACGCATGGCATCGCCCAGGCCTGCGGGTGCCGGCGCATCGGTCGGGCAAGCCACCCAGCGGGACAAGGCCTGCTCGATGGTCTCAAGCTGCTGTGCGCTCCAGGCGCTCAACGTGAACAAAGGCAGTTTTTCAGGGGCGTTCAAGCTATGGTCTCTGTATGGTCTCTGATGACTTGTATTCAGGGGTGACCCTGGAAATTACTCTTACTCTCGCCCTACTCTTGTACCCAGGGCTTGAGTTCCGTGCCCTCCAGGACCTTGATCTGGGTTTCCACGGCCTCAAGCTTGTCGCGGCAAAACTTCAGCAACTGCGCCCCACGCTGGTAGCCCGTGAGCAGTTGGTCCAGCGGCAACTGGCCCGACTCGAGGCCAGCCACCAGCCCCTCAAGCTCCTGCAGGGCAGCTTCATAGCTGGCAGGTAATGGAGGCGCCGATGATCCGCTGGTTGCTGAAGCAGCGGCAGGGACAGGAGAAGGGGAGCTTTTGGCCATGGTAATTGGGTGGAGGTGTGATTTTAGGCCGTTGCAGGTCCGTTTTAGGTTCCCCGGCGGGTTCTCGGAGGCACAACACTATTATCCGATGACGGGTTGGGAATATCCCCCCACCCCCCACAGGGGTACAATTGATAATAGTTCTCGATAACAGCACTTGATAACGTCGCCTCGGGCCCGCAGTGCAGCCCTCCAGCTTTGTTCCCCCCATTGGCGGTTGCCCAGCCTGCCGATTTACCTGCCCCCCAAGCCCGCCTGCTGCGGCATGTCCACCAAAATTGCATGTCTGATCTAAGCCTTCGCCTGCTGCAGGCCACCAGCCAGCTCCCCATCTCCAGCTACTTTGACACCGGCCTGTACCAGCGGGAGCAGCAAAAGCTGTTTGCCCGCGGGCCGCGCTACCTGGGCCATGAGCTCGCGGTACCCAACCTGGGCGACTTTTATGCGCTGCCCCATGAGGGTGAAGGCCGCGCACTGGTGCGCAACAGGTCAGGCATTGAACTGATTTCCAATGTCTGCAGGCATCGCCAGTCGACCATGCTGCAGGGGCGCGGCTCTTTGGGCAACGGGGCCGACAGCAACATCGTGTGCCCGCTGCACCGCTGGACCTACAACACCTCGGGCGAACTGATCGGCGCACCGCACTTCGAAATTGATCCCTGCCTGAACCTCAACCGCTACAAAACCACCACCTGGAATGGCCTGGTGTTCGAAGACAACGGCCGGGACATCGCCGGCGAGATGTCGCAGCTGGCCACAAGGGCCGACCTGGATTTTGCCGGCTACCAGCTGGACAAGGTCCACCTGCATGAATGCAACTACAACTGGAAGACCTTTATCGAGGTCTACCTTGAGGACTACCATGTGGGCCCTTTCCACCCCGGGCTAGGCGGGTTTGTCACCACGGAAGATCTGCGCTGGGAACTAAAACCCAGTTACTCGGTGCAAACCGTGGGCGTGTCCGACAAGCTGGGCAAGCCCGGCACCGACACCTACAAAAAATGGCATGACGTCGTGCTGCAATACCGCCAGGGCGTGGCACCCAAATACGGCGCGATCTGGCTCACCTACTATCCGCACGTGATGGTCGAGTGGTACCCGCATGTGCTGGTGGTCAGCACGCTGCACCCGCAGGGCCCCGACAAGACACTCAACGTGGTCGAGTTTTTCTACCCCGAGGAAATCTGCGCCTTCGAGCGCGAGTTCATCGAAGCGCAGCAGGCCGCCTACATGGAAACCTGCGTGGAGGACGACGAAATCGCGCTGCGCATGGACGCCGGCCGCAAGGCGCTGATGCAGCGCGGCGACAACGAGTTCGGCCCCTACCAGAGCCCCATGGAAGACGGCATGCAGCACTTTCACGAGTGGTATCGCCGCGAAATGGGCGCCAGCAAAACCACGCAAATGATCTGAGGGCATGCCCCTCGCTATGCACTTGATGGCTGCCAACCCGGACCCGTACCGGGTTACGGCCTTTTTTTACGCCTGAAAAATCTGCGGACGACCACACACGATGCAAGCCGTCTGGATGATCGCCTCCTCGTTCCTGTTTGCCACGATGGGAGTTTGCGTCAAGTACGCCTCCCAGCACTTCAACAGCGCCGAGCTGGTGTTTTACCGCGGCGTGCTGGGCATTCTTTTCATGGCCGCCTATGCCCGCGCCGCCGGCACCTCCCTGCGCACCAGCGTGCCCGCCATGCATGCGTGGCGAAGCGTTGTCGGCGTGGTGGCGCTGTCGGCCTGGTTTTATGCCATTGCACACCTGCCGCTGGCCACCGCCATGACGCTCAACTACATGAGCAGCGTCTGGATTGCCGCGTTTTTGGTGGGCGGCTCGCTCATGCTCGGTCGCCCCAACAAGCGGGGAACCAGCCAGGGCCCGCTGGTACTGGCAATTCTCGCCAGCTTCGCCGGCGTGGTCATGCTGCTGCGCCCCGCCATGGACCAGAACCAGACCCTTGCCGGCCTCGTGGGACTGCTGTCCGGACTGGGGGCCGCATTTGCCTACATGCAGGTGATGGCGATTTCGCGCATGGGTGAGCCCGAAACGCGTACAGTATTTTATTTTGCAGTGGGTACTACGGTGGCTGGCGCCTTGGGCATGCTGGTCACGGGGATTTCGCCCTGGCACTGGCAACATGCGCTCTGGCTGCCCCCGTTGGGAATTCTGGCTTCTCTCGGCCAACTGGCCATGACCAAGGCGTATTCGATGTCTTCCACCTCCGATGGCCATGGCGGAACCCTGATGGTCGCCAACCTGCAGTACTCTGGCATTGTGTTTGCGGCGCTCTACAGCTTGATCCTGTTTGGCGACAATATTCCCCTGATGGGTTGGGCCGGCATGGCGCTCATTATTGTCAGCGCGATTGTTGCCACCGTGCTGCGGGCAAATGCGGCACCTAACGCGCCCGCCGAAGAGCATTGACCTGCAAGTGAAGGAGCATTGAGATGAACTACACCACCCTGATTTCTGCGGAGCGGCTGCAGGGGCTGATGGCCCGGGGCCAACGCCTGCGCGTGTTTGACTGCAGCTTTGACCTGATGCAGCCGCACGCTGGAGAACAGCAATACCTGGAGGCGCACATTCCCGGCGCCGTGTACGCCGACCTGGACAAGGCCCTGACCGCCAGGCACGGGGTGCCGGGCGCCCATGGCGTGATCACGGCCACCGGCGCCGACGCCCCCGCTTCAGGCGGGCGCCACCCGCTGCCCAATCGTGAAAAATTTGCCACCTGGCTGTCCAGCGTCGGCTTTGCCAATGACATGCAGGCCGTCGTCTACGACCGCAATGGTGCCAACTACTGCGGCCGGCTGTGGTGGATGCTCAAATGGGCCGGCCACGACAGGGTGGCGGTGCTCGATGGCGGGCTGCAGGCCTGGCAGGCAGCGGGAGGCGACGTCAACAGCGGCGAAGAACCCGCGCACTTTGCGGCGACTTTTCTGCTCTCCCCTGCGCGGGCCAAGCTCGTCGATGCGCAGACCGTGGCCGAACGGCTCGGACGCCCCGGCCAGACACTGATAGATGCACGTGCCGCACCCCGTTTCAGGGGCGAGGTGGAGCCACTGGACCCGGTGGCCGGCCACATTCCCGGTGCGCTGAACCGGCCTTTCAGCCAGAACCTCGGCGCCGACGGCAAATTCAAACCGGCAGCGCAACTGAAAGCCGAGTTTGAAGCCTTGCTGGGCCAGCGCGATCCGGCCACCGTCGTTCACCACTGCGGTAGCGGTGTCAGTGCGGTGCCCAACCTGATCGCGATGGAAGTCGCGGGTCTGGGTCGCACAGGCCTGTATGCGGGCAGCTGGAGCGACTGGTGCAGCGACCCGGACCGGCCGGTGGCGCAGGGCTGAAACCCTTCAGGCCCTGCTGAAAAAACGCCGTGGCGCGCACAACGCCCTGGAGTTTTCTGGCAGCTTTCTCATCCTGCGCTGCGGGACGATCCAGCGACGAATCAGTTGCGGGCGCCGCTGGCTGCCGATGCCGGGGGAGTCGCTGCTGAACCCGTCGTATCGGTTCCCATGGGGGTGCTGCCCGACATGGCGCCGCCACTGGAACCGGTAGAACCCGTAGACCCGGTAGAACCGCTGGTGGAACCTGTGGAGCCGGGCGTGGTGGAAGGACTTGTCATGGGCTCCGGCGAGGGTGTCGATTTCGTGGCGGCGTCGTCCACTTTCTTGCCGCAAGCGCCCAGCGCCAGCAAAGCAGACAAGGCCAGCGCCATCGTGGCAGCGGATTTCAATTTGGATGCGTGCATGTAGGTATTTCCTTTTTTAAACGGGGATTGGCCGGGTGTTCAGCCAGATTTCAATGTAACCAGACTGCACGTTTTCCCCATGAGACGCTGCCTTGCCCGTCTGTAGGGATTTTTCGCCTGCTGCCGGGCAGCTATTGCGCCCAGCGTCGCTGTGCTGTATGCCGATGCGGCCTGGCCTGACGGGGCTGGGGGCCGATAGCAAGGCAAATTCCCGCGCCAGCCATCGGGATTTGCATCGAATTTCGTCTTCCGTCTGTCCTACATCGCCAGCCCGGCAGGACTGACAGATAGCTCCCCCTGGCACCCCTAAATTGAAAGTGTGGCGGGCAATGGTGCCCGCCACTTCAACAGCAACGCGACCGGAGTAATTCGTCAGTCAAAGCGTTGTTTCAATCCTGAAGGAGACTTTTTAATGGCTTCCAGCAACCAAGGGAATCAAGGCAACCAGGGTAACCAGAACCAGGGGGATAACCGGGGCGACAGCCAGCGCAGCGGCAAGTCCGAGCGAGGTTTCGCCGCGATGGACCCGCAACGTCAGCGGGAAATTGCCAGCGAAGGGGGCAAGGCTGCGCACCAGAGCGGCAAGGCCCATCAGTTCACCTCCGAGGAAGCCAGCGAGGCGGGCCGCAAAGGAGGCCAGGCCAGCGGCGGTCACCGCAGCAGAAACCAGGGCAGCAGCCAGGCGGACAAAGGCAATCAGACAATCGATCAGCCAGGCAACCCAGGGGGTAATCAGAGCGGCCGCAGCTGACCTCCCGCTTGCACAGCCTGACAGCGGGGCGATAGTCGCCCCGTTTTTTCGCCTCAACTTTGAAAAGGATGACCGGGAGCCCGGCTGGCTCATAGCGGCCTTGCGTCAACGCCCGCCTGGTCCTCAGAGGGTCATGCCGGTGCGCCGGTTCAACGGCCTGCATGGATACTTGTCCTACACGCAGCGTCAATACTGGTTGACACCGCCGCCGCGGCAAGGTGATTTCATAAAGAGCGCAAGTCCCCCTCACCCTAACCCTGGAGAGCGCCATGCCACGCGGAGACAAGTCAAGCTACACCGACAAGCAAAAACGCCAGGCCGAACATATCGGGGAAGGCTATGAAAAACAGGGCGTCAGCAAAGCCACAGCCGAAAAACGTGCCTGGGCCACAGTGAACAAAACCACCGGCGGCGGGAAAAAATCAGGCTCGGGCCGCAAGTCCTAGACTGCGTCCGCCTTTTGGCTTCCGGTCGTGTTGCGCCGCGGCTCCGCACGACAGGGGCCGGCGCGCGGTATTGCCGGTAAGCGCTACTCCATGACCATGACGCGCAGGAAGACGGCCTTGCGCCGGTTGGTCCTTATCCGATGTCGATGGGCATGGGCGTGGGCTGCACCTCACCGGGATCAGGCGGCGTGGACAACGGTGGTACGGGCTCGGGTGGCGGCACATCAGGGCTGGTGGCCATGGCTATTTCTTTTCCGTCGGTTCGGGTTCGGGCTGTGCGGGCGGATCAGACAACTCGGGCCGGAGCGGCAATTCGCGGATCATGGCCTCCCCTTCCTCATCAGGGCCGTCCGAGGGAAGGTCGGGCTCGCTCCTGAGTTCCGGCTCTTCATGGTTTCTTGACAGGCTGCGGGGCCCTCTTTCCGGGACCGCACTGTCAGCAGCGGCCACCGGCGTATCTGCCCCGCTAACCTGCGCAGGCTCATCGGACGACCCCGTTCCGATGGGCACACCGCGATCAAGAGAGGGGCTGGAGGCGGCCACCATCACCCCCCAGCCAGCATGGATGGCAGCATGTTGTGCACCACAGCAGAGGCGGCCATGCTGGCCAGTGCCGCAATCAAAAAGGCAATGCATGCCCGCAACAGGGGATGGCGGCTGCGGACCTTGGCCGGGGCTTCAGGCGCACGAGCAGTCCGCCGGCCAGCAAAATGTTCGGCTTCCGAAGCCGGGTGCGGATTCAGATTCAGATTCATGGCGGTTCCTTGGCTGGTTTGCATGGAAGTTGCATGGAGCTACATGGAATATTCGCGCCAGCCGCCGCCCGGAGTTATAGGCGGCCAGGCCCTGTGTTTGTCAGCTGCCGGCTGACACGGCGCGGTGGCGCTACTAACCGCCGACCCCCCAAAAAAAAATCCGCAGGAAAGTGGTTCTGGCCCATCAGTTCGGGCCGAGCGCCACCATTCGTCAAATCTCGCGTCAGATCGACAGCCATTGAGGAACAGACTGGTGCTACCATTCGCTGAAACTGGTTTCAGAACCTGCCATCCCCACCCCATGACCGGCAAGAAAACTTTGCACCCTATTTCCGCCGCGCAGCCTTCGGCCCGCGCCACCATCGCTGATGTGGCGCGGGAGGCGGGTGTCTCCAAAGCCACGGTGTCACGGTTTCTGAACCATCGCGAGAGGTTGCTCACGCCGGACATTGCGGCTCGCGTGGAAGTCGCCGTCGCCGCGCTGGGCTTCAGCCCCAGCCCCATGGCCCAGGCGCTGAAACGGGGCCGCTCGCGCCTGATTGGCCTGGTGGTGGCCGATGTGACCAACCCATATTCCGTGGCGGTGCTGCGGGGTGCCGAAAAAGCCTGTCAGGAGGCCGGTTACCTGCTCATGCTGTTCAACCTGGGCAACGACAGCCGGCGTGAGACCGAGGCCATCGAGGCCCTGACCGCCTACCAGGTGGAAGGGCTGATTCTGAACACGCTGGGGCGCGATGCCGGCGCCGCCGCCGAGGCCGCGCACCATGGCAAGCCAGTGGTGCTGGTGGACCGGCGCCACCAGGACATGCAGGCCGACTTCGTGTCGCTCGACAACGCCGGCGCCGTGCAGCTGGGCGCCCGCCACCTGGTGGACGCCGGCTACCGCGAGCTGCTTTTTGTCTCGGAGCCGCTGAAGGATGTGAGCTCGCGCATGGAGCGCGAAAGCGCGTTTCGCAACTTTATCGGCGAGTCTGCGGCGGATACGCCAGGGCTGGCAGGCCACACGTTTGAAAGCGTGGCAGACGACACGCAAGGGCTGGACCAGGCCCTGCGTGACTTGCGCCAGCGCGCCGGCGAACGCCCACCTGGCGTGGTCTCCAGCAACGCCGTGGTGACCCTGCGAGTCGTGGCGGCCATGGCGCGGCTGGGCTGGCGCTTCGGCTCCGACGTGGGCCTGGTGGGTTTTGACGAAACCGAATGGTCGCCTTATGTGGGCCCGGGCCTGAGCACCATCGCCCAGCCGACCGACGAACTGGGCCAGCTGGCCGCCGGCTGCCTGATTGAGCGCCTCAAAGGCCTGGACCTGCCGCCGCGCCAGATTTTGCTGTCCGGCCGGCTGGTGCCGCGCGGCTCCTCCGTGCCTCACCGGACTGCCTAGCCGCCAGATTTACGGGAAGAATGCCTGGGAACCCTGGAGATTCCCGGTTGCGGCGCAAGTCATGCTTCTTTTATAATTCACTGAAACCGATTTCACAATCAAGTCTATCCGGCCCGCTGCTTCAAAACCTTCAAAGCCGCGGCCCCACGCTTTCACCCAACAGCAGGAGAGCCCCCTCATGACCAGTACGCTGGACGTTATTACTTTTGGCGAAGCCATGATGCTGCTGGTTGCCGACCGGCCCGGCCCGCTCGAGCATGCCGAGGCCTTTCACAAGCGCACCGCCGGTGCTGAGACCAATGTCGCCATCGGCCTGGCGCGCCTGGGCCTGAAGGTCGGCTGGGCCAGCCGCCTGGGCACAGACTCCATGGGCCGTTATCTGCTGGCCGCCATGGCCGCCGAAGGCATCGACTGCTCGCACGTGGTCTGCGATGCGACGCAAAAAACCGGCTTCCAGTTCAAGGGCAAGGTCACCGATGGCAGCGACCCGCCGACGGAATACCACCGCAAGGGCTCGGCCGCCAGCTACATGGGCGTGAATGACATTGACGAAGCCTGGCTGCTGTCGGCCCGCCACCTGCATGCCACCGGCGTGTTTCCGGCCATCTCGGCCACCACCCTGCCCGTTGCCCGCAAGACCATGGATCTGATGCGCGCCGCCGGCCGCAGCGTGTCGTTCGACCCCAACCTGCGCCCCACGCTGTGGGCCACGCCCGAGTTGATGCGCGACGCCATCAACGACCTGGCCACGCGCGCCGACTGGGTGCTGCCCGGCATGGAAGAAGGCCGCTTCCTGACCGGCGAAACCACGCCCGAAGGCGTCGCCCGCTTTTACCGCCAGCTCGGTGCGAAGCTGGTCGTGGTCAAGCTCGGCGCAGACGGGGCCTACTTTGAGGGCGAAGCCGGCAGCGGCCGTGTGGCGGGTTTTCCGGTGGCCGAAGTGGTGGATACCGTGGGCGCCGGTGACGGCTTTGCGGTGGGCGTGATCAGCGCGCTGCTCGACGGCCTGGACGTGCCCGAGGCCGTGAAGCGCGGCGCCTGGATTGGCGCACGCGCGGTGCAGGTGCTGGGCGACAGCGAAGGCCTGCCGACGCGCGCCGAACTCAACGCCGCAAGGCTTTAAAAATCATGGGCGCGCCAGCTTCACCATCCCTGCGCAAAAAAGTTCTGGTCTTCCGCGAGTTACCGCCCGACCAGCTGGCGCGCCTGCAGGCGGAGCACGAGGTCACGGTGGCCAACCCGCGCCTGCCCGGGCAGTTGGCCGCGTTCCACACCGCCCTGGCCAGCGCGGAAGGCATGATCGGCTCCAGCTACCCCATCACTGCCTCGCTGCTGGCGAGCGCGCCGCAACTCAAGGTGATTTCCAGCGTCTCCGTCGGCGTTGACAACTACGACCTGCCCGCCCTGGCTGCGCGCGGCATCATGCTGTGCCACACGCCCGGCGTGCTGACCGAAACCACGGCTGACACGATCTTCTCGCTGATCATGGCCTCCAGCCGCCGCCTGGTGGAACTGGCCAGCCATGTACGCGAGGGCCGCTGGACGCGCAACATCGGCGAAGACCTGTTTGGCTGGGACGTGCACGGCAAAACGCTGGGCATCCTCGGATTCGGCCGCATCGGCCAGGCCGTGGCACGGCGTGCCGCGCTGGGGTTCAACATGCCCGTGCTGTACCACAGCCGCCGTCCGGTGGACGTCGCCCATGAGCTGCCCGAACTCGCCGGCAAGGCCACGCACACACCGCTTGATGACTTGCTGCGGCGCGCTGACATCGTCGCCGCCGTGCTGCCGCTGTCCCATGAAACCCGCGGCCTGATGGGCGCGCGGGAGTTTGGCCTGATGAAGCCCGGCGCCATCTTCGTCAACGGCGCCCGCGGCGCCATCGTGCAGGAAGAGGCCCTGCTCAACGCCCTGGACCACGGCACACTGCGCGCCGCCGGGCTGGACGTGTTCGCCACCGAACCGCTGCCCATGGATTCACCACTGCGCACGCACCCCAAGGTGACAGCCCTGCCCCACATCGGCTCCGCCACATTCGAGACGCGGCATGCGATGGCGGTGCTGGCAACGAGCAACCTGTTGCAGGCCCTGGCGGGGGAGCGGCCTGCGGCGGTATTTGTGGCGGCAGACAAATAGCGCCTGAATAGCGTCTCAATAACGCCGGCAGCTATTTCCTGTTTACTCTAAAGCTCAGTGTATTTTTTGCTGCTTCCACGCGACTTGTCTACCGGGTACTTGGCAGCGTTCAATGTCAGCTTCAGTTTGGCCGCCTCGACCAGGTCAATATTCAACTGATCAGACAGGCGCAACAGATACAAAAAGACATCCGCCATCTCCACCCCCACGGCGATGCGCTTTTCGGTTGAAAGCTCACGGCTCTGCGCTTCTGTCAGCCACTGAAAATGCTCCAGAAGCTCAGCGGACTCCACCGTCAAGGCCGATGCAAGATTCTTGGGTGAATGGAATTGCTCCCAATCGCGCTCCCTGGCGAATTCCCGAAGAGAGTTGATCAATGCTTGCAATTCTTCATTCATAAGCTCGTCTTTTCTGTGTGCCGATGTCAATGACCTTTTGCGCGGTTTTTCGCGGTTTTGCGGACTGAGTGGGGAGTGCTCATGTCCAGGCACCTAATGCCCGTGCGCAAGCCCGCTGATCAGGGTCACCATGCCGATGCCAATGACCAGCCAGGCAATTTGCGCTGCGGTTTCTTTCGCCGTGACGCGCTTTTGCAGCTGGGGAATCAGGTCGGCCAGCGCGACGTAGATAAAACTGCTGGAGGCGGCGATCAGGAAGAAAGGCAGGTAGTCGTACAGCTTGTCGACCAGCGCATAGCCAATCATGCCGCCCAAAGCCGTCACCGCACCGGCCAGTGATACCTTGACCACAGCCGCGCGGCGGTTGTTGTTGGAGCTTTGGCGCAGCACCACCAGGTCGCCCATATGGTGGGGCACTTCATGGACCAGCACCGCCAGCGCGGCAACGGCGCCCAGGCGCAGGTCGGCCATGAAGGCCGACGCAATCAGGATGCCGTCACCGAAGGCGTGCACGCTGTCGCCCGCCAGCACGGCCCAGCCGCCGGACTTCTTGCCGCCGGCGTGTGAAGACTGATCGTGGTGATGATGATCATGCCGATGAGGGTGGTGCGCGTGTGCACCGTGAGCAGGCCGGGCAGGTTGGAGGGGCTGGGGGGGCTCGTGGTGTTCGCCATCGTGGTGTTCATGGCCGTGGTGCCACAGTTCGGCCTTGTCGAGCAGGAAGAAGAACACCAGCCCGACCAGCAAGGTGGCAAACAGCTCCTTGGCGCCGGCCTGGCTCTCAAACGCTTCGGGCAACAGGTGCATGAAGGCGGTGGCCAGCAGCGCGCCTGCGGCCAGACTGAGCATGTGCTGGGTGTAACGGGCCAGCATGCCAAAGCTGAGCAAGGCCGCCAGCCACACGCTGCCAATGCCCGCGGCCAGCGTTCCCACCAAAATTGCTACCAAAGTCATAGCTACTCACGCCCGTTTTTATTGGGCCGCAGCCCTGATTGATTACCTGATACCTGTAGAGGCAACCCCGAAGGTTACACCACAGATGGCAAAACCCCGGATGCGGCGTTGCTGCCGCCGTCCGGGGTTGATCTTTATCTTATCAAGCGTGTCAAGAGGGGCGCGTGAAAAAGCCGCCGACCCATGAGGCGGCGGCTCGGTCAGCGCCGGGGCGCACGCGCCCAGGCCCCCTGGCGTCAGCTCATGCGCTCAGGCGACGCCTTGCATCTTGAACCACTCCAGCGCACGCTTGAAGCCGTCGTCAGCCGCGTCCTTGCGATAGCTGGGGCGGTAGTCGGCATGGAAAGCATGGGGCGCCTGCGGATACACCACAAACTCGCTGGCTTTGGCGACGGTGTTGCCCTTGGCTGCTGCCTCGGCCAGTGCGTCTTTCATCTGGTTCACGGTGGTCAGCGGAATGCCGCCGTCCTGTCCGCCATAGAGTCCCAGCACCGGCGCCTTCAGGCTGGCCGCCAGGTCTAGCGGATGCTTGGGCGTGAGCGCTGACGGAGTACCGACCAGGCGGCCATACCAGACGACGGCTGCCTTGACGTTTTTGCTCCGCTCGGCATACAGCCAGGTGATGCGGCCACCCCAGCAAAAGCCGGTGATGCCCACCTTCCCGGTATTGCCGCCGTTGGCGCCGGCCCACTTGACGGCGCCGTCCAGGTCGGCCATGACCTGTTCGTCGGGCACCTTGTTGACGACTTCGGCTATCAGCTTGCCGATCTCGTTGTAGGTGCTGGGGTCGCCCTGGCGCGCGTACAACTCGGGCGCGATGGCCAGGTAGCCGGCCCTGGCAAAGCGGCGGGCGGTGTCGGCAATGTATTCGTGGACGCCAAAAACTTCCTGAACCACCAGCACCACGGGCAGGTTGGTCTTGCCAGCCGGGGCGGCAAAAAAGGCTGGCACCTTGAAGCCGTTGACCTCATAGGTGGTTTCGCCGGTTTTGAGCCCTTCTGACGAGGTTTTGATGGCCGTCTGCGCCATGATGGGCAGGGTGGCAGCGGCATAACCCGCACCCAGGGCGGCTTTCAGCGCAGTGCGGCGGCTGGTGCCGGCTTCGCTGGCCAGCCCCGGCAGCAAGGCATCGAAGTCGTTTTTCTGGTCGTTGTTCAGCATGGTGATTTCCGTAGAAGGAGTGGTTTGAAGCACGCAGTCGGGGCTCGTGCGGCTGCGGAAGTTCCTGCCGGAGCAGACCCAAACCGCAGAAAACGCCGGCTCACACGATCTTGACGCTCAACTCCGGCAGGCCATCAACGTGGCATTCAATCACGTCGCCCTTGACGACAGGCCCGACGTTTTCCGGCGTACCCGAGTAAATGATGTCGCCGGGAAACAGCTCAAACGCTTCGGACAGCCTGGAGATCTGCTCGGCTACCGACCAGATCATGTGGTTCAGCGTGGCCTGCTGCTTGACCTGGCCGTTGACCTTGAGCCAGATCGCGCCCTTGGTGTAGTGGCCGGTCTGCGCGACTTTATGGATGGGGCCTATGGGCGCTGAACGGTCAAAGCTCTTGCCGATTTCCCAGGGCTTTTTCTGGTCGCCCATGCCGCGCTGCAGGTCGCGGCGTGTCATGTCCAGGCCCAGTGCGTAGCCATAAACATGTTCCAGCGCTTTGTCGATCGGAATGTTGCGCCCGCCCTTGGACAAGGCTGCCACCAGCTCGACTTCGTAGTGGTAGTTTTTGGTGAGCGTGGGGTAGGCGTGGTCAGCCACCTGGCCCGGTGGCACCACCTGGATGGCATCCGTGGGTTTTTGAAAAAAGAAAGGCGGCTCGCGGGTGGGGTCGGAGCCCATTTCGATTGCGTGGGCCGCGTAGTTGCGGCCAATGCAGTAAATGCGGCGCACCGGAAACATCTCGGTACTGCCCGCGATGGGGACATAGGTGTCGGCCACCGTGAAAGGCGTGGCCGGCGCATTGGCCGCCGTGCCGGGCGTGGCGCAGCCGACGACGGCGCCTGTCGCCATCAGGGCGCCTGTTTGCAGAATTCCTCGTTTGCTCATGTCTGGTTTTGTCATGTGTGTCTCCTGGGATTGATGAAAGCTGGAGCTTGTTGTCAGCGTGTTTTTTCTCCAGCCACTGAGCTTAGGGCGGGCACGCCGCGTGCAGGCAGACGCAATTACGCATTTACCGGACGATTCAATGCAGCGGTGTTGCGCTGCAGCGGGACTTAAAGATTCTCAGGCTGCGCCGGAAATCTTGGCGCGCACACTGTCGCGGAAGGCCCGGGGCGTCTGGCCGAAGCGCTGGCGAAAGCGCCGCGCGAAATAGGCCTCATCGGCAAAGCCCGACGCATGGGCCACTGCGGCAATGCGCTGGCTGCTGTGCGCCAGCAATTCCTGCGCAAACTCCAGGCGTCGCTCCGTCACCAGATCGGTGAAGGTCTTGCCGGTTTCTTTTTTGAGCAGATGCGCGAGGTAATTGGGGGACAAAAAGGCCGCCGCAGCGGCATCGGCCAGCGTGACCTCGCCGGCCAGGTGTTCGCGGATGTAGCGCACCGCCCGTTGCAGGCTGGCGCGCCGGCTGCCCTGCTGCGCCTGGCTGGCCGAAAAGCGCAGCAGGTCGGCTTCAAACTTGCGGCAGGTCAGCCCCAGCAGTTGCAGCATCAGGCCGCGGATGATTTCTACCGAGCCGAAGCGGCGGTTGGCGTTTTCATGCGCCAGCTTGTCCAGCAGGGCCTCAATGTCAGCAAACTCGTCCTCCGAAAAATAAAAGTCTGTGTATTCCTGAAAGAGAAACGGCGCCAGCTCGGGCGCCCTGGTCAGCGGCACGTCTTCCAGATCCAGCGGATCCACATCCAGCCCCGGCCGCAGGAACTGCTGCGCCATGTTGATGATGACGTAGCGCGAACCCTCGGGGTGCGGAATCACATGCACGCGGTAGGGCAGGATGAAGCTGAGGTAACCGCGCCGGAAGGGCCGTACGGTACCGGCCACATTCTGCTCGGTATCGCCTTGCAGGCTGATCTGGACCTGGAAGTATTCGTGCCGATGCGGGCGCACCAGCGGCGGCCGCACCAGTTGCGACCGGATGTCAAAGTCGAGGTGGTCCGCGCGCTCGGACATGCCGTAAGTCTTGATGTCTGTCATGCGCCGTATTCTCGGCTTATTGGCCCGTCCCGGCGCGCGAGGGTTCCAGCCGAAAGCCTGGTGCAAAATAGCGCGAACTGGCCATGGTCCTGGCGAGCAGTCCGCATCGCAACTTCCAGGGCCCATCGCTTTTACGCCAAGCTATATGAACATCGACGAATTCAAGGTCTCTTTCGGCGTGCCCGCCAACAAAGTTTGCGAAGCTAACGAAGCACCCGTGAAAGCGTTGTCCGTCGAGAAAGAGAGCCTCCATGTTTTCCCCTGCTACACCTGTCACTCCCCTTTCTGAGTTCAGAGCCCCGGGCATGCCTGCTGTCCTGTTGCAATTGACCCGCTGGGTGGCCATTTTCGGCTTGTTGGTCCTTGCCGGTTGTGCCGCCCCTCTGCCACCCGCAGGGCGTGGCGCGCAAGCGCCGGCCCCGGCCGGCAACAGCCAGACACCGCTCTTGCTGCGCATTGGCGACAGCCGACTTGAGTTGCAGGTACAGGGCCAGACCTGCAAGCTGCAGTGGCGCGGCGAGTTCCCTCCCGACGCCGTCGCGCTCATGAACCAGGCCCTGTACGAGATGGAGCACCATCGCTGCCAGCAAAAGATCATGGCCCTGGACCTGCAAGGCGGGGACATCGGCCCTGCCATCACGCTCGGCTCCATGCTGAAAAACCGCCAATTCAACACCGAATTGCTTCCCGGCAGCTACTGCCACACACCCTGCGTGCTGGTACTTGCCGCAGGCCGCCAGCGCTTGCTGCCCGAAAGCATCCCGCCGGCCCGCCTGCTGCTGTCGCAGGTCCGCCCGGACCTGGATTTCGGTCAGGCAACCTGTGCGACCGAACTCAGCCCCGGCCAGCAGCTCACGCTGCTGCGCTACCTGCGCGCCATGCTGCCATTGCCAACGGCGACCTCGCTGTACGAGAAGATCCGCCAGGCCACCTGCCGCAGTCACGAGACGCTGGGCGCGCCCGAGGCGCTGTCGCTCGGTCTGGCGACCGGCATGCTGCCTCCCGTGTCGCGCTAGTGTCAATACGGTTCCGTTAGCACGCCGCATGCAGTGCCGATCATCTCCTTCCCCCGCTGGGGGAAGGCCGGGATGGGGGCTCACGGCGTGGGCGTCGGGCCACCGTGCTGACTCGGTCGTCGCTGGCCCCCACCCCAACCCTCCCCCAGAAGGGGAGGGAGCTTCACGGGTCCTTGACTGAAACGTATTGGCGCTAGCGTAGCAGGCTCAGTGCGCCTTGTCCCAGTTCGGGCCGACTCCGATCTCGGCCAGCAGCGGTACCCTGAGGTCGGCCACGCCCGCCATGATGCGGGGGATCTCGACCCTCACCCATTCGACTTCCGCCTCGGGTACTTCAAACACCAGTTCATCGTGCACCTGCATGATCATTTTGGTGGCGCGCTTCTCGGCGTCGAGCACCTCCTGCACCTTGACCATGCTGAGCTTGATCAGGTCGGCCGCGGTGCCCTGCATGGGCGCGTTGATGGCCGCGCGTTCTGCGCCGCCACGACGCGGGCCGTTGGGTGAGTTGATCTCGGGCAAATACAGGCGCCGGCCGAACACGGTCTCCACATAGCCCTTGCTTTTGGCGGAGAGGCGCGTTTCGTCCATGTAGTTCTTGACGCCGGGGTAGCGCTGAAAATAGCGGTCAATGTAGGCAGCCGCCGCCTTGGTCTCGATGCCCAGGTTGCGCGCCAGGCCAAAGCTGCTCATGCCGTAGATCAGGCCGAAGTTGATGACCTTGGCGTAGCGGCGCTGTTCGCTGCTCACCTGTTCCACCGCAACCCCAAACACCTCGGCCGCTGTGGCGCGGTGCACGTCAAGCCCCTCGGTGAAGGCGCGCAGCAAGGCCTCGTCTTCGCTGAGGTGGGCCATGATGCGCAGTTCGATCTGCGAATAGTCGGCACTGGCGATCACGCTGCCGGCCGGTGCGACGAAGGCTTCGCGCACGCGGCGGCCCTCCGCCGTTTTCACCGGAATGTTCTGCAGGTTGGGATCGTTGCTCGACAGGCGCCCGGTAACGGCAACCGCCTGTGCGTAATGCGTATGCACCCGGCCCGTCCTGGGATGCGCGAGCTGCGCCAGCTTGTCGGTGTAGGTTCCCTTGAGTTTGGAAAGCCCGCGGTGCTCCAGGATCTTGGCGGGCAAGGGATAGTCCTCCGCAAGTTTTTCCAGCACCTCCTCGTCGGTGCTCGGCGCACCGCTCGGGGTTTTCTTGACGACAGGCAAGCCCAGTTTGCTGAAGAAGATTTCACCGATCTGCTTGGGACTGCCCAGGTTGAAGGGCTGGCCCGCCAGTTCATGGGCGTCGGCTTCCAGCTGCACAATGCGCGCGCCCAGCTCACCGCTTTGTCTGGCCAGCGTGGGGGCGTCAATCAGCACGCCGTTGCGCTCGATGCGGTAAAGCGTTTCACTGCTTTTCATTTCGAGCTCATACACAAAGCGCAGCTTGTCGTTGGCCTGGATCTGGGGCCAGAGCACGCGGTGCACGTCCAGCGTCTGGTCGGAGTCCTCGCACGAGTATTCCGCGGCCTTGGCAATATCGACCTGGTTGAACTTGATCTGGTGCACGCCCTTGCCACACAGATCTTCGTAATTGATGCCGCTGCGCCCTACATGCCGCTCCGCCAGGCTGGCCAGGCCATGCGGCTTGTGCACTTCCAGCACATAGCTTTGCAGCATGGTGTCGTGCGCATAGCCCTGCACTTCGATGCCGTGGTTGGCAAACACATGGCGGTCGTATTTGACGTGCTGGCCCAGCTTGGCTTTGGCCGGGTTTTCCAGCCAGGGCCTGAGGCGGGCCAGCACCTCGTCTCGCGGCAATTGCGCGGGCGCATCGGGGTAGTCGTGCGTCAGCGGAATGTAGGCAGCCTCGCCGGGTGTCACGCTGAAGCTGATGCCCACGATCTGGGCCAGCATTTCGTCCAGCGAGGTGGTTTCGGTGTCCACCGCCACCAATTCTGCGGCTTCAATTTTGGCCAGCCAGCTGTCAAGCAACTCCCAGGTGAAGATGGTGTCGTACTTGAGATTGCTGGCCCGCCCGGCCAAAGGGACATCCGGCAGCGAGGGTTCGTCAAACAAGCCGGGCGAAGCCGAAGGACCCACGGAGCCCGGCGATTTGGCATGCCGACCCTCGGGTCCGCCAATCAATTCGGGTGGCGTACTTTCGGTGTCGATTTGCCTGACCAGCCCCTTGAAGCCGTATTTCTCGTAAAAAGCCTTCAAGGCCTCCGTCTGCTGCCCACCGATGGCTATTGATTCCAGAGCGGGCAGGCCATCGATGTAGTCGATCAGGTCGCAGTCTTTCTTGATGGTCAGAAGCTCCCGGCCTTTGGGTAGCCATTCCAGCGAGAGACGCAGGTTGTCGCCGACCACGCCCTTGATTTCGCCGGCACGCGCCACCAGGGCATCGAGCGAGCCGTATTCCAGCAGCCACTTCACCGCCGTTTTGGGGCCAACCTTGGGCACGCCGGGCACGTTGTCCACGGCATCGCCAACCAGTGCCTGGTAGTCCACCATCAGGCGCGGCGGCACGCCGAATTCGGCTTCGACCCCGGCCAGGTCGCGCCGGCGGTCATTCATGGTGTCGATGACGGTGATGTTTTCATCGACCAGCTGGCTCAGGTCCTTGTCGCCGCTGGAAATGATGACTTCAATGCCCTGCTTCGAAGCCAGGCAGGCCAGCGTGCCAATCACGTCATCGGCCTCCACGCCGGGAACGTCCAGCACTTTCCAGCCCAGCAGCCGCACCACTTCATGGATAGGCTCCACCTGGCTGCGCAGGTCGTCGGGCATGGGTGAGCGCTGGGCCTTGTACTGCGGGTAGAGCGCATCGCGAAAGGTCGGACCCTTGGCGTCAAACACGCAGGCGGCGTAGTCGGCGCGCACGTCCTTGCGCAGCTTCTGCATCATGTTGATCATGCCGCGGATGGCGCCCGTGGCCGGGCTGGTGGGATCGCCCGGGTTGGCGCGCAAGTCGGGCATGGCATGGAAGGCGCGGTACAGGTAGCTGGAGCCGTCCACCAGCAGCAGTGTTTTTTTGTCAGAACTCATAGGGCCTGATTGTCAGGGATATCGGCAGAGGCCTCCATCAAACACAAACGGCGCCTGGCGCCTTCTTTCACACTGGATTTCCGCCTACGTCGCAAGCCACCTTTTTACGACACTCAAGGCCTTTGTAAACACGTCCCCGCAAGCCTACAATACAAGTATGAAACACGTTTTTAGCCCCCTTCTTGCCGCTGTGCTCACAGCGCTGCCGCTGGCTGCAGCTGTGGCGCAAACGCAGGCACCTGCGGCCGCAGAGAAAAAAGAGGCGGCACCAGCGCGCACCGGACGCCCGGACAAAGCCATCAAACGCATCCATACCGAAGATGCCGGCACGCGCATCGATGAGTTACGGGTAGGCGGCGAGACCCAGCAAATCGTCGTCCAACCCAAAACCGGTGGTCCTGCCTACGAGGTCAAGCCGGCAGAAGGCGCAAGGGGCGCCGCACCGGCAGCAGCCAGCGGCGACACCAACGGTTCGCGCGTCTGGAACGTGCTCAAGTTTTAAATTTTTAGCTCAGGGTTCAGTTTCAGGCATGGCCGTTTTTACCGAGGTCTCGTTTGACGAGGCCGCAGCGTTCTTGAACGCCTTGAATTTGGGGCAACTGCAGAGCATCAAGGGCGCTGCAGGCGGCATCGAAAACACCAACTACTTTGTAGACACCGATCAGGGCCATTACGTGCTGACGCTGTTCGAGCGCCTGACGTTCGAACAACTGCCGTATTACCTGCACCTGATGAAACACCTGGCGGCACATGGCATTCCGGTGCCCGATCCGGCCGAAAACGGCAAGGGTGAAATCCTGCACCGGCTCAAGGGCAAGCCGACTGCCGTGGTCAACAAGCTGCGTGGCCACAGCGAACTCGCCCCCACACCCGCGCACTGCGCTGCCGTAGGCGAGATGCTGGCCCGCATGCACCTGGCCGGGCTGGACTACCCGCGCCAGCAGCCCAACCTGCGCGGCCTCGCCTGGTGGAACGAAACTGTGCCCGTGGTGCTGCCGCACCTCACGCCCGAGCAACGCAGCCTGATCCTGGGTGAACTGGCTTACCAGAACCATGTCGCCGCCTCATCGGCCTGCCGCAGCCTGCCGCGGGGCGCGGTGCACGCCGACCTGTTTCGTGACAACGTCATGTTTGAGGACGGCAAGCTCACCGGGTTTTTTGATTTTTATTTTGCCGGCTGCGATACCTTTTTGTTTGATATCGGGGTTTGTCTCAATGACTGGTGCATTGATCTGGACAGCGGTGCACAGGACAGCGCGCGTGCCGATGCTTTCGTGGCCGCCTACCAGAGCGTGCGCCGCCTGACTGCGCAGGAGCGCACCTTGCTGCCGGCCATGCAACGCGCCGGGGCGCTGCGCTTCTGGATCTCACGGCTGTGGGACTTTCATTTGCCGCGCGAGGCGGCCGTGCTCAAGGCGCACGACCCGGGCCATTTCGAGCGTGTGCTGCGCCAGCGGCTCACAGACCCGTACGCCCTTTAACCCAACCTTTAACCCCAGCAAGCCGCGGCTCCCCGCCGCAGGGGGCAACTCCGGGCGTGGCGGCCCGACTTTGAGGCAAACTGTGCCTTTGCAGCGTCCAATTTATGCGTCATCCGGCGTTGTCGCAGATCCTTGAACAGGTTTGCCCTGTCCCCTGCCCCCCCTTTTCCATCCTATTTTCGGCCCGTCCCTGTCAACACCATGAAACTCAATATTGTTCCCGCGCGTACCGGCGTCACCTGGGTCAAGCTCGGCATCAAAACCTTCATGAAGCAGCCCTTGGCGATGTCGGGCCTGTTTTTCATGTTCATGGCCATGCTCTCGCTGGCGACGCTGGTGCCCTTCATTGGCGCGGCGCTGGCACTCGCCTTGCTGCCCGCCGCCACGCTGGGCCTGATGGCCGCTACGCAAGAGGCCACCAAGGGCAAATTTCCGATGCCGTCGATTCTGATCAGCGCCTTTCGTGCCGGCCAGCAGCGCATGCGCGCCATGATGGTGCTGGGCGGGCTGTACGCGGCAGGGTTTTTAACGCTGATGGGAATCTCGGCGCTGTTCGATGGCGGAGAATTTGCCAGGCTGTACCTCGTGGGCGGCAAGATCACCGAAGAGCTGTTGCTGCAGCGCGGTTTCCAGACGGCCATGTGGGTGGCGCTGGGCCTTTACCTGCCGCTGTCACTGCTGTTCTGGCATGCTCCGGCGCTGGTGCACTGGCATGGCGTGACGCCGGTCAAAAGCCTGTTTTTCAGTTTCATGGCCTGCTACAAAAATCTGGGTGCGCTCACGGTATTTGGTTTCGCGTGGACCGGTGTGTTTCTGTTTGCGGCCCTGCTGGTTTCATTGATTGCCAGCGTGCTGGGCAACCCCACGCTCGCAACGGTCGTGATGTTTCCCGTAGCGCTGGTCATCGTGGCGATGTTTTTCACCTCGATTTACTTCACCTTCCGGGACAGCTTCCTGGCCACGCCCGAACTACCCACCGACTCCGGTGACCAGCCAGCCGACCGATCCTGAGCGCGGACTGAACATCGCAGAAGCAACCGGCCGGGCATTCACAGGCGAGGCTCATACGCGAGGCTGATCCCCGCATATCCCCATACCCCTCCTATCCCGGCAAGCCTGGGGGGAGCGGGCGTCACGGAATTGTCACCTTTGTTTCACACAATGCGTGAACCGGCAACGCGATCCCGTTGCCAGTTTCAATGCAATGTCACACGAAAGCTGCCAATGTCCAAGCCAACCCACACCGATAGCGCCTATATCGACCCTGATGACCTGAACAACAACACGTCGAACAATCCGTCTTTCGAAACGGTTCTGGATGCCCGCCTGAGCCGCCGCTCGGTGTTGCGGGGCTCTGTGGGCACCGCTGCCGCCGCCGTCTTTGGCAGCCTGGCCGCGTCGGCCGTGGATTTTGGCGATGAAGCCGTTGCCGCACCCCATGAAAAGCTGCTGGGTTTCAAGGAAGTGGCCAAAGGCCTGGCCGACATGGTGGTGGTGCCGCCCGGCTATACCACCAGCGTGCTCTACGCGTTGGGCGACCCCCTGACGGCGTCCACACCCGCCTACAAAAACGACGGCACTGACAGCGACTATGAAAACCGCGCGGGCGACCATCACGACGGCATGGAGTGGTTTGGGCTGGACAACAGCGGCCGACCATCAAACAGCGCCAACAGCCGCGGCCTGCTGGCGATGAACCACGAAGCAACAACGGACGAAAAACTCTCGTCGTTCTTCCTGCATGCCAACGGCGGCACCAGCGTCCTCCCGCGCCCGGCCAGTGAAGTCGAAAAAGAGCTCGCCATTCATGGTGTGGCCGTGGTCGAAGTTCGCCGCAAGGGTGCCAAGTGGGAGTACCTCAAGGACTCCGCTTTCAACACCCGCCTGACACCGCTGAGCGAAATCGAGATTGCCGGGCCGGCGCGCGGCAACCCGCTGATGGTCACCAGGTTCTCGCCCAACGGCACCAAAACCCGCGGCACGCTGAACAACTGCGGTACCGGCAAAACGCCTTGGGGCACCTTTTTGACTGGCGAGGAAAACTGGGCCGGCTACTTCACGCGCCCCAAGGGCGATGACGCGGCACGCGAAGGCAACAAAAGCGTGACCGCACTGGTGCGCTACGGCCGTGCCGAAGGCGCCAGCACGCGCCACGGTTGGGAAACCGCCGGCAAGGACGACAGGTTCGCGCGCTGGATCAACGCCAAAACCGGCACCTCGGCCGATGGCAGCGACGACTACCGCAATGAGCTCAACGGCATGGGCTACATCGTCGAGATGGACGCCTACAACAAAACAAAACCCGCCAAAAAACGCACTGGACTTGGCCGTTTCGCCCATGAAAGTGCGGCGTTCGGCAAGGTGGTTCCCGGCCAGCCGCTGGCCGTGTACCAGGGCGACGATTCACGCAACGAGTACATCTACAAGTGGGTGTCTGCCGCCAAGTGGGATGCGGCTGACGCCAACTCGGCCGACCGCCTGGCCGCCGGCGACAAGTACCTCGACAACGGCAAGCTTTACGCGGCCAAATTCAATGCGGACGGCACCGGCCAGTGGCTGGAGCTTTCGCAGACCAACCCGGCAGTTGCCGGCTATGCCAAATACCCGTTCGCCGATCAGGCCGACATCGCCGTGAACACGCGTCTGGCGGGCGATGCCGTGGGCGCCACCAAAATGGACCGCCCCGAATGGTGCTCGGTCAACCCGGCCAATGGTGAAATTTATTACTCGCTGACCAACAACAGCAACCGCCGTGTCGAGCCCAGTGGCTCGTCGCAGCTGGCACCCGACAGCGCCAACCCGCGCGCCTATTCCGACATCAGGGGCACAGCGACGGTGCAAACCGGCAATCCAAATGGCCACATCCTGCGTATGAAGGAAGGCGCCGCCGGTTCGGCTGCGACCAGCTTCACCTGGGACGTGTATCTTTTCGGCGCCGAAGCCAGTGCAGCACCCGGCTCCGTGAACCTGTCGAAATTGACGGGCGACCAGGACTTTTCGAGCCCCGACGGCCTGGCCTTCAGCCACAGCACGGGCATTTGCTGGATCCAGACCGACGACAGTGCCTACACCGACGTCACCAACTGCATGATGCTGGCCGGCTTGCCGGGCCAGGTGGGCGACGGCCGCAAGGTCACCCTGAACTACCCCAAAGCCGATGGCGGCGCACTGGCGGTTGACACCTACGTCGGCAAGACGCCAACGCCCGACAAGCTCAAGCGCTTTCTGGTGGGACCAGTGGGTTGCGAGATCACGGGACTGGCCGAAACACCCGATGGCAAAACCCTGTTTGTGAACATCCAGCACCCGGGCGAAACCACCGCGCAGGCCAACATCGGCGACCCGGCCAAATACACCAGCCAGTGGCCGGCCAATGCGGGTTACGGGGCCGGCAAACGTCCGCGCTCGGCCACAATCGTGATCACGAAAAACGACGGTGGACGCATCGGCAGCTGACCGGCCGGCGCGCCTGGCCCTGCACAGGGCCAGGCGAGGGAGCGCGGCGGCGCTCAACTCGCGTAACGTACTTCGAGGATTTCGTATTCAATGGCCTGGTCGTAGGTCTTGGCATCATGCATCGCAAGGTACAGCAGGATTTTTGCGGCGTGCGCCTTGATGACGCGATGCAGCAGGACGCCGACGATGACCAGCGGAAGCCCCGCCCAAAGATAACCCCACAGGCTCAATGCCGTGCCAATGCCCAGGAGAGGCAGCGAGATACCCACAACAAACAGGCGATGCCTGACGTACTTCTGCGCGCGCTCCGGATTCACGATCAAACGAAAACGCCCCCTGGGCACGCCGGCGCAAAACTCCTGATGCGGCACGTAAATCGGGGAAGAGGTGTCAGCGGACGGTTCGGGTTCGTTCATGTGTTCTCACAGGCTGCTTGATCCTGGGGGTGCGGGCACTGCACCACGGGGCTAACCTATCTTAACCACCGCCTAAACCACCGTCAGCTTGGCCACACTCAGTGCCAGCCATTTCACGCCATGCCGGGTGAAATTGATCTGCGCCCGCGCATCGTCACCACTGCCTTCGAGCATCAGCACCTTGCCCTCGCCAAACTTGGCGTGGAACACCTGCATGCCGCCTTTAAGCCCATGCGAAGGCGCGTTGCGCTGCGGCGGCACCGGTGGATTGGCAAAGCGCTCGGATGAACCGGACTTTGAAGAAAAAACGTTGCTGGCCCAGTCGCCACGGGTGCCACTAGCTCCTGAATTATGAGCACCGCCCCACCCACCGGATCCCATGCCCAGGCCGGATGCAAAGCCCTGGTTTTTGGGCGTGATCCATTTGAGCGCCGCTTCCGGCAGCTCGTCAAAAAACCGGCTTTTCAGGTGGTAGCGCGTCTGGCCGTGCAGCATGCGGGTCTGCGAATGGCTGAGGTACAGCCGCTTGCGCGCACGCGTGATGGCCACGTACATCAGGCGGCGCTCTTCCTCCAGCCCATCGTGGTCGCTCATGGAATTTTCATGCGGGAACAGGCCCTCTTCCATGCCGGTGATGAAGACGCAGTCAAACTCCAGCCCCTTGGACGAGTGCACCGTCATCAGCTGCACGGCATCCTGGCCGGCCTGCGCCTGGTTGTCGCCGGACTCCAACGCGGCATGCGTGAGAAAGGCCGCCAGCGGTGACAGCGTTTCACCGGTCTCGGTGTCGGGCGCCAGCAATTCCGGCAAGGGCTCACTCAGCAGCGCAGCGGAAGGATCGAGGCCCTGGCTGGCAGGCGACTGGCCCAATGCCAGGTTCGCACGCGAACCCAGTTCGTCCACCGGCAAGGCCACGGCATCGCGGCCAAAGCCTTCCTGGCTGACGAAGGACTCGGCGGCGTTGACCAGTTCGGCCAGGTTCTCCAGCCGGTCCTGACCCTCTTTTTCGGTCTTATAGTGCTCTTCCAGCCCGCTGTGCTGCAGCACCAGCTCGATGATTTCGCGCAGGGTGAGGCCGGTGGTTTGCTCGCGCAACACATCGATCTTGGCCACAAAGGCGCCCAGGTTGGCTCCGGCCTTGCCAGTCACCGCACTGACACCGTCATGCAGCGAGCAACCCGAGGCGCGCGAAATGTCCTGCAACTGCTCAATGCTGCGCGCACCAATACCACGCGGCGGAAAGTTGACCACGCGCAAAAAGCTGGTGTCATCGTGCGGGTTCTCCAGCAGGCGCAGGTAGGCCAGCGCATGCTTGATCTCGGCGCGCTCGAAAAAGCGCAGGCCGCCATACACGCGGTAAGGCACACCGGCATTGAACAGCGCCGTCTCCATCACCCGGCTTTGCGCATTGCTGCGGTACAGCAGCGCGATCTCCTTGCGCTCGGCGCCGTCTCGCACCAGCTGCTTCACTTCATCGACAAACCACTGGGCCTCGGCAAAATCAGAAGTGGCCTCATAGACGCGCACCGGCTCGCCCGGGCCGGCCTCGGTGCGCAGGTTCTTGCCCAGGCGCTTGCTGTTGTGGCTGATCAGCTCGTTGGCCGAATCCAGAATGTTGCCGAAGCTGCGGTAGTTGCGCTCCAGCTTGATCTGGTGCTGCACATCGAACTCGCGCACAAAATCGGTCATGTTGCCCACGCGCGCACCGCGAAAGGCGTAGATGCTCTGGTCGTCGTCACCCACCGCCACCACCGAGCCACCCGGCATCGCGGCGGCGCCCTGCGTGGCTTCGGGGCCCTGGCCCGCCAGCATCTTGATCCAGGCATATTGCAGCTTGTTGGTGTCCTGGAACTCATCGATCAGGATGTGCCGGAAACGCCGCTGGTAGTGCTCGCGCACGGGGGCGTTGTCACGCAGCAGTTCATAGCTGCGCAGCATCAGCTCGCCAAAATCCACCACGCCTTCGCGCTGGCATTGCTCTTCGTACAGCGCGTAGATCTCGACCTTCTTGCGGCCTTCCTCGTCACGCACCTGCACGTCCTTGGCACGCAAGCCGTCTTCCTTGCAGCTGGCAATGAACCACGCCAACTGTTTGGGCGGAAAGCGCTCGTCGTCCACATTGAACTGCTTGCACAGCCGCTTGATCGCCGACAGCTGGTCTTGCGTGTCGAGGATCTGGAAACTCTGCGGCAGATTGGCCAGCTTGTAATGCGCGCGCAAAAACCGGTTGCACAGGCCATGGAAGGTGCCAATCCACATGCCGCGCACATTGACGGGCAGCATGGCAGACAGGCGGGCCAGCATTTCCTTGGCCGCCTTGTTGGTAAACGTCACGGCCAGAATACCGCCGGGCGACACCTGGCCGGTTTGCAGCAACCAGGCAATGCGGGTGGTCAGCACGCGGGTCTTGCCGGAGCCCGCCCCGGCAAGAATCAGGGCGTGCTCATTCGGCAGGGTGACAGCGGCATGTTGCTCGGGGTTGAGGTTGTGCAGCAGCGGGGAATCTCGGGTGACTTGTGGAAACATGGGTCCATTGTAGAAAACCGGCACCCACACCCCCTCCCCGCACCCGGGGAAGGGTTAAGAGAGCCGCTCACAAAACCCAGCGAAGCGGTCCTGGCTAGGCGTGCCGCCGCAGACAGTGCTGCAGCACGGCAAGGCGGCACAACGACGCCAGGAGGGTTTTGTTAGCGGCTCTAATCCAGACTGATCTTGATCCGCTCCCCCAGGTCGCGAAACCTGGCGATGTCGGTTTTCATGATCGCGCGCAACGCGTCGGGGCCCAGGGCTACGGCTTCCAGCGACAACTGGGCGCATTTTTCCTTCACCTCCGGCATGGCCATGATTTCGCTGATTTCCCGCGTCAGCCGCTGGACCACCGCCACAGGCGTTCCTGCAGGTGCGGCGACGGCGTAGAAACCGTCAAAGCTGGCCTGCGGCAGGCGCAACTCCTCCATGCCCGGCGTTTCGGGCAGGAACGCCGTGCGCTTGGCGCTGGTCACCGCCAGCACGCGCAGCTTGCCGGCCTTGATCTGCGCACTGGCGGCCGAGAGGGTTTCCACGCCCATATCAATATCGCCGCGCATCAGGCCTATCAGGGCTTCGGCGCTGCCCTTGTAGGGCACGGCCTCCAGTTCGACACCGGCGGCGTGGGCCAGCAGCTCCGCGGAAAGATGGGGCGCAGTCCCGGGCCCATAGGTGGAATAGGTCAGCGATTTGGGCTTGGCCCTGGCTTGCGCAATGACGTCGGACAGGCGCTGGTAGGGCTTGGACGGCGCCGTGACCAGCACCAGGGGCGCATAGGTGACCAAAGCGATCGGGATCAGGTCCTTGAGCACATCGAAGGGCAGCTTGCTGCGCAAGCCCGGCACGACGGTGAAACTGCTGGCGCCTGAGACCAGCAGCGTGTGGCCGTCGGGGATGGACTTGGCCACCGCATCCACACCGATGACGGTTGCCGCGCCCGGTTTGTTCTCGATGATGACGGCTTGCCCCAGGCGGGGCCCCAGGCGCTCAGCAATCAGGCGGGCCACGGTGTCGGTTGCGCCGCCCGGCGGGAACGGCACGATCAGCTTGAGGGGCTTGCTGGGCCAGCTCTGGGCCAAGGCCAGCGGGCTCGCCAGGCTGGTCACCAGAGCGGCCAGGACAGTTATCAGCGTTGCGCGGCGTGATGTCGATGTCATGCTGTTCTCTTTTCAGGTTAAAAATTTAAACGCAAGATTCAGTGGGCAGACGCGCTGCGCTGCCAGGGCAGACCTGGCGCGCCCAAGTCCCAGTACAGCCCGGCCATGATCTGTAGGCCCTCACGCGCGACCGACGCCAGCAGGTGCTCATTGGGCGCGTGCTGCGCACAGGCCGGGTAGGAATGCGGCACCCACAGCGTGGGCAGGCCCAGCACATCGGCAAACACGTCGTTGGGGAGCGAGCCGGCCAGATTGGGCAGCAGGGTGACGGGCTTGCCACTGCTGGCGGCCATGGACTGCATGGCCCAGCCGACCCAGGGGTTGTCCAGATCCAGCCGCGTGGCGGGTGAGTCGGCGGTAACGCTCACTTCCACGGCGTCAAAGCCGTGCGCGTCCAGATGGGCGCGCACGATGTCCGGCAACTGCTGCCACGGCGTACCCGGCACAAAGCGCAGCTGGCAGTGCGCCACGGCCAGCTGCGGAATCGCATTGACCGGACGCTCGGCCGAGCCAGCCCCCAGCGCCAGCACTTCCAGCGTGTTCCAGCCAACCAGGCGTTCAGCCGCCGTCAGGCCGGGCTCACCCCAGGCGGGATTGATCTGCGGGTCGTCCGTGCCGCCGCCGACCTGCACGTCGCGCAGCGCGCGCCGGATGTTGTCCGCCAGTGCCGGTGGGCGCAAACCCTCGACCTGGATACGCCCCCGTTCATCGACCATGGACGCAATGGCGTGCGCCAGCACGATGCCGGGGTTGGTCAGCACGCCACCCCAGTTGCCCGAGTGGTAGGCGCGCTCGCGGCTTTGCAGGCGCAGCGAGAAATTGACCAGCCCGCGCGAGCCCAGGAACAAGGTGGGCTGCTGCGCCTGCACGCGTGGCCCGTCGCAGGCGATCAGCAGATCGGCGCGCTGCAGCTCGCGTTCGCGCTCGCACAGCTCACGCAGGCCCGGACTGCCCGCCTCCTCGCCCATTTCCAGCAGCACCGTCACGTTGTAGCCCAGCCGGCCGCCACGCGCGGCCAGGGTGTGCTCCAGCGCTGCGAAGTTGATGGTGTGCTGGCCCTTGTTGTCTGCCGTGCCGCGGCCGTACCAGCGGTCGCCCTCCACGGTCAATTGCCACGGGCTCAGGCCCTCGCGCCAGTGCTTGTCCTGGCCGTTGACCACATCGCCATGCCCGTAGGTCAGCACGGTAGGCAGGTCCTGGCCCTCGACGCGGCGCGCCACCAGCAGCGGCCCGCCGGTAGCCACCGGATTGGCCTTCACCTCGCAGTCAAAGCCCAGCCGGATCAGGGACGGCACGATGTCATCGCGCAAATAGTCGCCCAAGGCTGGGCCGGGCTGCCCACTGTCGCTCTCGGTGCGCCAGGCCACGCGGCGGGCCAGGTCGCGCTGGAAATGCCCGGCGTCAAACCAGGCGGAGGCAGATTCGAGTAATTGGTCGCGCGTCATGTTTTGGCTTCCTTGGAGCATTGCCAAAAGTCTAATAAACTCAAAGAGCTTTCACAATTTGAGAATAAGCAACTCAGCCTTGCGCTGGCGGCAATGCACGCAAGCCACACGGGAAGCCATACGATGTCCTTGTCATTGCTGGGCACAGCCACCCGCTACTTTCTGGAAGTCGCCCGCACCGGCTCGGTGACTCAGGCGGCGGAGCAGCTGCATGTGGCGGTATCGGCCGTCAGCCGCCAGATCACCAAACTCGAAGACAGCCTGGGCTGTGCCTTGTTCGAGCGCCAGGCCCGCGGCATGGCGCTCAGCGCTGCCGGGGAGCGGCTGGCCGCCTATGTGCGCACCACCATGCTCGATGCTGAACGCGTGGTCGACGAGGTCAAGGGGCTGGGCGGGCAACGCGCCAGCCGCATCCGCCTCGCCTGCACCGAAGGCCTGGCCTGCGGCTTCATGGCGGAGGTGATGTCTTCCTTTCGCGCAGCGCATCCCGGCTGCGGCATTCACCTGCAGGTGGGTACGCCCGACGAAGTGAGCCGGCACCTGCTGCGCGGCGAGGTGGACCTGGGGATCAAGTTTTCCGTCGCCCCGGACAAGGGCCTGAAGATCGAACACAACCAGCCCGCGCCCATCATGGTGCTGGCGGCACCCGGCCATGCACTGGCCCGGCGACGCAGTGTGTCGGTGGCTGACATCGTGCGCCATCCGCTGGCCGTGCCCGAGGCCGGCACCACGGTGCGGCAGATGCTGGACCTGTGCTGCAGCCTCAAGGGCCTGCACTACCAGGTGGCTTACACCGGCAACTACCCCACCTTGCTGGCGCTGGTCATGCAGGGCGAGGTGCTGACGCTCTCGGCCCTGGTCAGCGCCGCGCACGCCGTTCGGGCAGGTGAGCTGGTGGCCGTGCCGGTGAGCGAACCGCAATTTCGCCAGCGCAGCCTGCAAGTGCTGACGCTGCAGGGGCAATCACCCGGCACGCTGGCCAGCGACTTCAGGGATCACCTGATAGCGACTGCGCTCAGGCTCGGCCAGGCTGTGTAACGGGTGTAAGAGCCAGGCGCCCCAAACGACATCTGGGAAAATGCCTGTGCTGCAGGAGCCCCTGAAATGAAACACCTTGTTCTGTTAACCGCTTTGTTCAGTTGCGCCGCGTCCGGCACCTGGGCCCAATCGTTCTGCGCCAGCGACGGCCAGCCCCGGCCAACTCAACTCATCGAGCGCTTCATCAACGCCGACTGCGACAGCTGCTGGATCGACCCGGCCACCCCGCGGGCAAGCGCCGGCCAGATCGCGCTGGATTGGGTCGTTCCCGGTAGCAAAGGCGACGACGCGCCGCTTTCCGCGGTAGCAACGCGCGATGCGCTGGCCCGTCTGGAGGCCTCGAGGCAACCCGTTCCCGCCAGGAGCAGCAGCCGCACCCATTCCGTCAACCACCTCAAGGGCAGCACGCTGCGCGTGGCCCACGGCCTGCCGCTGGCCGACTATCTGGGTGCTTCGATAGAGCTCAAGCCCGTCCCGCCCGCCGCGCAGGGGCAACGCTGGACGGCCTGGCTGGCATTGGTTGACACCCTGCCAGCCGGCACCGAGGGCTCGCCCACCGAGCGGAACCTTGTCAGAAACCTGCTCCAGGTCTCCTGGGATGGTCGAAAGCTGTCAAACACAGAGCAGAACCAGAACCGCTTTTTCGAAGCGCGCTCCATGGCCATTGCACAGGGCGCCAATGCGGGCCGGCTGCGTGTGATTGGCTGGGTTGAGGATGAGAAAAACCGGGTGCGGGCTGCGGCCCAGTCGCGCTGCGAGGCAAGCCCCCCGACGCCCAGCCAGGGCCCGAAATAGGAGCTCGAAATAGCATCCCGGAATGGGACTGCCCATATAAAGGGTATACAGGTCACGGCATCATCGCCGGACACCCGCGCGCCTAGAATCACTTACCGGGCCCAAGCAATTGCGCCCGGTTTTTTGTTTCTGCGTTCCATGGGGACAATGCGGACAAGAACCGGTCCAGTCCAAGTGCCTGGGGATGCTCTGCCTAACTCCCGCCATGCGCGTTCGAGTCCAAAACGGGATGATTTGTCCGCCAACACCGCGCGTCGTGTGCCCGAAGGCACACGCAAGCGGTTTGGTGGGCAAAGCGCCCGTTTTGGGTCGAACCCGAAGGGGCGTGGTTTTGCGGGCGATCCGCCGCGTTGCAAAACCAGGCAAGGCGTCCAGCCTTGCCTTGGGTTTTGCGCCTTGCGGCTCATCCCGCAAAAGCCCCGCCGCGCGCGGCGCGAGTTAGGCAGAGCATCCCTGGTTATCAACAGTCTTCAGGAGCTTGGGAAACATGGAAATTTTCGATTACGACAATGTGCTGCTGCTGCCCCGCAAATGCCGGGTAGAAAGCCGCTCGGAGTGCGATGCCGGTGTGACGCTGGGCGGGCGCACCTTCCGCATCCCGGTGGTGCCGGCCAACATGAAAACGGTGGTCGATGAAAACATCTGCACCTGGATGGCCAAGAACGGCTACTTCTACGTCATGCACCGCTTTGACCTGGACAACCTGCAGTTTGTCAAAGACATGACGGCCAAAGGCGTTTACGCGTCAATCTCGCTGGGGGTTAAAAAGCCCGACTACGACACGGTGGACCAGTTTGTGGCCGAGGGTCTCGCCCCCGA
This sequence comes from Polaromonas sp. P4_F4, assembly GCF_056401355.1. Taxonomy (NCBI): domain Bacteria; kingdom Pseudomonadati; phylum Pseudomonadota; class Betaproteobacteria; order Burkholderiales; family Comamonadaceae; genus Polaromonas; species Polaromonas sp. P4_F4. Next base: position 47,638 of record NZ_JBFUJO010000007.1, on the reverse strand, counting down.
ATACATCACGATAGACATTGCCCACGGCCATGCCGACAGCGTGCAGAAAATGATCGGCTACCTCAAGCAAAAGCTGCCCGCATCGTTCGTGATTGCCGGCAACGTGGCCACGCCCGAAGCGGTGATTGACCTGGAAAACTGGGGCGCCGATGCGACCAAGGTGGGCGTTGGCCCCGGCAAGGTTTGCATCACCAAAATGAAAACCGGCTTTGGCACCGGCGGCTGGCAGCTCTCGGCGCTCAAGTGGTGCGCCCGCGTGGCAACCAAGCCCATCATTGCCGACGGCGGCATACGCGAGCATGGCGACATTGCCAAGTCCATCCGTTTTGGCGCGACCATGGTGATGATAGGCTCCCTGCTCGCCGGCCTGGAAGAAAGCCCCGGCAAAACCGTGGAGGTCGATGGCAAGCTCTTCAAGGAGTATTACGGCAGCGCCTCGGACTTCAACAAGGGCGAGTACAAGCACGTCGAAGGCAAACGCATCCTGGAACCCATCAAGGGCACGCTGGCGGACACCCTGCGCGAGATGGAAGAAGACATCCAGAGCTCCATCAGCTATGCCGGGGGCAAGAAACTGATGGACATCCGCAAGGTCAACTACGTGATCCTGGGCGGCGACAACGCAGGCGAACACCTGCTGATGTGAGGCTTTGCCGGTCCAGGCTGCTGCAGGAGTACAGTCATCGCCAAACCATGAAAGCGAGGATCCGTGCCCACTGCAGCCATTGAAATACGTCGAAAATATTCACGCGAAGAAGAAACGGCCCTCATCGATGCCGTGCAGGCCGCGATGATTGCGGTGCTTAAAGTCCCGCACTGGACCACGATGATTCGCCTTTTCGTCCACGAGCCGCACCGCTTTGTCGGGCCTCCAGACAAGGGCGACCAATACACCCTGGTCAGCATCGACTGCTTCATCGGGCGCTCCGTCGAGACCAAACGCGCGCTGTACCAGGCCATCGTGCAAAACCTGGGCCTGTGCGGCGTCCCCGCCGACCACATCAAGGTGGTGGTGCGGGAAGCGCCACGCGAGAACTGGGCGATTCGCGGCGGCATCCCGGCGTCTGACGTCGCACTGGAGTACGACGTCAATATTTAGGGCCTGTTCACCCTATTGAAACATCACACCTAGGCCGTAGCCCGCAACAGATCCAGGGCCAGCTGGTTCAGCCGGTGACCAGGCTGCACCAGGGCCTCGACGATGCTGAAGTGATTCAGCCCCAGCAAGGCTTCGCGCACAGGCACCACCCGGGGGCCCCATGCCTGCTCGATCAGCGCGTTGTGCCGCAGGAATTCTTCGCTCTCGTCGGCCCCGGCCACGGTGTAGAGCACGCCCCGCGCAGGCGGCGGCATCCACGCCGGGCTGGCCTGCAGGACTTGCGCCGGGGTCAAGCGCAGCGCCTCCTGCAGGAACGGCGTATGCATGATGGATTCAAGCTCATAGAGGCCCGAAATCGACAGCGCGTTTTTGACCAGCTCGGCCGGCAGGTCCCCGGCATGGACCGGCCACCGGCAGGCCAGCAGCATGGCGGCCAGATGGCCACCGGCCGAATGCCCCATCACGGTGATGCGCTTCGGGTCGCCACCAAACCGCGCCACGTTGCGGTAAGTCCAGGCCAGCGCCCTGACCATCTGCAACGCGATGTCGGGAATGGTCACGGCCGGGCACAGGTCGTAATTGGGAATCACCACACAGGCGCCCGCCTCCACGAAGGCAGGAGCGACAAAGGAGTGGTCGGCCTTGTCCAGCGACCGCCAGTAACCGCCGTGAATGAACACCACCACCGGCGCCCCGGGCTTCGCAGCCGGAAACACGTCCAGCTTTTCACCGCTGCCCTGGCCGTAGGGGACGTCCAGCGTGCAAGGCAGCGTGCTCCTGGCCTGCGCCGAAGCCTCGGCCCAGTGCGTGAAATGCGCCTCGTGCTCCGCCACGCGCGCCCGGTTGTTGTACATGCTGTCTAGCCACGCAGGGTCAGGTTGGTTCATGGATGCTCCTGAAAATCAAGTCGTCAAAACTGCTCAAACTGCCGCCATCTTGGCACAGTCGCGCACGCCCCTGACCCCACGGGAAAACCCGGAGTAGCTTTTTTGCCATTCGGCGTATTCTGTATACAGAGTACAAAAAATGACTTCCCATCTCATCAAAATCGAATCAACCCCCGACTTGGTGGACCAGGTCTATCGCAGCCTGCTGGACGCCATCAGCGACGGCTCCCTGGCGCCGGGTTCGCGCATCATGCAGGAAGATATTGCGGAGCGGCTGGCGGTGTCGCGCCAGCCGGTCCTGCAGGCCTTGCGGCTGCTGAAAAAAGATGGCTTTGTGCTGGACGCGCCCGGCCGCGGAGTGCTGGTGGCGCCGCTCGACGTGGCCTGGCTGGTGCAGATTTACCAGGTACGCGGCGCTCTGGACGCGCTGGCCGCCCGGCTCGCTGCACGTGCCCGCAGCCCGCTGGATCCGCGTCTGATCAGCCAGGGGCGCGCTGCCGCACGGAGCAACAAGGTCAAGGCCATGATGGCGGCGGACGCGCAGTTTCATGCTGCGATTTATGCCGCATCCGGCAACCCGCTGATCGCCCAGAGCGCGCAGCTGCATTGGCACCACATCCGCCGCGCCATGGGCGCGGTGCTGCAGGTGTCGACCATGCGCGAATCGATCTGGGATGAGCACGAGGCGATTGCCAGGGCGATAGCCAGCGGAGATGAAGACACGGCCGAAACCCTGATCCGCCAGCATGACGAGGACGCCAGCCACAACCTGGCGAGCCTGCTGTCCAGCGCACTCAAGCAGCCTGCCCCTTCCGCGAACATCACAGCCCAGCCCGTTCTGCCCCGCCAAAGCCATGGAGACACACGATGAAACTGACGCCCGAACAACTCGCCCAATTCGACCGCGACGGCTACCTGTTTTTCCCCGGCCTTTTTACGCCGGAAGAAACGCAGGCGCTCAACAACGCCGTGCCCGACCTTTACAGCCGGCGCGAGGACTACAACGTGCGCGAAAAAGGCAAGGACGCGGTGCGCACCAACTTCGCCGCCCACATGTACAGCGAGCCGTTTGCCAAACTGGGCCGGCATCCGCGCATGATCGAGCCGGTGGAAGACCTGCTGGGTGAAAAACTCTACATGCACCAGTTCAAGATCAACGGCAAGATGGCCTTTGAAGGCGATGTCTGGCAGTGGCACCAGGACTACGGCACCTGGCTGAACGACGACATGATGCCGACCGAACGTGCGATGAATGTGGCGATCTTCCTGGACGATGTCACCGAGCACAACGGCCCGCTGATGTTCATTCCCGGCAGCCACAAAAAGGGCGTGGTGGACGCCAGACATGACCTCACCACCACCAGCTACCCGCTGTGGACGGTGGACAACGACCTGATTCGCCAGCTGGTGCAGCGTGCCGGCGGCAAACAGGGTGGCATTGTCAGCCCCAAAGGCCCGGCCGGCTCGATGATCCTGTTCCACTCCTGCCTGGTCCACGCCTCGGGGAGCAACCTGTCGCCCTTCAACCGCGTCAGCGTCTACCTGAGCCTGTGCGCCGTCAGCAACCACATTCGCCGCCACAAGCGCCCCGAGTACATTGCGCACCGCGACTTCACCCCCATCACCTGCCTGCCGGATGACTGCCTGCTGGCTGACTACCCGGTGGACCTGCCCTGGAGAGATGGCGTGCCGGCCACCGCGCTGCAAACGTCGACGGACGAAATCGCCCCTGAACGCAAGGCGGCCTGAGAACTTTCCACCCCCTTTCCGTTCGGGCTGAGCCTGTCGAAGCGCGCTGCGCAAGCGGCACGTCGACAGGCTCGGCAAGAGCGGTTTTCACGAACAAAACACCATGAACCTCTACACCAAACTCCAGCAACGCGCCGCCGACAACCAACCCGTGCGCATCGGCCTGATAGGCGCCGGAAAATTCGGCTCCATGTACCTGGCGCAGATTCCCAGAACCCCCGGCATACACCTCGTCGCCATTGCCGACCTGTCGCCCAACGCGGCCCGCACCAACCTCGCCCGCGTCGGCTGGAAACCCGAAATGAGCCAGGCGGAATCGGCGCAAACGGCGATCAAAACAGGCGCGACCTGGATCACGGACGACTGGCAGGCGGTCGTCATGCATCCGCAAATCGACATCATTGTGGAATGCACCGGCAACCCGGTGGCGGCCGTCGAGCACTGCCTGCAGGCTTTTGCGCATGGCAAGCATGTGGTCAACGTCACGGTGGAGGCCGATGCCTTTTGCGGCCCGCTGCTGGCGCGCAAGGCGGCTGAGGCCGGGGTGGTTTACTCGCTGGCCTTCGGTGACCAGCCGGCCTTGATCTGCGACCTGGTGGACTGGGCCCGCACCTGCGGGTTTCCGGTGGTGGCGGCAGGCCGTGGCCACAAATGGCTGCCGCATTTTTGCGAATCCACGCCCGATACGGTGTGGGGCAACTACGGCCTCACGCCCGAGCAGGCCCTGCGTGGCGGACTGAACCCGAAAATGTTCAACAGCTTCCTCGATGGCTCCAAACCCTCCATCGAATGCACCGCCGTGGCCAACGCTACCGGCCTCACCGTGCCCAGCAACGGCCTGCTCTACCCGCCCGCCAGCATCGAAGACATTCCCTTTGTGACGCGACCTATTCAAGAGGGCGGCGTGCTGGAGCGCAAGGGCATGGTCGAAGTCATCTCCTCGCTGGAAGCCAATGGCCGCAAGATTCCCTACGACATCCGCATGGGGGTCTGGGTCACGGTCGAGGCCGAAACCGACTACATCAAGAACTGCTTTGAAGAGTACAACGCACATACCGATCCGAGCGGCCGCTATTTCACGCTGTACAAGCGCTGGCACCTGATCGGGCTGGAGGTCGGCGTGTCGGTGGCCAGCGTGGCGCTGCGCGGCGAACCGACCGGCGTGGCGACCTGCTGGAACGCCGACGTGGTGGCCACCGCCAAGCGCGACCTCAAACCCGGCGACATGCTGGACGGCGAAGGCGGCTACACGGTCTGGGGCAAGCTGCTGCCGGCCGACACCTCCCTGCAGATGGGTGGCCTGCCCCTGGGCCTGGCGCACCAGGTCAAGGTGGTGCGGGCGGTCAAGAAAGGCCAGAGCCTGAGCTGGGCCGACGTGGCCATGGACACCTCAACACCCGCCTACAAGGTGCGCCATGAGATGGAAACCATGTTCTCGCCGGCCATGAAGAAAGCCGCCTGACAGCCTTCTTGCGCTGCGTGCCGGATGATGGGTACATCCGCCATTAACCAGGAACCTGAATGACCGTTGAAAGCGACCCGCACGCAAAAAAAATCGCCTTTTTGGGCACCGGCAGCATGGGGCTGCCCATGGCCAGGCGTCTGTGTGAAGCCGGCCATGCGCTGCAGGCGTGGAACCGCACCCCCGACAAGGCCGCGTCGCTGGCCGCCCTGGGCGCGACAGTTCACGCCCAGGCCAGTGCGGCAGCGCGCGGGGCCGACATCGTGGTCAGCATGCTGGAAAACGGCGCCGTGGTGCAAGACGTACTGTTCGCGCAAGGCGTTGCAGCAGCGATGAAACCAGGGTCGCTCTTCCTTGACATGGCGTCCATCACGCCCCGTGAAGCACGCGACCACGCCGCGCGGCTGGGCGCCCTGGGCATCGCGCACCTGGATGCGCCGGTGTCCGGAGGCACCGTCGGCGCTGAACAGGGCACGCTGGTCATCATGGCGGGCGGCAAGCCGGCCGACTTCGAGCGCGCCCTGCCCCTGCTCCAGGTGTTTGGCCGCGCCACGCATGTCGGCCCGCACGGCAGCGGGCAACTCACCAAACTGGCCAACCAGATGATTGTCGGCATCACGATTGGCGCGGTGGCCGAAGCCTTGCTGTTCGCCACCAAGGGCGGCGCCGACATGGCCAAGGTCAAGGAAGCCATCACCGGCGGTTTTGCCGACAGCCGCGTGTTGCAGTTGCACGGCCAGCGCATGGTGGAGCGGGACTTCGCGCCACGCGCCCGCTTGTCGATACAGCTCAAGGACATGCGCAATGCGCTGGCAACCGCTCAGGAAATCGGCTTTGATGCGCCCATCACCGGGCTCTTCGAGCAGCTCTACGCCGAGGGTGTGGAACACGGCCTGACAGACCTCGACCAGTCGGGACTCTTTGTGGAACTGGCCAGCCGCAACGGCATGAGCTGAGCTTCAACGGGTCAGCGCGGCCTTCATCAGGTAACCCGCGATCTGCGGATTTTCTTTGATCCGGCGCATGCTGTAGCCGTACCAGTCCTTGCTGTAAGGCACGTAGATGCGCACTGCGTAACCCATGCCGAGCAGCCTGCCCTGCAGGTTTTCGCAGACACCGAGCAGCATCTGGAACTCGAACCGGTCCTTGTCCACACCTTTGCGGCGCGACAGTTCGATCAACTGGTCGATCAACTCTTCGTCGTGCGTCGCGAGGCCGACAAAGGTCGCGCTGTCGAAGCAACGCGCCGCATGGTTCAGGAAATGCGCGTTGATGGCGCGCCGGTCTCGCCATGCCTGGTCGACCAAGTGCTCGCGGCCTTCGACGTAGATCCCCTTGCAGAGGCGCAGATTTTCACGCTCGCCGAGCAGCGGCCCGATGTCGCCGTAAGTACGCTTGAGGTAGGCCTGCAGCACGATGCCGACGCGGTCATGATCGCATTTCAATCGCGCGAGCAGATTGATTTCCTTCTGGGTAATGCTTGCGTCTTCCATGTCGATGCGCACAAAAATCCCGTGCCGCTCGGCCGCCGCAATCAGGCGCCGGAAGTTGCTTTCGCAATGCGCCTCATCGAGCAACAGGCCCAGCGCGGTCGGCTTGACCGAGATATTCGCGCGCAGGCCGTGGTGACCGATTGCGTCGAGCATCTGCAGGTACTGATCGGTCGTGCGGTCGGCCTGCGACAGCGACGAGACCGTCTCACCGAGCACGTCTAGCGTGGCCGAGAAGCCTCGGGCATCGAGCGCGCGAACGCGCGCCAGCGCTTCGGCCGCGGTTTCGCCGGCAATATAACGGCGCGAGACCTTGCGGATCAACGCGCGCGGAACCAGGGAGATGGCCGACGCCATCAGGGTATTGAACAGGGACATGATTTTTTCCGAAAAAAGAATGAAGCGGACGGCGCAAGACATCGGGCGGCGCCGGGCCGCTTCGCGATGAGTGCGTGGTCGAAAGGGAACGCCCGGCCGGGACGATCCGGCAGGCGTTCAGGCAAGGCAGCGGCCGCGCGCTCAGGGCGTGCGACCGTGGCTTGCGTTCAGTGCTTCGAGAGGGGTGGCCAGGCGGCTGCGGTCATCTGTTTTCCGGATGCGCGCCGAAAGGCGCGCGGCCTGCGGATCATATACAAAAAAAGCCCCGGCGACTTGGCGTCGCCGGGGCTTTTATCGAGGCCGGTCCGCGATCAGTCGCGTGCAGGCTTGGAGAACTTGCCAGCCTTCTTGGCAGCATCGCGCGGCACAAACACCTTGCCCGCAGGCTTGGCGAACGCGGGTTTGCGGTTTGCAAAGTCAGGGCGCGGCGCGAAGCCTTCATTGCGGGCGCCGAAGTTGCGATCGTCACGTGGGGCGAAGCCAGCGTTGTTGTTGCCAAAGCTGCGGTCGTCCTGGCGGCGTGGGCCGCGATCATTGAAACTGGTGCGATCGGCATACCCGTTGCCCTGCGGCGCGGGACGCGCCGGGAAGGAGCCGCCGCGGTCATCGCGGTTGCCGCCAAACCCACCACCCGAACCACCGCCAAAGCCGCCTGACGGCTTGCGGCCTGCGTAGCCACCACCGCCGCCGCCGAAGCTGCGGCCGCCGCGATCACCACCGAAATTGCCGCGCGGACGCTCGGACGTCGGCGCGAAACGCTGCTGCGGCTCCAGACCGGCAATGACGCTGGGCTTGAGGTTTTGCTGCGTGTAGTGCTCGATATCCTGAATCTTGCGGCGGTCGCGGAACTCGGCAATCGTGATGGCCTGGCCCGAGCGGCCGGCACGGCCGGTGCGGCCGATGCGGTGCACATAGTCTTCGGCTTTCATCGGCAGGCCGTAGTTGATCACGTGGGTGATGGTGGGCACGTCCAGGCCGCGGGCGGCCACATCGGTAGCGACCAGAACCTGCACGCGGCCGTCACGGAAAGCCATCAGGCGACGGTTGCGCAAACCCTGGCCCAGGGCGCCATGCAGCGCCACGGCGCTGAAGCCGTCCTGCACCAGGTCATTGGCCAGGCCGTCACACTCGACCTGCGTGCTCGCAAACACGATGGCCTGGTTGATTGTGGTGTCGCGCAGCCAATGGTCCAGCAGCTTGCGCTTGTGGGTCATGTTGTCGGCCCACAGCAGGGACTGCGTGATGGACAGGTGTTTTTCGTGCGGGGAATCAATTTCCACGCGCTGCGGCTGGCGCATCACGCGCGTGGCCAGCTGCATGATGCGCGGCGCAAACGTGGCGCTGAACATCATGGTCTGCTTGCGCTCAATGGTGAGCTGGTTGACTTCGGTCAGGTCGTCGGCAAAGCCGAGGTCCAGCATGCGGTCGGCCTCGTCAACCACCAGGAATTGCACCTGGTCGAGCTTGATCTGCATGCTGCGCTGCAGGTCCAGCAGGCGGCCCGGCGTGGCCACCACGAGATTGGCGTTTTGCAGCTTGGCAATCTGCAGCTGGTAAGGAATACCGCCCACCACATTGGCAATGCGCAGGCCGCGGCAATGGCGCACCAGGTCAATCGCGTCGGCGCAAACCTGCTGGGCCAATTCGCGCGTCGGGCACAGAATCAGCGCGCCAGGGGTGGCGGCCTTGAAATTGCGGGCATTGGTCGGGTCTTTGCGCTTGGGCTTTTTCGGAGGAGCTTCGCCTTTGGCGATGGCTTCCGCGCTCAGGCGTTCAAATTCAGCGCGTTCCTGACGCTCGGCTTCTTCCTGCTGCATCAACAGGGTGTGCAGCACGGGCAGCAGGAAAGCGGCGGTCTTGCCGCTGCCGGTCTGGCTGGAAACCAGCAGGTCGGTGAATTTGGCTTTCGGGTCTGTGCCGTCTGCGTCCAGGCCCTGCATGGCCTTGGGGATGGTGGCGAGTTGCACGGCGGTAGGCTGGGTAAAACCCATGTCGGCCACGGCCTGCAGCAGTTCCTGGGCCAGGCCCAGCTTCACGAAACCATTGGGCTGGGGCGCAATGGCGTCCAGCGAGGTGGCGGCGGTGGCAGGCGCATCGGAAAAATCCGGAACGCCCAGGATGTCGGTATCGGTGTTTGCTTCAGGCAAAAAGTCGCCGCGAGCCTCAAAAGAGTCAGTCATGTTTATTCTCAATCATCACCCGTGCGCAACGCTTTGTTAGCGAAGGACAGGAAACTTCACCCCCCGCGATGCGAGAGGATTCGTTCATGGTTAATAAAACACCAACCATCAAACGAATATGCGGTTCAGGCGAATCAGCCCGAAGCGGTGACTCTGTCGGTAGAGTCCAAAAGTGTGAGGTAGATGTACAAATGCAGCGCACCCTGTGCAACTGCAAGCCTTTGATTATAGCTCGGTTTACGGGTTTCTACCAGTCCCCCGGTTCAGCCAAGGCCATTACGGCTTTCCGCGGGAGGCGCTCGCCAGGCTGTTTGCTATTATTTCAGGAGCTACAAACGCCATCAATGCGGGGAAATGGCCAGAACTCGCTTGAGAGCATCACTTCAAAAAATGCTGCCGGTAGTGTTCCAGCTCGTCAATCGATTCATGCACATCGGCCAGCGCGGTATGGCTTTGGCGTTTCTTGAAACTGCTATAGACCTCGGGCCGCCAGCGCTTGGCCAACTCCTTGAACGTGCTGACATCCACGTTGCGGTAGTGCAAAAACGCTTCCAGCTTCGGCATGTACTTGACCAGAAAGCGGCGGTCCTGGCTGATGCTGTTGCCGCACAGGGGAGATCCGCCCTTGGGTACGTACTGGGCCAAAAACGCCAGCAACTGGGCCTCGGCAGCCTCCTCGGTGACCGTGCTGGCCTTGACCTTGTCAATCAACCCACTGCGGCCGTGCGTGCCCTTGTTCCAATTGTCCATCTGGTCCAGCAGCTCATCGGACTGGTGAATGGCCAGCACCGGGCCTTCGATGCGCGGCGTGAGCTGCGGACCAGTCACGACCACGGCAATCTCGATCAGCCGTTCTTTTTCCGGGTCCAGGCCGGTCATTTCGCAGTCAAGCCAGACAAGGTTCTGGTCGGATTTTTTGAGTGTGGATTCAATTTCAGACATCTCCCGATTCTCGCCGATAGCCTAAACTGCGAATCATGACCGACTATTCACTTGTCTTTACCTTGGTGTTTGCCGCCTTGCTGGTGATCGGGTTGCTGGTCAGGTTTTATCTGGCGTCCCGGCAAATACACCATGTGATGCGGCACAGGAGCAGCGTCCCTGCGGCATTTGCGGCCACCATTTCGCTGGAGGCGCACCAGAAGGCAGCCGACTACACCGTCGCCAAAGCGCGCTTCGGCATGCTGGAGACGGCGTTCGCGGCCGCCTTGCTGCTGGGCTGGACGCTGCTGGGCGGCATCGATGCGCTCAATCAGGCGCTGCTCCACTCCGGCCTGGCAGCCTATGGCAGCCTGGTGACCCAGCTTGCACTGCTGGCGGCATTCGGCGTCATCAGCGGCCTGCTCGACTTGCCTTTTACCCTGTACAGCACCTTCAGGATTGAAGAGCGCTTCGGCTTCAACAAAATGACCTTCCGGCTCTGGTTGACCGACCTGGTGAAATCCACGCTGGTCGGCGCCGTCGTCGGCCTGCCGATTGTGGCGCTGATCCTCTGGCTGATGGGCAGCGCCGGCAAATGGTGGTGGCTCTGGGCCTGGGGGGCGTGGATGGGTTTCAACCTGCTGGTTTTAGTGCTCTACCCCACCGTGATCGCACCACTTTTCAACAAATTCAAACCACTCGAAGATGAAGTGCTGAAGGCGCGGGTGACAGCACTGATGCAGCGCTGCGGCTTTGCAGCCAAGGGGCTTTTCGTGATGGATGGCAGCAAACGCTCGGCCCACGCCAACGCCTACTTCACCGGCTTTGGCGCGGCCAAGCGCGTGGTTTTTTACGACACCCTGCTCAAGCAACTGACCCCCGGCGAGGTGGACGCGGTGCTGGCCCACGAACTCGGTCACTTCAAGCACAAACACATCATCAAACGCATCGTTTCGATGTTTGCATTGAGCCTGGTCGGTTTTGCGCTGCTGGGGTGGCTGTCATCCCAGGCCTGGTTTTATACCGGGCTCGGCGTGCGGCCGAGCATGACCGGAGCCAACGACGCGCTGGCCCTGCTGTTGTTCATGCTGGTGGTTCCGCTGTTCAGTTTTTTTATCTCGCCGCTGTTTGCCCAGTTCTCGCGCAAGCATGAGTTCGAGGCCGACGCCTATGCGATCGCACAGACGGATGGCAAGGATCTGCAAAGCGCCCTGCTCAAGCTCTACCAGGACAATGCCAGCACACTGACACCCGACCCGGTGTTTGTGAAGTTTTATTACTCGCACCCGCCCGCCTCCGAGCGGCTGGGACGCATGAACCCTTCAACCCAAAGCGTTGCATCATGAGCCATCCTGTTCATCAAAACCGCCGTGCCCTGAGCGCCACCGAAATCGTCACGCAACTGAGCAAGCTCAATGGCGAGCAGCCACTGGGCTGGCGACTGATCGATGGCGCGCTGGAGAAGACCTTTAGCTTCAAGAATTACTACGAGACCATCGCTTTTGTGAATGCACTGGCCTTCATTGCCAATGCCGAAGACCACCACCCCGACCTGACGGTGAGTTACAGCAAATGCACGGTCCGCTTCAACACGCACGACGTAAACGGCATTTCCGCCAGCGACTTCTTCTGCGCGTCCAAGGTTGACGCCCTGCTCGCTTGAGCAAACCGGCTCGCGCCGGGGCGGCGCCGGTCTCGGGCACCCGGCCGGGTCTGGTGGTGGCCGGGTTTGGCCGCCATGTGCTGGTGGAAACCGAGTCGGGCGACCGTGTGATTTGCCACCCGCGCGGCAAGAAAAGCCAGGCCGTGGTCGGTGACCGCATACGCTGGCTGCCCTCGCAGGATGAAGGCACCATCGAGAAAATCGAGGAGCGCAGCAACCTGTTTTACCGGCAGGACGAGATGCGCACCAAGTCGTTTGCCGCCAACCTGGACCAGGTGCTCATCCTGATCGCGGCTGAGCCCGAATTCTCGGAAAGCCAGCTGACCCGGGCCCTGATCGCGGCTGAAGCCGAGCGCATCACCCCCATCATTGCCTTGAACAAAAGCGACCTGACCGAGCCGTTCCAGCGCGCATGGACCAAACTCGCGCCTTACCGAGCCATGGGCTACCAGATGCTGCCGCTGGCCATCAAGCCCAAGGCCGCCCAGCCCGAGGCCGACACCGACATCGACGGAACGCAGGCCGCCAGGCTCATCGAATTGCTGCAAGGCAAAAAGACGCTGGTGCTCGGGCCCTCCGGGGCCGGGAAAAGCAGCCTCACCAATCTTCTGGTGCCCCAGGCCCGGGTGCTGACGGCCGAGATTTCACAAGCCCTGAACTCCGGCAAGCACACCACCACCAGCACCACGCTGTACTGGGTTGACAGCGCCAAGACCACCGCACTCATCGACTCACCAGGCTTTCAGGAGTTCGGCCTGCACCACATCGACCCGATGCAGCTGGCCGGCTATATGCCCGACCTCAAGGCGCACGCACAGAACTGCAAGTTCTACAACTGCACGCATCTTCATGAGCCCGGCTGCGGCGTGATTTCAGAAGTGAATTTGGCAGATGGCCCCAGCAGCATCAGCGCAAATCGCTATCGTTTGTATAGCGAATTGTTTGCGGAGCTGTCGCAGACCCGTTATTGAACAGCGCCCTCAGGGCACCGACAGAACTTGGCGATCGACCCGAGATCGGATCGCGCTGCAGGGGTCGTTCGGACCCTCTCAGCCCAGCAGGCGCGCCAGCGTCAGCAAGGCGAGCAGCACCATCCACAGCACCACGGAGCGCCACACCAGGCCCACAATGCTGCGCAGGTGCGCCACTTCAGGTTCCCGTCCCGACGTGGTCTCGATGATTCCAGACCCCTCCACCACTTCGGCATCCAGTCCACCGCCCCGGGAGGCCTCGGACGAATAAGCGGTCTTGAGCGCTTCGCCGCCCAGCCGCACATTCACGGCGCCCGACGTGGCGGCAAGAATCAGTCCGTCATTGCGATTCTCGGAGGCTACAGGTGTATTGGCGGGAAAGCGCTGTGTGTAGCTGCGCCAGGCGTCAATGGCATCTTCAAAACTGCCCACCACCGCAAACCCCAGCGAGGTGACGCGGGCCGGCAGAAAATCGATGATGCCCCACGCGCGCGTGGCCGCCTGCTGGAGCGCGGGGCTGGCGCCCTCACCGGCGGCTTCCGCCCGCTTGCTTTTGTAGACCCAGTAACGCGACACAAACTCACTCATGCGGTAAAAAACCGCCCCCGCCGGCCCCAGGCCGAGTGCGGCCAGCACCGAAAACCAGCCCAACACCCCAAACACATGGCGATGGGCGGCGAGCACCGAGTATTCAATGACGTGACGAACGATTTCGCTGCGCGGCAATTCACTGGCATCCACCTGGCGCCACTGCGCGAGCAGCTCGCGCGCCGTGGTCTCATCGCCATCGTCCAGCGCGTCGCGTATGTCGGTGAAATAGTGGCTGAACTGCCTGAAGCCGAGCGTGACATACAAAATCGCCACACTCCACGCAAAGGCCAGCAAGGCGTTGATGCTCCAGAGCAGCCAGTGAACCAGCAGCGTTGCAAGCGCGGGGAACACCACGGCGACCGTCCAGGCAATCCAGCCATGGTGTGGTTTGCCGGCATCCAGGCTGCGGTTGGCCCAGCGCGCCCATCCCCGAAATCCGGCATGAACCCAGTTGCCGCGGGCCAGGGGCCGGGCCTGTTCGATGATGAGTGCAAACAAAACGGCAAAAAAGCTCATGCGGAATCATACTGCCCCCACGGTGAGGCGAGCCCCCACGCTTTTCACTTCGTGTAATGCGCTGCCCCCCCGAGGGGGCCGCCCGCCTGCAGTCCGGCAAAGCCGGTCCTGCGGCTCATGCTGGGTTTAAGAGTTCAGTGGGCGTAACCCAGCGGAAGGGTATTTCAGGGTGCCGCGGAACCGGCTTTGCCGGGCCGCAGGCACCGCCCCCTAGAGGGGGGAACGGACTACACGAAGTGAGTCCGGACGGGGGTGGGGCTGTTTCTCCTCCCCCTTGAGGGGGAACAGGCTACACGCAGTGAGCCTGGACGGGGGTGGGCTTATAAACTCAGGCGCTTAGAAAGCGGTAAAGATTGCGCAGCATACCGGCCGTGGCGCCCCAGATGTAGCGCTCCCGTGATTCGCCGCCGTCAGCCTCGTCCAACGGCTCGGTGTAGGGCATCGAGAGCCATTGCCGGAGCATGCCGTCAAATTCGAATTCATGGCGGCGGTGGTGGGCAGGGTTCATCAGGTAGCCCAGCGGCACCTCAAAAACATCAGCCACCTCGCCGGGGTTGGGCTGCAACGCAAACCCCGGCCTCACCAGCGCCACCACCGGCGTGATGATGAACGCGGTTCCCGTCACGTAGGTGGGCAAGGTACCCAGCACTTCCACATGGTTGCGCGGCAGGCCAATTTCCTCGTGGGCTTCACGCAGGGCAGTGTCCACCGCATCCTGGTCGGACTCGTCCGTGCGGCCGCCCGGAAACGCGATCTGGCCGGAATGTGTGGAGAGATTGGTCGCCCGCTCGGTCAACAGCAAGGTGAGCTCGTCCCGCATCACCAGGGGCAACAGCACCGCCGCAAGCGCCGGCTCGCGGTCGGCAAATTTCTTTTCGACACTGTGCTCCGGGGTCCAGACCGGCGGATGCCGAAAGCGCTCGCGCAGGGCCGGCGGCGTCAGGCGCTCCAGCGGCACACCCGCAAGATGGTCATCAACGCCCTGCACCGGGATGCTGCGGGGGTCAAATTTCGGCAAGGGCTTGCTGAACTTCATGGGAGCGCATCGGCTGAGGTTGAGGGACTGTTGATGAGGCGATCACGGGAGCTGGCAAGACATAAAAAAAGCCGCTCTCGGAGCGGCTTTTTCAAGGGAATTTTCAGGTTGCCTTTGAGGCCGCCCCGCGCCGGGTTGAGCTGCAAGCACAACCCGACCGGTTGATCAGGCGCCGAGTTTTTCCTTGATACGTGCAGACTTTCCGCTGCGGCTACGCAGGTAGTACAGCTTGGCACGACGCACATCACCGCGGCGTTTGACTTCAATCTTCGCGATCAGCGGGCTATAGACCTGAAAGGTACGCTCAACGCCTTCGCCGTTCGACACTTTGCGAACGATGAAGCTCGAATTGAGGCCGCGATTGCGCTTGGCAATCACCACACCTTCAAAAGCCTGCACACGCTTGCGGGTGCCTTCAACCACATTCACGCTCACGATGACGGTGTCGCCAGGAGCGTAAGCGGGAATGGTTTTGTTCAGGCGGGAAATTTCTTCCTGCTCGAGGGTTTGAATCAGATTCATGATTTTTCCATCTAACTTCTTCGTTCATTCACGCGCTACGCTAAAGACCGCAAATCCAAGGATTCATCCGCAGATGATTCAGATGGTTGCAGTGGCCGCCAGAGGATCGAAAAGCCTTTGATTATAGCAGCTAGGCATCTTTTTCAGGATTTTCGAACAAATCAGCCAGAAAAGCTTCGTCGCGAGCGGTCAAATGGCCGGCCACCCGCGCCTTTTGCACCAGTTCGGGACGCTGGCGCTGGGTAAGCGCCAGCCGCTCCTCACGCCGCCAGCGCTCGATCTGGGCATGGTTGCCGGACAACAGGATGGGCGGCACGGGCTGGCCGCGCCAGGATTCCGGCCGGGTGTAATGCGGGCAATCCAGCAAGCCGTCCAGCGCCGGATTGAAGCTGTCCAGTTGGTGGCTGCCTTCGTCGTTCAGCACGCCGGGCTGCAAACGCGCCACGGCGTCCAGCAGGGCCATGGCGGCGATCTCACCGCCGGACAACACGAAATCGCCCAGGCTGATCTGCCGATCGATATGGGTTTCAATGAACCGCTGGTCCAGGCCCTCATAGCGGCCGCAAACCAGCACGGCACCGCTGCTGGCTGACCAGGTTTCGACGCCCGCATGGTTCAGCGCCTCGCCTATGGGGGAGAACAGCACGGTGGGCACATCTGCCACGCCGCCAGCGGTACGCTCGGCACGTATTTGTTCGAGGCAGAGCGTGAGCGGCTCGGCCATCATCACCATGCCGGGGCCGCCGCCAAACGGCCGGTCGTCCACACGGCGGTAGCTGCCCTCGGCAAAATCGCGGGGATTCCAGAGCTTGACCTCGACCAGGCCCGTTTCGTAGGCACGGCGGGTGACGCCACTGACCAGAAATGGCGCAAAAAGCTCGGGAAACAGGGTGATGACGTCAAAGCGCATGGAAAGGCTATTTTGCGCGCACCGGCCGACTCAGGGCAATCCACCCCGAGAGCCTGCACCGGCGTCAATAGTCGGGCTGCCAGTCAACCGTGATGCATTTGCCCGCAATATCGACCGTGTCGATATAGGCGGAGACAAAGGGAATCATGCGTTCGGCGGTTACAGACGTGCCGTCTTCCTGCTGCGCCGTGTACTCCACGCACAGCACCGAATGGGGACCGGTCGCCATCAGGTCGCGCACCTGCCCCAAGGTCACACCTTCGCGGTTGACCACATTCAGGCCGATCAGGTCGACCCAGTAATACTCGTCTTTGGAGGCAGCCGGGAAACTGCTGCGCGGCAGAAAAATGCGGGCGCCCCGCAAGGCCTCTGCGGCATTGCGGTCGTCCAGGCCGCTGATTTTGGCGACGACAGTGTCGGAGTGGATTTTGGCTTCGTCCACGCTGAGCAAAACGGTTCCGGAGAACGCGTTGAAGCCCGGGCGGAATTTGGCCTCCGGTGCCTGGAGAAACCAGGATTTGGCCGAAAAAAGGGCCTCCGGATCGGTGCTGTGCGGCAGGATTTTCACCCAGCCCTTGACACCCCAGGCGTCCAGGATGCGCCCGACCTCAATGGCGTCGTCCGGAAGGCTTGACGGCGTCAAGCCTGCAGACGGCTCACGGCCGGGCAACATCAAGACGTCTGAAAAGATCAGGCAGCCTTGGCGGCGCCCTGCTTGACCAGACGCTCAACGGTAGGCGACGGCTGAGCGCCGACACCGAGCCAGTGGGTCAGACGGTCTTGCGCAATGCGCAAACCTTCTTCACCGCCTTTGGCGATCGGGTTGTAAAAACCGATGCGCTCGATAAAGCGGCCATCGCGGCGAACGCGTTTGTCAGCCACAACAATATTGAAAAAAGGACGGTGTTTGGAACCGCCGCGTGCAAGTCGAATGACGACCATGATTTATCCTTCGGGTGGTGGGATGTGACGGGTAATACACACCCCAAATATTCCTGCAGCGCTTGAGACACACGACATGGCCACCCGGCCAGCGAAATGCTGCAAAGCCTGACATTATAACCCGCTGACCCGCTTCCGACGGTTTTACCGGAAAATGGATTCCTCCCGGCACCCGCCTAACCGATTTTTTAGCCAGAATTACCGCACCCCATGCCTCTCATACGCCCCAGCCGCGACGAAGACCTTCCCGCCCTCACCGCCATTTACGGGCACCATGTGCTCCACAGCACGGGCACCTTTGAAACCGAGCCCCCCAGCGTGGCCGACATGACGGCCCGCCGGGCCGATGTGCTGTCCAAGGGCCTGCCTTACCTGGTCGCCGAGGAGGACGGCAGGATCGCCGGCTTTGCCTACGGCAACTGGTTCAAGCCGCGGCCGGCCTACCGGTATTCGGTGGAAGATTCGATTTACCTGGCTCCCGACCTGCACCGCAAGGGCCTGGGCCGCGCACTGCTCACCGAACTGCTGGCACGCTGCGAGGCTGTGGGCATCCGCAAGATGATGGCCATTATTGGTGACTCGGCCAATGCCGGGTCCGTCGGCGTCCATCTCGCGCTGGGCTTCACGCAAGTCGGCCTCATCGAGTCCTGTGGCTGGAAATTCGGCGCCTGGCGCGACATCGTCATCATGCAAAAAACCCTGGGCGCGGGCGATACGCAACCGCCCGCCCAACTGCCCGCTCCATAATCCCCGCATGCACTCATTCACCTCAAAAAACAAAACAGCCGCCGCCTGGCTGGCCTTCATCGGCGGCCAGTTGGGGCTGCATCGCCTGTACCTGTTTGGCATGAAAGACCGCTGGCTGTGGGTGCACCCCATCGCCGCAGCCCTGGGCTGGTGGGGTGTTGAACGCGTGCGCTTGTATGGCCAGGACGATCAGCTCGCCTGGGTGCTGATTCCGCTGCTGGGCTTCATGCTGGCCGGCACCGCGCTGACCGCCATTTACTACGGCCTGATGCCGTTCGAAAAATGGAATGCACGCCACAATCCGGAGGCACCCGAGGCCCCCGCCGGCTACACCAATTGGCTCACCATAGGCGCCGTGGTGTTTGCCTTGCTGTTTGGCACCGTTTCATTGATGTCCAGCATTGCGTTCAGCTTCCAGCGCTACTTCGAATACCAGGTGGAAGAGGCGAGGAAAATAAGCCAGTAAACAGGGCCCCCACGCTTTTTCACTGCGTGTAATGCGCTGCCCCCCGAGGGGGCGGTTTCGCCTTGGGGCGGCCCGGCGTCGAAATGGGCCCCCACGCTTTTCACTGCGTGTAATGCGCTGCCCCCCGAGGGGGCGCTGCGCCTGCGGCCCGGCAAAGCCGGTTCCGCGGCCCCGGCTGAAGGGGGATGACCCCAAGGTTTGCTCACTGAACTCCGTTCGTCCTGAGCCTGTCGAAGGATGCCTCCCGGGGGCTGACCTTGCTTGGGGCGGCCCTGCGGAAAACCGTTCAGAAAATCTGCAGGCTGAACCAGTAGGCAATGGCCGCCACAAAGGCGGAGGCGGGAATGGTGAATATCCAGGCCCAGACAATGTTGCCGGCGACGCCCCAGCGCACGGCAGAAGCCCGCTGCGTGGAACCCACCCCGACGATGGCGCCCGTGATGGTGTGCGTGGTTGAGACAGGAATACCGAGCCCGGTCGCCAGGAACAGCGTCAGCGCACCGCCGGTTTCGGCACAAAAGCCGCCCACGGGCTTGAGCTTGGTAATTTTCTGGCCCATGGTCTTGACGATGCGCCAGCCGCCAAACATGGTGCCCGCCGCAATGGCGAGGTAGCAGCTCACGATCGTCCAGCCAGGGGGGGCGGCGTCGCTCGCCGACGCATAGCCGG
The DNA here is from genome assembly GCF_056401355.1 of Polaromonas sp. P4_F4. Taxonomy (NCBI): domain Bacteria; kingdom Pseudomonadati; phylum Pseudomonadota; class Betaproteobacteria; order Burkholderiales; family Comamonadaceae; genus Polaromonas; species Polaromonas sp. P4_F4. The sequence continues at coordinate 28,439 of NZ_JBFUJO010000007.1, read as the reverse complement.
TGGCAATCAGCAGCATCCAGATGATGCCTATGGTTTTCTGCGCGTCATTGCCGCCGTGCCCCAGGCTGTAGGCCCCGGCGGACACCAGCTGCAGGCGACGAAACCAGCCATCCACTTTTGACGGCGTTGCGCGCCGGCAGACCCAGGCGACCAGCACCATCATCAGGGAGCCGAGCAGAAAACCCAGCAATGGCGATATAAAGATAAAAAGCACCGTCTTGAGGATGCCCGCCGAAATCAGGGCAGCGGCCCCGGCCTTGGCAATCACCGCGCCCACAATGCCGCCTATCAGGGCATGCGACGAGCTGCTCGGGATGCCGTAATACCAGGTCACGAAGTTCCAGGTGATGGCGCCGGTCAGCGCACCAAACACCACGTGTGTGTCGACAACACCGGGCTGCACAATGCCCTTGCCCACGGTTGCGGCCACGCTGAGGTGGAAGATGAAAATGGCGATCAGGTTGAACGCGGCCGCAAAGACGACGGCCTGAGCCGGCTTGAGTACGCCGGTGGACACCACCGTGGCGATCGAATTGGCCGCATCGTGGAAGCCATTCATGAAGTCAAAGGCAATGGCCAGGAACACCAGCAGCACTACGACCCACAGGGCGGTCTGTACGGTTTGCATAGCGGAGCCGGCGATCAGGAATTTTCGAGGACGATGCCCTCGATGAGATTGGCCACATCCTCGCACTTGTCGGTGATGGTTTCGAGCAACTCGTAAATGGCTTTGAGCTTGATGACTTCGCGCACATCCGGCTCTTCACGGAACAGCTTGCTCATGGCCGAACGCATCACACGGTCGGCATCGGACTCCAGCTTGTCAATCTCTTCACAGGTTTTGAGCGCCGCCTCGGCGGTGGCCGCATCATTGAGCTTGCCGATCAGGGCCACAGCATCCTTGAGCCGCTCGCAGCACTTCACGCTCAGGTCGGTCAGGCGCACGATCTCTTCGGTCATGTGGCGCACGTCATACAGCGCCATGGTTTCAGCAGAGTCCTGGATCAGGTCGGCCACGTCGTCCATGGTGTTGATCAGGGAATGGATCTGTTCCCGATCAATCGGCGTGATGAAAGTCTTGTGCAGCATCCGGTTCACCTCCTGGGTAATCCGGTCGGCCGCGCGTTCGGCGTTGTCAACGGCCAGGTTGTAGGACTCCCGCTTCTGCACGTCGCTGTAGTTGGCCACCAGGTCCGAAAAGGCATGGGCAGCCTCGACAATGCGGCTGGCATGCTGGTTGAACATCTCGAAAAAATTGCCTTCGCGCGGCAGCAATTTGCCAAACAGCATATCGAATCCTCAGGGAATATGTCAGAACTATGACGTTTTTGTAACTGCGGGGGAGTTTAACCGGGGTGGGATAGAGCCCCCACGCTTGTCACTTCGTGTACTGCGCTGCCCCCCGAGGGGGCCGCTGCGCCTGCGGTCTGGCAAAGCCAGTCCCGCGGCCCCTGCTTGGCTACAGAGTCCCCGCGCTCGTCACTTCGTGTACTGCGCTCCCCCCCGAGGGGCCGCTGCGCCTGCGGCCCGGCTAAGCCGGTTCCGCGGCCCCTGCCTGGCTGAAGAGCCTTTCAGGCGGATCGGAAGATGAAGTACACCGCGCCCATCATGCACAGCGCAGCCCACAGGTAATCAAGCTTGAGGGGCTCATTCAGATAAAACACGGCAAAAGGAACAAACACGCCCAAGGTGATCACCTCCTGCATGATCTTGAGTTGCCCGACGCTGAACTGGGTAAAACCGATCCGGTTGCCAGGCACCTGCAGCAGGTACTCGAACAAGGCAATGCCCCAGCTGAGCAGCGCGGCCACATACCAGGGCGAGGTCGCCAGGTTTTTCAGATGCCCGTACCAGGCAAAGGTCATGAAGACATTGGACAGCAGCAACAATCCAATGGCCTGGGCCGACACCGGAAACGATTGCAGGAATTGCATCAGATCACACTCCTATTCTTCATACTTCATACTTCATACTTCATACTTCATACTTCATACGGGCTGCCCGACCAGCAGCAGCACCAGGGTCAGGGTCAGCAGCGCCAGCACAGTGGAAACCGCCACGCTGGCCGTGGTCAGTTCTTCGGCAACCTTGTAGCGCTGCGAAAACAGAAATACATTGGCGCCGATCGGCAAGGCGGCCGCCACCACCATCACGGCCATGGGCACGCCGCCCACGCCCAGCAGATGGCACAGGGCAAACACCAGCAAGGGATGCAACAGGTTCTTCACCCCGGCCAGCAACAGCGCCTGGCGCCAGTGCGGCCCCACGGGTGTGTAGGCCAGCGTCACGCCCACCATCACCAGCGCGAGCGGTCCGAAGGCATTGGCCAGCAACTCCAGCGGCTTGTCGATCGCGGCGGGAATCGCCAGCCCGGTTTGCGCAAACAGCAGGCCCGCGATGATGGGCAGCGGCACCGGATGCAGCAACGCGTTTTTCACGGCCATCAGCACCGTGGTCACCGGGTGGCGCGGTGCCCTTGTGACTTCGTCCGAAGTGCCCCGCTTTTGCTCGTAGGCCACAGCCAGCTCGAGCACCACCGTGGCGCTGGTGAGCAACACGAGTGAATGCACGGAAACCAGCGTGAGCAGCGTGACCAGGCCCACGGGCCCGTACATCAGGCCGACCAGCACAATGCCAATCATGACCGTGTTGGAAAACGTGTTGGCCAGCGCCAGCACGGCTGCGCGGCGATTGAAGCCCTGCACCAGCAGCGTGCCGGCAAACAGGATGATGACGGCCAGGAAATACGCTGCGACCGGCTTGAAGTCAAGTTGCTCGACGCGCACACGGCTCATGGTGCGAAACAGCAGCGCCGGCGCGAGCAGCAGAAAAACCAGGCTGGAAAGATCTTTAATGGCCACAGGCCTTATCCAGCCTGCGCGACCAGCTATAAAACCTGCAGCAATCAACAAGACAACCGGGAGCAGGGACACAAAGACAGGCTGGTTCATCCGGGGCAATCTTAGCGCGCCCTCCACCGTGCGCGCTCCTGGCGTCCCGCCTCCTGGTGCTCCATCTGCCTGCGCTTAAAAGGCGACCTGCAATCCCACCTTCAGGCTGCGACCCGGCAAAGGCGCTTTGGGAAATGCTGTGGTGGTCAGCACCGACGAAGCACTGTAGGCCAGCTGGTTGGTCAGGTTGTCCACCCTGGCATACCAGAGCAGGCTGGAAGGGCCGGCTTTCGTGCGGTAAGTCGCCGCCAGGTTCCATAGCGTATAAGCCGATGTGGCGCGCTGGCCCGCAGCCACGCGGTTCTGCGCCATGGCATGGTCAAAACCGATGCTGCTGCCCCAGGGCCCGCTTGCCCACAACAGGCTGGCACCCAGCCGCACCGGTGCAATGCGCGGCAACGGCTGGCCGTTGTTCAGGTTGGTGGCACGCACCAGGTCACCGCGCAAAGCCAGGTCCAGCGTGGAAGCGCCTTCCAGCAGGCGGATATTGCCGCTGGCTTCCAGGCCCACAAAGCGCGCACGCACGCCGGTGTAGGCAAACTCCGGCAGGAGCTTGTTGTCCGGATCGTTGTCATCCACACCATCACCGTCGGCATCGGCCGGATTGAGCGCGCCATCTTCCTGGCCATAGGTGTTGCCCGTTGCCATCAGGCCGATGTAGTTCCTGAAGCGATGCATGTAGACGTTGGCGGCAAAGCGGTTGGCCCCCGATTTCCAGCTGGTGCCCACATCAAGGCTGGTCGACTTTTCCTTGCCCAGCGTCGCATCGCCGGTTTCCCAGGCGTTGGTCGCCACATGAGGGCCCTGGGCGAAAAGCTCGTAATCCTTGGGCGCCCGTTCGGTGTAAGCCAGGTTCGTTGTGAGCTGCCAACCTGGCGCCGTATTCCACAGGGCGCCGAGCGCATAGCTGTGGGGCGTGAAGTCGCGCGTCAAGGGCGCAAACCGCGCCACGAGCGGGTTGCCCAGCGATTCGACCTTGACCGATTCCAGCCGACCGCCAAAGCTCAGCTTGCCCCAGCTTGTGCCGTATTCTTCGTACGCAAAAACCGCGTTTTGCGAGGTCTTGCTGTAAGGCGCAAATGCTTCCGCGCCGTCCGCCGAGAATCGGTTGTTTTCCGCCTGAAAACCCACCACCCCGTCCAGGTTTCCGAAGCGGGCGTGGCGCGCTTCCAGGCGGAAGTCGCTGCCCCTGTTCTTGAACACCGTGCCGGGCGTGGCCCCTTCAAACTCGGTGTGCATGTAGTCGGTATGGCTCAACTGGCCCTTGATGCTCTGGACAGGCCCGCCCAGGTTGCGCACCTCGCCTTCCAGCGCGACACGGTCGGACTTCATGTCGATGGTCACGTCGTCTTCAGCCACGGTGCCGTAGTTGCTGCGGTAAGTGCTGACCGACGCGCCCAGGTAGCCCTGGTCAAAAAACACCGAGCCCCCCACCGCACCGCCCCGAACCTTGCTGGCTGAATTGCAGATGCGGTTAGTGGTGGTGTTGACGCCGTCCTTGGTGCAGGCCAGGTCGGCCGGCACCTTGACATCACCGGTTTCGCGGTTGAATGCGTCCACATGCAGGGTATAGCGATCGTTGCCGCCTTCGAGCAAAGCGCCGCTGCTTTTTTCGCGATTGCCGGTCGCCAGGCCCAGGTCGACCTTGCCGCCCACGCCGCCCTTTTCATCGAACAGCGCCTCGCGCGGGATGCGGTTGTCGATCACGTTGACCACACCGCCCACGGCACTGCCGCCATACAGCAAGGCCCCGGGCCCGCGCAGGACCTCGATGCGCTCGATGCTGATCGGATCGGTCGTGACCGAGTGGTCGTAACTGAGGCTGGACGCGTCCAGCGTGGCGCCACCGTTGCCCAGGATGCGGATGCGGTCACCATCCAGCCCGCGGATGATGGGCCGGCTGGCGTTCGGCCCGAAGTAGGTGCTGCTCACGCCGGGCACGCCGTCCAGCGTCTCACCCAGCGTGGTCTTGGAGCGCAACAGCAGTCCCGTTCCCGAATACTGGGCGGCAGGCGCTATTAAATCAGTAGCACCTAACGGGTTGCCCGTGATGGTGACTTCTTTCAGGCTGCCCACTTCAGGCATCGCAGGCATAACAGGCGTTGCAGGCGTCTGCGCGCTTGCAACGCCGCATTGCAGCGCAGCCGCGGCGCCCAGCATGAGCACAGCCCGCTGAACGAAGTGATGCGGAAAAAAGGGAGCGCCCGGACGGGCGTAAACGACGGTACCGGCGGCACCGTTCAAAAATGATGGGTTCATGATGACCTTGTTGAATCGGGAAAATGCGAACCTGCTCAGGCGCAGGGGCAAAGCTGCGCCCTGGCCTGGAGGCCAGCGCATCGCAACCTGGGGGGATTCAGCTGGTCAAGGGCGGGCCGCGCGCGTCGAACAGCGCCGCCCAGCGGGCGAGTGCTTCGCCCTGGGGAATATCAACAACACACGATGACAGCAGTATCGGCAAGCTCAATGCCGGCAGCGTGGGCGCCGCATTGCCATGGCTGGCCTGGTCAAACAGGCGGCAATCCGAATCGGCGTCATGTGAGGAGAAAAGTGACTCCAGCCAGCCATTGCCATGGTCGGCATGTGGGCCTTGATCGTGATCGTGATCGTGATCGTGATCGTGATCGTGGGCATGATGGTGCCCCTGCCCGCTGCCCACTGCCTGCATCTGCGACCCGTGCACCACGCCATGCATCAGGCCCAGCATCTGCGCCAGCAACAGCGCGAACACGAGTAACCAGGCCAGGGACCTGGCCGGAGCGCGTGGCAACCGCGTCATGCGAGCCGGCCCGAAACCTTACTTGATGCTGGTCGCATCGGTGATCCGGTAATACAGGCCGTAGGCGTCGTCGTTGAGCACCAGGAAGCGGCCCTCCACCACCACCGGCTCCATGCTGTATTTCACCGGCGTTTTGGTCTTGACCTCGACCATGCTTTCAGGGCCGCCCGGCGTGCAGAAGGCGCAGGTGAGGGGCACGGACGACAGCAGGAAATGGCGCTGTTTTTCGCCCGGGTCCAGCGGCATCATGAAGCCCTGGATACGCTGGGTTTTCTGGTTCAGTGCCAGCTGGTCCATGCTGAAGACCGGCAGAATGCGGTTTTTTTCGGTCTTCGTTTTGACCGCCGTCAACACCGACCAGGGCACCACGTCGTCTCTGGCCGAGAGATTCGGGAAAGGGCTGTTGACGCCATGCACCCCCGGCCCCCGACCTGCCGGAAGTTCAAAACCGGGCGCAGCAGGCGCTGCGGATTTCGCAGTACCCGAAGCCAGCGGCGATGACAGCGTTTGCGCCGGCAGGCCGGTTGCGGCCAGAAGCAGTGCGGAACCCAGCGAATACGCGCACGCCAGTCGAAGCGCCAAACGCCCTGTCGACGAGCCCGTCGAAGGTTCAATGCAAAGACGATTTTTCACGCGGTGCTCCAGAAGTTGTAGCGCGGTGCCAAGCCGGATTATTCACCTGCCTCAATGAACGTGTTTCATGCCGCAGTATTTCCCTACCGCCAGCCCTTTGCAAGCAGCCTGCAGTTCCTTCTCGCACACCTCCTCCTTTTTGCCCGATTCCAGGCACTTGGCCGCGGCTTCGTGGGCCGCGGCCATCGCGCGGTGTCGCTGGACGTCTTCCTTGGTTTCCTTGTCGCTGTGCTGCGCATACGCCACTGAAGCCACTGACAACACGGCACCCAGCGCAACGGCGGCAAGAATGGACGGCGTTTGTTGAAGGACGTTCTGAAGGAAAGCAAAGTTTTTCATAAGAAGTTTCACCTTGGTTGAAGAAGTTCAAACACGTTGACCCGGTAGGCCTCCCAGGCGGGCAGCAACGCGGACGCTAGCGCCACACCCAGCGCCAGTACCGGCACACTGACCAACTCGACCGGCCACGACAGCGCACCGATCAACACCGATTTTTCCAGCTGCAGCGTCCAGCCAATCAGCGCCGTCAGCCCCTGCCCGGCCAGCACACCCAGCAGCGTGGCGAGCATGGCCAGCCACAAGGCCTCACACAACAGCAGGCCGGCCACCTTGCGCGGCGGCGCACCCAGCATGCGCAGCAGGGCCAGGTCGGCGCGGCGCTCGCGCACGGCACCCCACAAGGCAATGAATACGCTCAGGGCCGCGGTGAGCAGCAGCACGCCGGCCAGGGCGCGCAGTACATCGGTGCCCACGCCCACCATGTTGAGCAGGCGCGTGATTTCGAGCGCCGGGGCCGCCGCCTGCATGTCGGTGCTGCTGTTGATGTAGCGCGGAAAGGTCACCGCCGCCAGCGGCGACTTGTACTGGATCAGCGCCAGCGTGACCTCGCGCTCTTCTTCCAGAATCTTCTGGTCTTCTTCATCGAGGGCCGTGTCGGTTTCATGCACCTTCCACACCGACTCGGTCGCGGTCAGCACCAGGCGGTCCAGCACGGTGCCGCTGGGCGCCAGCACCCCGGCCACGGTGTAGGGAGTTTGTCCGTGCACATCCCCGCCACCCCCGAGGCCATGGGTCCCCGCAAAGGTGTCACCTACTTTCAGGCCGGTTTGCCGGGCGACTTGCGCGCCAACCACCGCCTGCATGGGCTGGGCCCACAGCGCGCCCTGCGCCAGCCGGGCGTCGTAATGCGAGATATAGGCCGGCGTGGTGCCCACAATACGGAAGCCGCGAAAACTGTCCCCCAGGCTGATGGGGATGATTTTGGCCACCTGCGGATGACTCTCCAGCGCCTTGACAGCGGCCAGCGGCACATTGCCCGTCGGCACATCCAGGTGAAACACGCCCGACAAGATCAGCTGCATCGGGCTGCCCTTGGCGCCCACCACCACATCAATGCCGGCGAGGTCGCGCTCAAAGGCCCGGCTGATCTGGTGGCTGACCAGCAGCAGGAAAGTGACAGAGGCCAGCCCCAGGCTCAAGAGCAGCAGGTTCAGTGTGGCGGCCAGCGGCCTCGACCACAGGTAACGCCAGGCAAGTGCTATTGTTTTCATGGCCTGCCAGCCCCGGTTTTCAGGGACTGAAGGCCTTTTTCATCCTTGAAAAAAGTGCCCACCCGGCCATCGTGCGTGGCAATCACCAGCGTGGCGCCCTGCTGCTGCGCCGTGCTTTGCAGCAAGGCCAACGACGCCGCAGCAGCCTCATCGTCCAGGCTCGCCGTGGGTTCGTCGGCCAGGATCACCGACGGTTTGAGCAGCACCGCCCGGGCCAGCGCCACCCGCTGGGCCTGCCCGCCCGAAAGCTGCGCCGGCCTGCGGTCGGCCAGCGCCTGCACATCCAGCGCTGCCAGCGCTTCGGCGATGCGGCCCTCCTGAAGCGGCTGGCCGGCCGCCCATTGCGCCAGGGCCAGGTTGCCGTGGACCGTCAGTGCTGCGCTCAAGTGAAGACGTTGCGGCAGGAAACCGATGGTCTGCGCGCGCCACGCATCACCGGCAGCCTTCCCCAGCGCCTGGATGGACTGCCCCGCCACGGTCATGTTGCCCTCGCTGGGGCTCAGCAAACCCGCCGCCAGCGCCAGCCAGGTCGACTTGCCCGAACCCGACGCGCCGCGAAGCAGCAGCACGCCACCCTGCGCCACGTCCACATCGTCAAACCGTAATTCCGGGCCGCCGGAGTAGCGGTAGGCGAGTTGGCGGGTGCTGATCACGCGGTCATGCCCTGCGAATCAGCGGTAGCAGTAGCGGCCACACAGTCGGCACACACGCCCCGCACGGCAAAGTCCATGCTCGTGCCCTGGTAGCCCAAAGCCTGGAGCGCCTCCAGTGCGGTTTGCGCGGCGCGTTCCAGGTCTCTGGCATTGGCTTCGAGCGCACCCGCGAGCGGGCTGTCGCGGTGGCAGCTCTGGCATTCAAAGTGCGGGATGGCATGCACGCTGGCGGGCATGGCCTGGTAGCGGCGCACCCGGTTCACATCCACCCGGCACAGCAACAGGCCCACCTGCGTCAGGCGGTCAATCAGGCGGTAAAGCGTCACGCGGTCCAGTGCCCCACCCTGAACCTGCTCACCCTCCCCGTCCCTCGCCACCGACAGCGCCGCCTGCAGCTGGCCGTGGGTGTAGCTGGTATCGGGATGCGCCAGCAACCAGCCCAGCACCAGGCGGGCACCGCTGGTACGGCGCAGGCCATGGGCCGACAGCAGTGCATCGATGGGGTCCGCAGTGCGGGCAAGGGTGGGAAGCGCGGAGGCCATGGTTCCGTAGGTTTTTTTCGGTTCTGCTTTTTTGCGCAATAACGCAATCGAGTTGCATTATTACCGGGTTTGCAAGCCTTTCGGCCATTCGCCCGTTTTTTTTTCAGCCGTAGCGGCACGACTGCCCGCTGACCGCTGCAGGCGTCACTTCGCGGGAACGAATGAGCGAACGGCCCAGGCGCGCGCAGTTAAGGGAATGGACCCATCCGGCTGTACGGGCAGGCGCTCTCGCAGGCATTCCCGGAGTTCCGCCCTGGCCGTCTCGGTCAGCGACATGGCATAGGCCGGAGCGGGACCCTGGCCGCCCAGGAACGGTTGCCAGTAGTCATCGAAACTGGCGAACGGTGTGGGTATGTCGATGGACCTGAGCAGCGCCTATCCCCTGAATGCATGAGGGACTGGCCAGTGATGGAGACCCACGCCTTATGCGAACCGCTGTATAAACAAACCCATGAATGACACGATCAAGAGCGGCACATTGCAGGCGCGCGAACAACGCCCCACCCACCTGCGCGCCCACACTTACCACGGCCTGGCGCCCGGCCCGCGCCTGCTGGTGACTGGCGCGGTGCACGGCAACGAAGTCTGCGGCGCGCGGGCCATCGCGCAATTGCTGGAAGAAATCGACAACGGCCAATTCGCCATCGAACGCGGCAGCGTGACCTTTGTGCCGGTCACCAATCCGCTCGCCTACCAGCTCAGGCAGCGCACTGGCGAGCGCAACCTCAACCGCAACATGGCGCCGAGCGCCATTCCGCAGGATTTCGAGGACCGGATTGCCAATGTGCTGTGCCCGCTGCTCGAATCGCATGACGCGCTGCTGGACCTGCACTCGTTTCACACCGGGGGCGCTTCTTTTGTGATGGTTGGCCCGCAAAACAACAGCGGCACGCTCGAGCCGTTCAGCAGGGCCGAAGAGGAAATGCAGCTGGCGCTGCACACCGGAGCGCCTCGCATGGTGGAGGGCTGGCTGGAAACCTATGCGCGCGGCGTACAGCGGCGCGGCGCGGCTCCGGTCGCGGTCGGCAATGCCCGCACCCAGACGCTGGTGATCGACCCCAACTACGGTGTGGGCACCACCGAATACATGCGTTCACGCGGCGGCTATGGGGTGACGCTGGAATGCGGCCAGCACGACGACCCGCAGGCGGTTCAGGTCGCCCGGCATGCCATTTTGCAAACGCTGGCCTTGCTCGGAATTGCTTCCCTGCCACTCGCGCCGGTGTCCGTGAACCCGGAAATCCTGCGTCTGGTCGACGTCATCGACCGCGAACATGCCGACGACCAATTCAGCCGCGAGTGGCGCAGTTTCGACGCGGTGCAGGCCGGCGAGGTGATTGGCGTGCGCCACGACGGCTCGGAGGTGAAGGCGCCGGCAGACGGGTTTGTGGTGTTCCCCAATCCGCACGGCGACGCGGGCCAGGAGTGGTTTTATCTCGCACAGCGCCGGGTTTAGGGATTGCAGGTTTTTGTTTTTTGGCGCCCGGCCCATGCGGCCCGTGAGCTGGCGCCTGATGTCCCGCCCCTTCTTACTTCTTACTCCTTTCCCCGCTGGGGGAAGGTTGGGATGGGGGCCTCCGGCCTGATTGACCGGTGCGGGGTGCCCATGCGCAGGGAGCCCCCATCCCTGCCTTCCCCCAGCGGGGGAAGGAGCCACATCACCAAGCGATGCGCTTGACCCCTCAGCGTGCCCCTCAGCTGGACCTCAGTCCTTCACGCGCGAGGCAAAGGTCTTGCGGAATTTCTCCACCTTCGGGCCCACCACAAAGGCGCAATAGCCCTGGTTGGGGTTGTTCTCGAAATAGTCCTGGTGGTAAGCCTCGGCCGGCCAGTAATTGGCCAGCGGCAGCACTTCCGTCACGATGGGATTGCCAAACAGCTTGTCCTGGCTGGCCTGGCGAATGAAGTCGTCGGCCACCTGCTTTTGCTCGGGCGTCGAGTTATAAATGCCGCTGCGGTATTGGGTACCCGCATCGTTGCCCTGCCGGTTCAGGCTGGTCGGGTCGTGAATCACGAAGAAGATTTCGAGGATTTCACGCAGCGAGATTTCCTCGGGGTCATAGGTCAGCTTGACGACCTCGTTGCAGCCGGTGCGCCCGGTGCACACGTCCTCGTAACTGGGGCGCTCGGCCTGGCCGTTGCTGTAACCCGATTCGACGTCGGTGACGCCTCGCACCTTGACGTACACCGCCTCGGTGCACCAGAAGCAGCCGCCGCCTAGCGTGATGGTTTGGGGGGATGAGGGCATGGAAATCTCCGCTTGAAACCGTTGGTCATCGTTAGTCGTAAAGAGAGCGATGATCTTACGCCGCAGGCCGCGCGAATGCCGTGCGCGGCCCCCTTGCCCTTGCCGGGCAGCGGCTCAATCCCGGCGGCGCGGGCCTTTGGTCTGGTGCATGGGGCCGACAGCGCGGCGCATCAGCCGCAGCAGGATCAGCGAGACAACCGCGCCCGCGACAGCCAGGCCGAGCGAGCCCATGCTGAAAGTCTTGTCGTTGGTAGCGCCATGGCTGAGCAGGGAGGCCACAAAGTCACCGCCAATGTAGGCGCCGAATACGCCGACACCCAGGTTCTCGAGGATGATGATTTTTTCGCGGGTGTTCGCGAGCAGGCAGGCCAGCCCGCCAAGGAGCACACCCACCACACACCAGATATACGGGTTGATGCCGTTCTCCTTGAAGTCCATGAACTGCCCTATGGTGACAGCTTTAGGTCCCGTGCGCGGGACATACTTTTGCAAGGGCCTTTTTGCTCTTTGCTTTTTGGCGGCCGCCTGCCGGTATGGAAAGCCTTTTCAGGCCTTTTCAGACACAGGCGGCGCGATGGCGCGCACCGCCTTCACAAAGGCCGCCAGCGACTGGTGGTCGCGCGCGGTCTTCCAGAGGCAGTGCGTGTCGTAAGGCGTGGTGGCGGCATCCAGCGGGACAAAGGCGGCGCCGGCCATGGCCGATTGCCGCAGCGCCGCCGGCACCAGCGCCACGCCCATGCCCTGCGACACCAGCGACACCACGCTCAGCCAGTGCCGCAGTTCGTAGCGGAATTCCGGATAAAAGCCGGCTTCGGTGCAGATCGCCAGGATGCGCTCGTGGTAGTCGGGCGACACCGCGCGCGACACCACGGCAAACGCCTCGCCATGCAACTGCTTGAGTGACAAAGAGCGCTTGCGCGCCAGCGCATGGCCCGCCGGCAGGCAACACACAAACGCCTGGCTGGACACGAGGATCTGCGACAACTCGGGCGGCACGCGCGTGGTGTGCACAAAGCCGAGGTCCAGCCGGTCATGCGCCAGTTCAATGAGCTGCTCGCTGGAGCTGAGCTCCTTCAGCGTCAGGCGCAGCAAAGGATGCTCTGCCTGGAAGCGTTCCAGGATGTTGGGCAAGCCGCTGTAAAGCATGGTGCCGGAAAACCCGATGGCCAGGCTGCCGGCCATGCCCTGCCCCACGTCGCGCGCGTGGCTGGCAGCCTGCGCGGCCTGGTCAATCAGCGCACGCGCCGCCGGCACAAAGGCCAGCCCTGCGGCCGTCAGTTGCACCGCCTTGCTGTTGCGGGTGAACAGCTTCGCGCCGACAGAGGCCTCCAGCTGCTGGATGTTCAGCGACAGCGGCGGCTGCGAAATCGACAGGCGCTGCGCGGCCCGGCCGAAGTGCAATTCTTCGGCCAGGACCAGAAAATAGCGGAGGTGGCGGAATTCCATGAATATGAAAAATGTATCGTTGGATCGTTATTTGATATTAGACAACTATTCATGCTTGTCAAACAATGGGTGACTTACGGTGGGCCGAAAGGCGGCGCAATGGCGGCGCCCCAAGTCCTACACTTTGCAAAAGCCCCAACGCACTTCAGCGCACCTCAACGCATCTCGAATGCATCCAGAAGGAGACTCACCATGAAAACCAAATTCAACTGGGAAGACCCCCTGTTCCTGATGGAGCAGCTCAGCGACGACGAACGTGCCATCGTGCACGCCGCGCACGAGTTCTGCCAGGAAAAACTGCAGCCCCGCGTGCTGATGGCCGCGCGCCACGAAAAGTTCGACCGCGAGATCATGAATGAAGCGGGCGCCATGGGTTTCCTGGGTTCGACCATTGAAGGCTACGGCTGCGCCGGCCTCAATTACGTCAGTTACGGCCTGGTGGCGCGCGAAGTGGAGCGCGTGGACAGCGGTTACCGCAGCGCCATCAGCGTGCAAAGCTCGCTCGTCATGCACCCGATCCATGCCTATGGCAGCGAGGCGCAGCGCCAGAAGTATTTGCCCAAGCTCGCCACCGGCGAATGGGTCGGCTGCTTCGGCCTGACGGAGCCCAACCACGGCTCGGACCCGGCCAGCATGTTGACGCGGGCCAAGCCCGCGACGCGTGACGGGGTAGACGGCTTCATCCTCAAGGGCTCCAAGATGTGGATCACCAACAGCCCGATTGCGGACGTGTTTGTGGTCTGGGCCAAGCTGGAAGATGAGGACGGCAAGGTCGGCGGCCAGGAAGCAATTCGCGGCTTTGTGCTGGAAAAAGGCATGAAGGGCCTTTCCGCTCCCAAGATCGAGGGCAAGATGAGCTTGCGCGCCTCCATCACCGGTGAAATTGTCATGGACGACGTGTTTGTGCCCGATGCCAACCTGTTGCCCAATGTGTCCGGCCTCAAGGGCCCGTTTGGCTGCCTGAACAAGGCGCGCTACGGTATTGCCTGGGGCGCTTTAGGTGCGGCCGAAGACTGCTGGTTCCGCGCCCGCCAGTACACCATGGACCGCCAGCAGTTCGGCCGCCCGCTGGCGCAAAACCAGCTCATTCAAAAGAAGCTCGCCGACATGCAGACCGAGATCACGCTAGGCCTGCAAGCCTGCCTGCGCGTAGGCCGCCTGATGGACGAGGACAAGGCCATGCCTGAAATGATTTCGCTGATCAAGCGCAACTCCTGCGGCAAGTCACTCGACATCGCCCGCATGGCGCGCGACATGCACGGCGGCAACGGCATCCATGACGAATACCACGTCATCCGCCACATGATCAACCTGGAAACCGTCAACACCTACGAAGGCACGCACGATGTGCATGCGCTGATCCTGGGGCGCGCGCAAACCGGCCTGCAGGCTTTTTACTGAGCTTTTACTGAGCGCTCAGGAACGGCCGCCCCGGCGCGCGGGGTACCATCAGTTTCTATTTTTATAGCAATTGATGGAATTCGGCACCCTCAGACCGCTGCTGGCCAGCCTGGCTTTGCCCCCCGTGGCGCCCTTGCTGCTCGCCTTGCTCGGTTTGCTGCTGGCCTTCCGGGGACGGCGCGGCGGCCTCTCGCTGGCGCTGGTGTCGCTGATTCTGCTGGGGCTGCTCAGTTGCCATGGCACGTCGGTCTGGCTGGCGCGCACCATCCTGCCGCAATTCGCCCCGCTCCCCGTGGCCGCGCTGAAAACCGGCAAGGTGCAGGCTGTGGTCGTGCTGGGCGGCGGGGCGCTGCCGCAGGCGCCTGAATACGGCGAGGCCCAACCCAATGCACACACGGCGGCACGCCTGCGCTATGGCGTCTGGCTGGCACGCCAGTCGGGCTTGCCCCTCGGGTTCAGCGGCGGCATGGGCTGGGCGGCCAGCGATGCACAGCGGGACTCTGAAGCCGAGGTGGCAAGGCGCGCGGCCTTGCAGGACTACCGCATCACACTGCGGTGGAACGAAGCCGAGGCGCGTGATACGGCAGGCAATGCCCGCCTGATGGCGCCCCTGCTCCGGCGCGATGGCGTGCAGCGCATCGCCCTGGTCACTCACGCCTGGCACATGCCGCGCTCCGTCGCCGCTTTTGAGGCTGTCGGCCTGCAGGTCACACCAGCGCCCATGGGCTACGTGGTCCCGCTGGAGCGCGATATCCTGGAATGGATGCCTTCTGCGCAGGGGCTGATGGCCTCGCGCCAGGTGCTGCGCGAGTGGCTGGCGCTCGCGCTGGCACGCCTTTGAAGCGCAGTTAACACCCGAGGCGTCTACCGACCCGCCCCGTCCGGGTGCGGGGATGGCGTCGGGTTGACCCGATTGACCCAATCAACCCGATCAACCTGGTTGACGGTCAGAAAGCAAGTGGCTATATTACTAACCAGTCAGTCAGTAATCATGCCACTTTCCAAACTCGTCCGCCCACCCACTCCGTCGGTCGCCGCCAAGCGCGAACGCCGCAAGGAAGCACGGCCCGGCGAACTGCTGGACGCCGCGCTGGATCTTTTCGTCGAAAAAGGCTTTGCCGCCACCCGCGCTGAAGAAGTGGCGGCGCGTGCCGGCGTGTCCAAGGGCACCCTCTTTCTGTACTTTCAAAGCAAGGAAGAACTCCTCAAGGCGGTGGTGCGCGAAAACATTTCGGGCCGCTTCAAGGAATGGAACGAGGAACTCGAGAACTTCGAAGGCACCAGCGCAGAGATGCTGACCTATTGCATGAATGTCTGGTGGGACCGCGTCGGCGCCACCAAAGCCTCGGGCATCACCAAGCTGATGATGAGCGAAGCAAAGAACTTTCCGGAGATCGCGGCTTTTTACCAGCAGGAAGTGATCCAGCCCGGGCAAAGCCTGATTCGCCGCATCCTGCAAAGAGGCATAGAGCGCGGCGAGTTCCGCGACATGGACCTCGACTACGGCGTCTACACCGTGATCGCACCCATGATTTTCCTGATGCTGTCAAAGCACTCCATGGGCGTGTGCGTTCGCGACGACATTGACATGGACCCCAAAAAATACGTGGCCATGCAGGTCAACACCATTCTGTACGGCGTGAGCGCTCGCCCGGGTGAGTCGGGTCGGAGCCTGGAACCAGCCTGATGACGAAACGCTGGGTCAAATGGGCTGTGGCCCTCGTCATCGTCCTGCTTGTCGCGGGCGGCGTGTTGCGTGCCCTGTCGGCCCGCAAGGCCCAGCAGCAGGCGCTGGCCGCCGCCAGCGCGGCCAAAGACCAGAGCCTGGTGGAACTCGCGGCGACCGACGTGGTCAAGGCGGCGCCACGCGAGGTGCTGCAGGGCCTGGCGGTCTCGGGCGCGCTCAAGGCCGTCAACTCCGCCGTGATCAAGGCCCGCGTGGCCGGAGAACTGCAGGGCCTGGCAGTGCGCGAAGGCGACTTCGTCAAGGCCGGCCAGGTGATTGCGCGCATTGATGCCGGCGAATACCAGTCGCGCGTGCGGCAGGCGCGGGAGCAGGCCGAATCGGCCCGGGCGCAGGTCGAGGTGGTGCAGCGCCAGTACGACAACAACAAGGCGCTGGTAGACCAGGGCTTTATTTCCAGAACCGCGCTGGACGCCTCACTGGCCAACCTCAATGCCGCCAAAGCCACCTATCGGGCAGCGCTGGCAGCCACCGACGTTGCGGCCAAATCGGTGGATGACACGGTGCTCAGGTCGCCCATCTCGGGCCAGGTGTCGCAGCGACTGGCGCAGCCGGGCGAACGGGTGGGCATCGACGCGAAGATTGTGGAAGTGGTCGACCTGAGCCGGCTCGAACTCGAGGCCACCCTGAGCGCCACCGACTCCCTGAACGTGCGGGTGGGCCAGCGCGCCGAGCTGCAAATCGAAGGCAGCAGGCGGCCCATCAGCGCCCGCGTCGTACGCATCAACCCCAGTGCGCAGCCGGGCAGCCGCAGCGTGCTGGCCTACCTGGCGATCGACAACATTGACAACATTGACAAATCAGCCGGCACCGGCGCCGGCGAAGGCCGTGCCTTGCCCTTGCGCCAGGGCCTGTTCGCACAGGGCACGCTGGGTACGGTGCGGGCATCGCTGCTGGCGGTCCCGGTCGGCGCGGTGCGCACCGACAAGCCGGCCCCTTATGTGCAGGCGATTGAAAACGGTCGGGTGGTGCACCGGGCGGTGGAGCCTGGCGCGCGCGGAACGTCCGGTAATGAAGAGGTCGTGGCCATCACGGGACTGGCGGAAAACACGCTGGTGATCCGGGGCGAAATTCCGGCCTTGCGTGAAGGAACCCGCGTCCGGTTCACGAAGATGCCGGGCACACCGGACGGCGCCGCGGTGAATCCCGCCAGCAATGCACCGGCCATTGCGCCAGCCCCCGCCAAACTGGCCCCCTGAACGGCACAAACCATGTGGTTCACGCAGGTCAGCCTCAAGAATCCCGTGTTTGCCACCATGGTCATGCTGGCCATTGTCGTGCTGGGGCTTTTCTCGTACCAGCGCATGCAGGTGGACCAGTTCCCCAACATCGACTTCCCGGTGGTGGTCGTCACGGCGGACTACCCCGGCGCTTCGCCCGAGATTGTGGAAAGCGAAGTCACCAAGAAGATTGAAGAAGGCGTCAACTCGATCGCCGGCATCAATGCCCTGACCTCGCGCAGCTTCGAAGGCCAGGCCATCGTCATCATCGAGTTCCAGCTGTATGTGGATGGGCGCAAGGCAGCCGAAGATGTGCGCGAAAAAATAGCGGCGATCCGGCCCAGCTTCCGCGATGAGGTGAAGGAGCCGCGCGTGCTGCGCTTTGACCCGGCCAGCCGCGCGATCTGGTCGGTAGCAGTACTCCCCGCCCGATCAAAAATAGCCGAACGCAGCGCCGGGCCGCCCCAAGCAAGTTCAGCCCCCTCGGGGGGCAGCGCAGTACGCGAAGCGACAAGCGTGGGGGCTGGCATGTCTGCGGTGGACCTGACCAACTGGGCTGACCAGGTGCTGAAAAAGCGCCTGGAAAACGTGCGCGGTGCGGGCTCGGTCACGCTGGTAGGCGGCACCAAACGCGAAATCAATATCGACCTGAACCCGCAGGCCATGGAATCGCTGGGCATCACCGCCGACCAGGTGGTCAACGCGGTGCGCAGCGAAAACCAGGATTTGCCGGTCGGCGCCATCCGCTCGCTGGCGCAGGAGCGCGTGGTCAAGATCGACGCCCGCATGAAACGGCCCGAGGACTTCGGCAAGATCATCGTGGCACGAAAGAGCATGGCCGCGGGCGGCGGCGCGCCTGTCACTGTCGAGCAGGTCGCGCGCATTGCCGACGGCGCGCAGGAACTCGACAGCCTGGCGCTCTACAACGGCGAGCGCACCCTGCTGCTGACGGTGCAAAAAGCCCAGGATGAAAACACCATTGCCGTAGTCGACGGGCTGAACAAGGCCATCCGGGAAATGCAGCCGCTGCTGCCGCCCGGCGCCCGGCTGGAGCTGATCACCGACGGCTCGCGGCCGATTCGCGTCGCGGTGGAAAACGTGCGCCGCACGCTGACCGAAGGCGCCCTGCTCACGGTGCTGATCGTGTTCCTGTTTCTCAACTCCTGGCGCTCCACAGTGATCACCGGGCTGACGCTGCCGATTTCCATCATCGGCACCTTCCTCTTCATGAACATGTTCGGTTTCACCATCAACATGATCACGCTGATGGCGCTGTCGCTGTGCGTGGGCCTGCTGATCGACGACGCGATCGTAGTGCGCGAAAACATTGTGCGGCACGTGCAGATGGGCAAGGCGCCCTACCAGGCCTCGATGGATGGCACGCAGGAAATTGGCCTGGCGGTGCTGGCCACCACGTTCTCCATCGTCGCGGTGTTCCTGCCCATCGGCTTCATGGGCGGCATCATCGGCAAGTTTTTCCACGAGTTCGGCGTGACCATCGTCGCGGCCGTGCTGATCTCGATGTTCGTGAGCTTCACGCTGGACCCGATGCTCTCCAGCATCTGGCATGACCCGTCCATCGAGGCGCACGGCCGGCACCGCGCGCCGGTCACCTGGTATGACAAGACCATTGGCCGCGTGACCGGCTGGTTCGACCATGCCACCGACTCGCTGGGCAACAGCTACCAGGCCATCCTGCGCTGGTCGCTGCTGCACAAGCTGGCCACGCTGGCGCTGGCCGTGGTGATTTTCCTCGTCAGTCTCGTCATGGTGCCGCTGCTGGGCACGGAGTTTGTGCCCAAGGCCGACTTTTCCGAGACCTCGCTCAACTTCTACACCCCCGTGGGCTCATCGCTGGAAGCCACCGAGGCGAAGGCCCGGCAGGTGGAAGCCATCATCCGCGAATTTCCCGAGGTGAACTACACGCTGGCCACCCTCAACACCGGCAGCGCACAGGGCAAGATGTACGCCAGCGTGTATGTGCGGCTGGTCGACCGGAAGGCACGCAGCCGCAATGCCGACCAGATGTCGGGCGTGCTGCGCGAGCGTCTCAAGCAGGTGCCCGGCATCACCGTGACCCACGTTGGCCTGCTCGACGCCGTGGGCGGCAACAAGCAGGTCGAGTTTTCGCTGCAGGGCCCCGACCTCAAGGAACTGGAACGCCTGAGCCGCCTCGTCACCGACAAAATCCGCGGCATTCCCGGCCTGGTCGACCTGGACTCCAGCGTCAAGGCCGACAAGCCGGTGATCGAAGTGGATGTGCGGCGCGATGCCGCCTCCGACCTGGGGCTGTCGGTGTCGCAGATTGCGGCCTCGCTGCGCACGCTGGTGGCCGGCCAGACCGTCGGCAACTGGCGCGCACCCGACGACCAGACCTATGACGTGAACGTGCGCCTGGCGCCCGATGCGCGCAACGCGCCGCAGGACCTGGAGCGCCTGCCTTTCATGAGCAGCGCCATCGGCAGCAATGCAGACGGCTCCACGCGCGTGGTGCGGCTCAGCCAGGTGGCCAGCGTGAAGGCATCGACCGGCCCCAACCAGATCAACCGGCGCGACCTGACCCGCGAGGTAGCCATCAACGCCAACGTCTACAACCGCTCGGCTGGCGAGGTGTCCAACGACATCAAGGCCGTGCTGGATGGCATCGATCTTCCGCCGGGCTACCGCTACCAGTTCAGCGGCTCCACCAAGAACATGGCCGAGTCGTTTGGCTATGCCGTCTCGGCGCTGGTGATGGCCATTGTGTTTATTTACATGATCCTGGCCAGCCAGTTCAAGAGCTTTCTGCAGCCGCTGGCCCTGATGACCTCGCTGCCGCTCACGCTGATCGGCGTGGTGCTGGCCCTGCTGCTGTTTGGCTCCACGCTGTCGATGTTCTCCGTCATTGGCGTGGTGATGCTGATGGGCCTGGTCACCAAAAACGCCATCCTGCTGGTCGACTTCGCCATCCGCATGCGCCGGCCCTGGACCGGCGCAGACGGCCGCCAGGTGCCCGGCCTGGACCGCAGCGAGGCCCTGCTGGAGGCGGCCCGGGTGCGGCTGCGCCCCATCCTGATGACCACGCTGGCCATGATTTTCGGCATGGTGCCGCTGGCCTTTGCCCTGACCGAAGGCTCGGAGCAGCGCGCCCCCATGGGCCAGGCGGTGATCGGCGGCGTGATCACCTCCTCCCTGCTCACCCTGGTGGTGGTGCCCGTGACCTACTGCTACCTGGACGACCTGGGCCAGTGGTTCAAGCGCAAATTCCGCCGAAAAGCGCACGCGGCCGCCCCGGCTGAAGCGGCTCCCGCCGGCCCGGCTTCCGTCTCCAGCCCCGGCTAAAATCAAGGGTTTATCTCGTGCACTCCCCTTCCCTTCTTACCCCGCCAACCCACAGGTCCCCCATGAACTACGAACAAGCCCGATTCAACATGATTGAGCAGCAAATCCGCCCCTGGGAAGTGCTGGACAGCCAGGTCCTTTCACTGCTCGCCGTGGTCAAGCGCGAGGATTTTGTACCGGCCGCCTACCGGGCGCTGGCGTTTGTGGACATGGAAATCCCGCTGACCGCCGAAGCGGCGCAGCAGAAAAACCCCGGCCAGTGCATGCTGGCGCCCAAGGTCGAAGCCCGCATCCTGCAGGATGTGGCCGTGCAAAAGCACGAAAAAGTGCTCGAAATCGGCGCCGGTTCCGGTTACATGGCGGCGCTGCTGGCGCACCGCGCGCAGCAAGTGATCACGCTGGAAATCGACCCCACGCTGGCCCAGATGGCACGGGACAACCTGCAAAAAGCCGGCATCTACAACGCCGAAGTGCGCACCGGCGACGGCGCCGCCAACATTGCGCAGGCTGTGTCCAGCACCGATCCGCTGCGCGGGCCGTTTGACGTGATTGTGCTCAGCGGTTCGGTCGCCGAGGTGCCCGCTTCGCTGCTGTCGCTGCTCAAGGTCGGCGGACGCCTGAGCGCCATCGTGGGTTTTGAGCCCGTAATGCGCGCCACCCTGGTCACGCGTGTCGCCGAAGAATCCTGGCGCACCACCCAGGCCTGGGACACGGTGGCGCCGCGGCTGCTGAACTTCGCCGAGCCTTCGAAATTCAACTTCTGACAAGCTTTCTTGCCACCACCTGCCAAACAGCAACACTTGCAACACCAGCAATATCAGGAACCAAGGGCGCCGCAATGATTTCCCAACTGAATCCTTCCGACTTCGCCGCCTGGCGTGACAGCGCACAGGCTGCCGCGCCCGGCTCCCCGCCCGTGGTGCTCGACGTGCGCGAGCCCTGGGAGTTGCAGACCGCATCGATCAAGGAGGACGGCTTCCGGCTGATGCGCATCCCGATGCGCGAGATTCCAGCGCGCCTGGCCGAATTGCAGGAAGCCGGCGGCACCGACCAGCCGATCGCCTGCCTGTGCCACCACGGCATGCGCAGCCTGCAGGTGGCCAACTACCTGGCGCAAAGCGGCTTCACCGAGGTCGTCAACCTGCAAGGCGGCATTGACGCCTGGTCGCAGCAGGTCGACCCTTCCGTGCCGATTTACTGATGACTGCTGCCGACCGGCTGACAGCCCGCTGAGCCGATTGCCCACCTTCCCTGCCTTCTCGCCTTCCATCTCGCCTTTTATTTGCCGATTCATCACTTCTTCAGGACCCTTATGACCACGCCCAAGAAACTTCAGGCGCTTGCGTTGCCTCCTGTGATAGCGCCCCTGTCGATGGCAATCGCCCTGGCGTTGATGGCTGTTGCCCAGCAGGCGCAGGCCCAGAGTCTTGTAGAACTGTACGAATCAGCCCGTGCGTTTGACGCAACCTACCAGTCGGCCCGGTTGCAATACGACGCCAACCTTGCCAGGGCCGAACAGGCCAAGGCCGGGATCCTGCCGACGGCGGGCCTTGCGGCGGGCGCGTCACGCACCGGCTTCGAAAACACCAACCCGGTGGTCGACCGCAGCTTCAACACGCAAAACGCCACGCTGACCGCCACGCAGCCGCTGTACCGTCCCTTCAACTGGGCCACTTACGAGCAGGGTGCCCGGCAGGTGGATCTGGCCAAGGCACAGCTGGAGACAGCCGAACAGGACCTGATCGTGCGCACCAGCCAGGCTTACTTTGATGTGCTGGCCGCGCAGGACACGCTGGCCTTTGTGACGGCGCAAAAGGCCGCGGTGGCCGAGCAGCTGGCCTCGGCCAAACGCAACTTTGAGGTGGGCACCGCCACCATCACCGATACCCGGGAAGCGCAGGCACGCTACGACCTGGTGATTGCCCAGGAAATCGCCGCCGAGAACGACCTGCGCGTCAAGAAAATCGCGCTGGACCAGCTGGTCGGCAAAACCGAATCGCAGCCCAAGGGCCTGCTGGCCCCAGTGAATTTGCCGCCGGTGGTGCCGGCCGACGTCAATGCCTGGGTGCAGCAGTCCGAAGCGGTACACCCCAGCATCCGCCAGGCGCAAAGCGGGCTGGACATTGCCGAGCTCGAAGTCAAAAAAGCGGAAGCCGGTCACAAGCCCACACTCGACGCCACCGCCAGCTACAACGTCACCCGCAGTCCGTCAGGCACTACTACGAGCATCCTGTCCACGCGTACCAATTCCAGCAATGTCGGCCTGCTGCTCAATGTCCCGCTGTTTGCCGGCTTTGCCACGCAAAACCGCGTGAAAGAAACCCTCGCACTGAAGGACAAGGCGCGCAGCGACCTCGAGGGGGCAAAACGCACCGTGTCCCAAAGTACGCGCACCGCCTACTTTGGCGTGCTGTCGGGCCAGGGCCAGGTCAAGGCCCTGGAAGCGGCCGAGCTGTCCAGCCAGAGCGCGCTGGACGCCAACAAACTGGGCTACCAGGTCGGCGTGCGCATCAACATCGACGTGCTCAACGCGCAAAGCCAGCTGTTCCAGACCAAGCGCGACCTGGCCCAGGCGCGCTACAACGTGCTGCTGGGCGGCCTGCGCCTGCGGCAAGCCAACGGCACCTTGACGCCAGAGGACTTGCGCCAGATTGACGGGCTGCTGGTCAAATAACAAGCGGGGCAAGACCGCCTGGTGCCCTTTGCGGTCACATAAGCAAGGGTTAAGGCGCGGTACGCAGCAGGGGCTCGTTCAATACAAGTACCTGGCAACGGCCTTCTCGTCCCACGTGATGCCCTGCCCAGGCCGGTCCGGTATGCAGAGAAACCCATTCTCGATCTTGAACGGCTCCGTCAACACGGGATCTGCCCAGTCTTGCCACTCCAACCAATGCGCCGTTTCAGTAACTCGCATGAGGTGTGCCGCGACTTCCGGATACAGATGAGTTGACATGGGAACACCTGCGGCGCCCGCAATGGCTGCTGCACGCAGCCAGCCGCTGACGCCTCCAATTCGCATCATGTCCGGCATCACAAGGTCGCCTGCACCGGCGAGAAGTGCCTGGTACATATGACGCGGCCCGTAGAAGTTCTCGCCGAGTTGTAGCGGTGTCTTCAGCTCGCGAGCCAGTTGCGCGTAGCCCGAGATGTTGTCATAGGTGATAGGCTCTTCAAACCAATACAGACCATGATCGTCCAATGCGTGACAGCGTAGGAGCGCATCGCCGAAAGACAGGCCCTGGTTGAAGTCGCACATGAGTTTGACGTCGCTGCCTACCGCGTCCCGAACAGCGTGAATGCAGGCAATGTCGTCCTCCAATTTGTCCCGACCGAGACGAAGCTTGAGCGCTGAAAAGTTACCCTCTCGTACGAGTTCGTCAGCTTCGGCTCCAATGGATTCGAGCGGAGTGAGCCACAAACCGTTGCTGTTATATGCAGGCACGGGCCCTATGGATCCGCCCAGATACTCGGCGAGCGGCATGCCCGCCGCCTGTGAGAGCGCGTCCCAGGCGGCCATATCGAGACCCGAAACCGCGATCATCGAGAGGCCTTCCCGTCCAACGAGGTGGAGCGAGTTGATTCCCTTGCGGTACTCATCAAAAGGTACTACGGCGCGCCCTTTGATGGYCTGAACAAGATCGTCAATCATCGGCACGATGTAACGCGCAGAATGCTTCAGATAAGGTTCGAGATAACTGCGGCCAACGATTCCTTCATTCGTTTCCAGATCGATGAGGATCAGTGGCCAATCTTGGAACAAGCCGACCCGCGAGACGATTGGCCTTTTCAAGGGCACGAGCACGGGTCGGGCGCGCACATCCTTTACGGTGAGTCTTGCAGGCTTCATACGACCTCCTTACTGCGTGGCAGTAGCAACTGGTGTTGAAGGATGCGCTCATCTCGGACGGTGTGCAACTGGATCAACAGACGGGCAAGGCGCATAAGGCCATCCGGCTCATATCGGGCCGATGCCGGCCTCTGCAGGCGGCCAGCACACCACCTCGCAACCCCAGCTTGCGATCCTCAATATCCGCGCGTTTAGCGCGTCCGCTCGAACGATTTATTGGGCAGCGGTGCGTTACTTCTCTTTGTTCTCGACGGGCACTGCGTCCAGCGGCGATTCAAAGGCAATGAAGAGGACGCAGGCACTGGTGCTGGCGCAGAAGCCCTTGTGCGGTGCCTTGGGTGGGCCGTAGGCGTAAGTTCCGGGCTTGAGAACGGCTGTTTTCTGGCCGTCATAGGTGACATGAAGCTCACCTGCCACGAGGATCATGCGCTCCGCCGACGTGTGCCAATGGAGCGGAATGGTCGACTTGGCGGGCACCTTGAAGAAGACATCCACGTTCTCTTTCGCAGGATCGCCATGAAGCACGGCGATCGCGCATCCTTTGGGCAAGAACGGCGGGCAGGGCCCCCACTTCAGCTGTGCATCACGGGCCGTCCGCGTCAGCGCCTGCTCCTGGG
The DNA here is from genome assembly GCF_056401355.1 of Polaromonas sp. P4_F4. Lineage (NCBI taxonomy): Bacteria > Pseudomonadati > Pseudomonadota > Betaproteobacteria > Burkholderiales > Comamonadaceae > Polaromonas > Polaromonas sp. P4_F4. Next base: position 3,487 of record NZ_JBFUJO010000007.1, on the reverse strand, counting down.
CAGGCGCCTGGGCGAGCGCGAATGAGCCGACAAGGCCCAAAACAAACAACAGAGCCAGCTGCAATGAGCGGCCGATGAGGGTTCGGGTACGCATAGGTCAGTTCTCCTTTTGGTTGAAACCGGCAGTCGTGAGGAGCCGAGTCTGGGAGCGATGAGCCAGCCAGTCCATCCTCTAATTGGAGGATAACCCTGCATGGCGTTTCGTTGGTGAATATCTGAACGTCAGCGCCTGAACGTCAGAGCAGGCCTCCCACTGCCCCTCGGACTGCCCCTCGGACTGCCCTCACCCCCCTGCGCTGGCCATCATCGCCTTTCATCACTATTTATCACCCATCACCGTCCTTGACTTGGCACATCCCGCGGCGGAGAATCATTTTCTCTTGCCGCCGCGAGCCAAGACGACAAGTCCCTGTTCATGTGGCTCCCATGGAGGTTCGTATGAGCTATCACCTGGAAGGTCGTCTGCTCGAGGTTTGCAACTGCAACGTCCTGTGCCCCTGCTGGATCGGTGAAGATCCGGACAACGGCACCTGCGACACCATCGTCGCATGGCGCATTGACAAGGGAACGGTCGACGGCGTCGATGTAGGCGGCAACACCATTGCAGCCGTGGCCCATGTGCCCGGCAATATCCTGGAAGGCAACTGGAGGGCCGCGATCTTTGTCGACGACAAGGCCTCCAAGGAACAGGAAGAGGCACTGCTCAAGGTCTACACCGGCCAGGCCGGCGGCCCGGTCGCCGATCTTGCCAAGCTCATAGGCGAGGTGGTGTCGGTGGAACGGGCGCCAATCCGATTCACCGTCGAGGAAGGCAAGGGCATACTCGAGATCGGCAAGAACTACTTCGCTGAACTCGAGCCGTACCGTGGTGCGATGGGTGGGCTGACCACGCTATCCGACACCGTGTTCTCGACGGTCCCGGGGGCGCCGGTGTTTGTTGGCAAGGCCCCGACCTACCGATCCAAGAACGCCGCGCTCGGCATTAACCTCGACATCAAGAACCACAACGCCCTGCAGAGCACCTTCGTCTTCGACGCATGAGCCATTGGGCCGCTCCCAGGGCCAATACAACAACGCGTAGCGCGGAGATTTCCCAATGAACCCGGTGGCAGGCCCGGCGCCGCCAATCCTCTCGCGCCACCATCGCGTGTTCCTGCCCGTGCTGGTCGCGCTGGTTGCGCTCGCGTGGATGGCGCTGTGGGCGTGGGCGCGCAGCCCGTACGGGCGCTATCTCGAGCACGCTGACTGGACAGCCTCCGGCCCGGCGGCGTTTCTGTGCCGCATCGTGCCCGCTGGCGATGTGGTCGTGCCCATGGTGCTGTACGCCGCCGCGTGGATACTCATGACGACAGCCATGATGCTGCCCACCACCCTGCCCCTGTTCAACACCTTCGACCGGCTGACGGCCGAACGCCCGGACCATGGGCGCCTGCTGCTGCTGCTCGGCCTGGGCTACATGGCGGTGTGGGGCGCATTCGGGCTGTTGGCGCATGCGCTGCACAGCGCGGTGCTGACCCTGCTCGCCAGCGTGCCCACGCTGGCCTGGCACGGCTGGCTGATTGGCGCAGCGACGATTGCGCTGGCCGGCGCCTTTCAGTTCAGCAAGCTGAAGTACCGGTGCCTTGAAAAGTGCCGCACGCCCTTGAGCTTCGTGATCGAGCACTGGCGTGGGCATGCGCAGGCGCGGCAGGCGTTCGCGCTGGGTGCGCACCACGGCCTGTTCTGTGTGGGCTGCTGCTGGGCACTGATGCTGCTGATGTTCGCGGTCGGCACCGGCAGCCTCGGCTGGATGCTCGTTCTTGCCGCCGTGATGGCGATCGAAAAAAACGTTTCCTGGGGCCGACGCCTCAGCACGCCGCTTGGTGTTGCGCTGCTGTCGTGGGCCGCCGTGCTGGTGGCAACCCACGCCTGAACTCAAAGAAACAGCAGGCGGCCCGCGTGTTGTAGCGCGTTCTACGCAGGGCTCACGTCGATGAAATAAAACCCCCAGGCCGGGTCAGGCAGCCCCTGGATTTGGTGTTCTGGCCCGTGGTCCCGGTTCAACTTTCGTTGTGCGCTACGCTTACACGCCGGCGTGTGCCTGAGGCAATGTCATAGGTATTGAAGCTGTTCATCGTTCGGCCGTAAAGATGCAGGCTCACGGCGCGGGGCCTCTCCGGTGGAACGCCCGTGACGTGGATGTGGTCGGGGTTTGGCACAAAGCTCGTGACCGCACCGCGCCCCAAGAGGATGACGCCACCACGCACAAGATGAATGCCTTCATCGGCCCCGCTGTCGGGTGACAGGCGCACGTAGTCACGCTCCTCCAGCACGCCCTCCAATACGCCAACCACACCCCAGCTGCCGTGGTCGTGTACCGGCGTCCATTGCCCCGGCGACCAAACCAGGGTGTAGAGCGAGAGGCTTGCATCCGGTGCGTTGTAGACGAGATTGCGAGCGTAGTGGTTCGGGTCGCTTCGATAGTGCTGCGGTTCAAGAAACGTCGTTGCCCGTTCGATGAGTTCGAGCATCAGCGGGGCGAGCGCCAGCACGCAGTCGGCAGGCTCAGGGAGATCGCGCGCGTGCGCCATGGCTTGTGAGACGAAGGATTCGAGAGCAGACGAGGCCATGTTTTTTTAGTCCTTGCCACGAGGGTGTGAGGGTGTGAGGGTGTTTGCGTGATGCCTGACGAAGCGTTCCAGGAAGCGTTCTACGCAGGGCTCACGTCAATGAAATAAAGCCCCCAGGGGCACAGGGCAAACCGTTCCTTGACGGGTTTATCTTTGAATGCGGTCAGCGTGTCGGCATCATAAACAGCCCACTGCGGCCCCAACCCACCCAGCGCCAAGGGCGTGCCATCCATGTGGGTGGCCACCATCATCCGGTACGTTTTCACGTCAGCCAGAGTGATATTCACGTTGTAGCCGTCGACAGCCCGCAAGCCAAGACGCAGCGCAGCATCAGTCTTGACTCCCGCCGCATTCAGCACCGTGGTCAACAAGGGGCCCGTCAAAGTGTGCACCTTGTTGTCGTACTCCAGCGTGGGCTTGATGGTGATGCTCGGCAGACGCTGAAGCGCCGCGGTATCCAGCGTAAACGCCTCGGAGAACTTGACGCCATGCTTGGCCATCATCTGGTCAAGCGCCGCATCCAGCGGGCCGCGGTTGCCCTTTTTGATGGCACCAGCCACCGTGAGCAGCGCAGGACCACTTGCTGATGTTTTGGCCAGGGCAGGTGCCGAGGTTGCCGGCAGTATGCCGGCCGCAGCGGCCACAGCGAGGAAATTGCGTTTGTTCATACGGGACTCTCCGGGTTTTGACAGTTGCATGGGGTGGAAGTCGGGCTAATGCGAATGGCACTTACTTTGGCAGGTTGGCCTTCGGCGACGTGCGTAAGTGCTTGAAAGCAAAGGGAGATGGCTGACCAAAGGGTCGATAGGATGGTTGTTTACGAAGCACCCAAACCATCTTCCCAAAGGCCAGCCACCATGGATCGTAATGCCCAAAGC
>NZ_JBFUJO010000006.1:0-231644 GCF_056401355.1 Polaromonas sp. P4_F4 | reverse complement strand
GACCGTGGGTCGGTAAAGCTGGTGCGGTGCTTGGACACGCCTGGGGCGAAGTCCTTTACCGAGATAAGCCCCGACTTCGCGAATCACCATAGGGGCCAGCAAGGCGAGGGTTCTGAAAGCCGCTTTGCAACGAAAAGGCCGGATATAAGCAAGCAGTCAATCCGCCCGGCCAGAACTTCCAATCAGCACTTGCCTCACGGAAGGCGTCCATATAAGCACCGCAGGCTGCCCGCAGCGAAGCGCAGGGACGCAGACAGCAGGGTCGCCTTTTGTTTGGTTACTTTATTTTGGCGAGACAAAATAAAGTGACGAGCCGCCGGGCTCCCCCCGGCCAGCAAGCCTCAGCAACCCCAACCCAGACAGTTAATCAGCAAAATTCCGCAGAGCCGCCTCGACAGCCGCCGCCGTAGCCTCAGGCTTCTCCATGGGAAACAGATGACTGCCATCAAGCATCATGATCCGCCCCTTCGTCACCTTCTCCGTCATGGCCATCCCGACCTGTTTCATCTCGGCCGACTGCCGCCCGCCGATGAAGGCGACCGGGCATTTGAGTGGATGCGCTTTTAGCAGGCTCTCCAGGTTGTCGGGCAGGGTGTTGTAGATGCTGGTTTCCACATCGCGGTCAAAGCTCAGCAGGCGCTGGCTGCCGGTGCCCGTGTCGGCATCGTGTGTGCCGTGCTCGATGTAGTCAATCAGCACCTGCTCATCCCACTGGGCAAAGGCTTTTTTGCTGCGGAAATGCGCCAGCACTTCGTCGCGGCCCAGCCACTGCTGTTTGCGCCTGCGGCTGATGGCGCCCGGCGAGATGGAGCCCACCAGCTGGGCGCGCTTGGCTACGCTGAGCGCAGTGGCGCGCCAGCCGCCCAGAATCGGCGAGTCAAGCATCAGCACTCCCTGCACGGGCAGGCCGCCCAGCACCGGGTTTCGCGCCGCGCACATCAGGCTTAAAAAACCGCCCAGCGAGTGGCCGACCAGGAAAGCGGGCTGGCCGGACTTTTCGACCTCCTGGCTGGTGAAGTCGGCAAGCTGCTGCACCAGGTGCGGCCAATTGCTGGTGACTGGGTAGCGCGGGTCGTGGCCGAATTTTTCAATCGCCTTGACCTGAAAGCCGCGGGCCTTGAGGCTCTTGAACAGCACGCCATAGGTGCTGGCGGGAAAACTATTGCCGTGCGAGAAGATGACCAGGGCTTTGGCGGGGGCGGTAGACGAGGTCGAGGAGGGAGAGGAGGGAGAGGAGGTAGAAGACGGCACGGGTTTAAATCAGCTTTTCGTTGGGACCGCTGATTTTCTTGAGCGGGTCATGGCGGCTTGCCGGCATTTTCAGGGGAATGTCTGTGTGCGCGTCGTCCCATACCGGGTCTTCAATGCTGTCGAACACTTCGCGCAGCCTCCTGCCCCAGTTGTTGTGCAGCATCGAGTAATAGGGGTTGCTGCTGTCGATGCAGACCACCTTGTCGCTCTGGAAGCTGTCAGCCTCATACACCACGAGGTCCAGCGGCATGCCCACCGAGAGATTGGACTTCATGGTCGAGTCCATCGACACCAGCGCGCATTTGGCGGCTTCCGCCAGCGGCGTCTCGGGGGTGATGACGCGGTCGAGAACCGGCTTGCCGTATTTCGATTCGCCCACCTGGAAGTAAGGCGTTTCACCCGTCGCTTCAATGAAGTTGCCGGCCGAGTACATCTGGAACAGGCGCATGCCTTCGCCCCGAATCTGGCCGCCAAAGATCAGCGAGACATTGAAATCGACATCGGCTTTCCGCAGGGCGTCGGCATCGCGGTCATAGACGTGGCGTATCGCCGAGCCCAGCACGCGGGCGGCATCGAACATGCTTTTGGCGTTCCAGATGGTGATGGATTCGCCGGTTTCGGCGTCCTTGATGTGCTCGATCTGGAGAATCTCGCGCACCGATTGCGAAATCGACAGGTTGCCGGCGGTCAGCAGCACCATGAAACGGTCGCCGGCCTTTTCATAGACGATCATTTTGCGGAAGGTGCTGATGTGGTCGAGTCCGGCATTGGTGCGGGAGTCTGACAAGAAGACCAGACCGGCATTCAGTTTGATGGCAGTGCAATAAGTCATGGCAGTTGGGTGAAGGGGTTTGGTATTTCGCATTCAAGCCAGCGCCGACAGCTTTTTTAGCTGGTAGAGCGCATCCAGCGCCTCACGGGGGCTCAGGGCATCAGGGTCTATCGTATCCAATGCCCTGTCAAGAGCAGTTTGTTCAGGTGCGGCTGTTGCTGGCGGAGCGGCAAAAAGATCCACCTGGGCGCGTGTTTCGGTTTGCTGCGTTTCCAGCGCATTCAGCGCGTGGCGGGCATGGGTGACCACCGCGCTGGGCACACCGGCGAGTTTTGCCACGGCAATGCCGTAGCTCTTGCTGGCAGGGCCGGGTTCGATGTGGTGCAGAAACACAATATTCGCCCCCGATTCCACGGCGCTGACATGGACATTGATGGCGCCATGGTGCTGCGCGGGGAACTCGGTCAGCTCAAAATAATGCGTGGCAAACAGGGTGAAGGCCTGGGTCTTGTTGTGCAGGTAGGCGGCAATCCCACCGGCGAGTGCCAAGCCGTCAAAGGTGGACGTGCCGCGGCCGATTTCATCCATCAGCACCAGCGAATGCGGCGTGGCGGTGTGCAGGATTTGCGCCGCCTCGGTCATCTCGAGCATGAAGGTGGACTGCGCGTTGGCCACGTCGTCGGCGGCGCCGATGCGGGTGTGGATGGCGTCTATGGGCCCGAGCCGGCAACGGGCGGCCGGCACGTAGGAGCCCACGCTGGCCAGCAGCACGATCAGCGCGACCTGGCGCATATAGGTGGATTTGCCGCCCATGTTGGGGCCGGTGATGACCTGCATGCGGTGTTTGCCGCTCAGGCTGCAATCATTGGCGATGAAGGAGCCGCCACCGGTTTCCGCCAGCCGCGCTTCAACCACCGGATGGCGGCCCTGGGTGATGTCGATGCAGGGTTCCTTCACAAACACCGGGGCGGCCCAGTTCAGCGTGAGCGAGCGCTCGGCCAGCGCGCACAGGGCGTCGAGCGAGGCGAGGGCGCGCGCCAGGCGGCTCAGCGCGGGAATGAAGGCCTGCAACTGGTCGAGCAACTGCTCGTACAGCCACTTTTCGCGTGCGAGTGCGCGCTCCTGCGCCGACAGGGCCTTGTCTTCAAAGGCCTTGAGTTCGGGCGTGATGTAGCGCTCGGCATTCTTCAGGGTCTGGCGGCGGCGGTAGTCGTCGGGCACCTTGTCGAGCTGGCCCTGCGTGACCTCGATGTAGAAGCCGTGCACCTTGTTGAACTGCACGCGCAGGTTGGCAATGCCGGTGCGGGCCTTTTCACGGCCTTCCAGCTCGAGCAGAAAGCCATCGCAGTTGGTCTGGATGGCGCGCAGTTCGTCGAGGTCGGCGTCGCAGCCGTGGTTGATGACGCCGCCGTCGCGAATCAGTGCGGCGGGCTCGTCGAGCACATAGCGGCCCAGCAATTCGGTGCATCCTGGCGGGGGCTGCAGATCCTCAAAAATTCGGGTCAACAGTTCCGGCAGCCCAGTACTTTCACCAGCGGCGTGCTCTGATTGTTGCTGCAGCTTGTCCAGGGTCTGGCGCAGCGCCACCAGTTCGCGCGGCCTGACTTGCCGCAGCGCGAGGCGGGCGGTGATGCGTTCGACATCGCTGCAGCCCTTGAGCCTGGCGCGCAGGGTTTGCTGTAGCCCCCCCCGCAAATGCGCAATCGCTTCGAGGCGGGCTTGAGCCTGCGCGCGGTCGCGGCGCGGGCTCAGCAGCCAGCTTTTCAGCGCGCGGCTGCCCATGCCGGTGCTGCAGGTGTCCAGCAGGGAAAACAGCGTGGGCGAATCTTCGCCGCGCAGGGTTTGCGTGAGTTCGAGGTTGCGGCGCGTGCTTTGGGGCAGTTCAATGAGTTCCCCCGACCGCACCACCTGCAGGCCCTGCACATGGGGCAGCGTGCGGCCCTGCGTATGTTCGGCGTAGCCCAGCAGCGCCGAGGCGGCGGCATGGGCCTCGTTCAGCGCTTCCGCATTCCATGAGGCCAGCGAAGCCACCTTGAGCTGTTCGAGCAAGCGGCGCGCGCCCAGCGCCCCGTCAAACTGCCAGGCCGGGCGCGCGCTGGCCGCGCAGCGCTGGGTTTTCAGGCGCTGTTCAAACGCCGGCGTGACGTCGACGTTGTAGAGCAGTTCGCTGGGGTTGACACGCGCCAGCCAGGTTTCCAGTTCGTCATTGGCGCAATGCGCCAGGTGAATTTCACCCTGGGTGACGCTCAGCCAGGCCAGGCCGCAGGTGTTGCGCGCGCCCTGGTGCACGGCCAGCAAAATCGATTCGGCCTTGTCGTTCAGCAATTCGGTATCGGTGAGCGTGCCCGGCGTCACCACGCGCACTACCTTGCGCTCGACCGGGCCCTTGGATGTCGCGACGTCACCGACCTGCTCGCAGATGGCGACGGACTCGCCAAGCTTGATCAGTTTGGCCAGGTAGCCTTCCAGCGAATGAAAGGGAACGCCGGCCATCACCACCGGCTCGCCGCCCGACTGGCCGCGCCGCGTCAGCGTGATGTCGAGCAGGCGCGCGGCTTTTTCGGCATCGGCGAAAAAGACTTCGTAAAAGTCACCCATGCGGTAGAAGACCAGCGTGTCGGGATACCCGGCCTTGATGCCAAGGTACTGCTGCATCATGGGGGTGTGGCGCTCCAGCGGCCCGGCGGGATTGGTGTGTTCTGGGGTCACCCGGATGGTTTCACTCATGCTTTTGGTAGGACGTCGTGCAGTTCAATACTGACTGGTGCTGAATACTGCTGAAAACAGCATTATCAATGTCAATGTGGTCTGCTTCAGGCCAGTGCACGGGCCGCCGCCTGCCGCAGCTCCCGCGCCATGGCACAGGCCAGCGCCAGGCGGCGCAGCAGCCAGGGGGTCAGGTCGGTTGCCACGAGGGGGTCGGGCCGGGGCTGGAAGGGCTGGCCGGCAATCGGGAGTTCGACGGCCTGCGGTGTAGCTGCGGTGCCGGACAGTTCAGCCGCAATATGCTCGGCGGCCTGCGCCAGCGCGGGGCCGGCCACCGACAAATCCAGTTGCGCGCGGCGCAGCAGGAGCAGTGACTTGACGGCCGTGAGTTGGGCCAGCAGCTGGTAGCTGCGTGCCTGCAGGGCCTCCAGCGGCTCTAGCGGCGGCCTGACCTGGCGCGGTTCGGCCAGGGTGCGCTGGGTGGCCAGGGTCAACTCCGAGAGGCTGTTGTACGCGTCACGGCGGGCCAGCCGCCAGGGCAGGTCCGAGGTTTGCGGGCCGCCGAGCAGGGCCAGGGCCAGCCGGGCATGCCGGATCTGCGCCTGCACGCTGCGCCGTACCAGGCCCGGAATCTGGTTGCGCTCCCAGGCTGGCAGGACATAGCTGAAGATCCAGGCGATCAGGGCGCCGAGCAGGGTGTCGGCCAGCCGTTCGCCCACCGCGAAAGTGAATTGCTCGCCGGCCAGCAGCAGGTGGGCCTGCAGCAGGCCGGAAACCGTCGCGGCGATGGAGGTGAAGAGATAGCGGCGCAGGGCAAAGGCATGCGCCAGCCCCATGCTCAGCGCCACCACGAAGAAGATGCTGCGGGCGCCCGGATGGATGGCCAGTATCGCCATGACCAGCCCGCAGCCCAGCAAGGTGCCGCCCACGCGCGCATTGCGGCGCTGCACGGTTTGCGCGAGGTTGCCGCGCATCACGACGACGATGGTGAGCAGGATCCAGTATTCATGCGCCACCCAGGGCAGGCGCAGGGACACGAGGTAGCCGGCGCCGACTGCCAGCGTGGCGCGCAGCGCATAGCGCAGCGTGGGCGCGCGCCAGGTCAGCTGGCCCAGCAGCGGCTTCCACGACCAGGTGGTGGCGCTGACAAAGAGCTGCCATTGCGTGCGCACGGCCGCCAGCTCGGGTGCCAGGTCGCCACGCGCCAGGGTGGCAATTTTCACCGCCTCGTCGTTGATGTGGCCGATGCGGTCCGCCATGTTGTGCAGCAGCGCCACGGTATCGGGTAGCTGTGTTTGCAGCGGATCGGGCTCCAGCGCGTTCAGCAGGGCGGTGCGCGGCGGCAGCACGCCGGCCAGCTGCGCGCGCAGGTCGTCCATGGCGTCAATCGCATGGCCTGATTTGCCCAGCAGCAGGGACAGGCTGAGCGCCTCCAGCCCGCTGGCGGTGGCATTGAGCGCCTGCTGCAGCGCCGGCAGGGTAGCGGTGCCGGCGCTGTGGTCCAGCAGGATGTCGAGGTCCAGGTCGCAGGCCAGCTGGTGGTCGCGCGCTTCGAGCAGGCTGAGCAGCATGGCGGCCAGGCGCTGGCGCGGCGGCGTGGTGGGCGACTCCAGCACCACGTCGCGCGTGTTTTGCAGGTGGTCTGCCAGCTCTGCCTGCTGCTGCAGCATGCTGGCCAGCAGCGCCTGGTGGTCGGGCTGCGGGGCGAAACGCCGGGCCTGGGTGCGCAGGATTTGGGCAAAGCTGTTCAGGCATTCGGCCAGCAGCTGGGTGCGATAGCGCTGGTTGAGCAGGTGGGTGGTGAGCACGGCCCAGAGCAGGTACAGCACGGCGCCGGCCAGAAACCAGCCGGCATCCAGGGCGATCTGCTCCAGCGAGTCGACAGGTGGCGCGGCCATCGAAAACAGCATGGCGAACATCAGTGAAAAGCAGATGGGGCCGCCGCGCTTGCCCCAGGCCATCATCATGACGGCCAGGAAGGTGCCGGCTACCAGCACCACGCCCAGCAACACCGCGTCCTGGCGCACCAGCTGCACCAGCACGAACAGCGGCACCCCCAGCAGCGGGGCGGGCAGCATCTGCATGATCTTGCGCTTGCGCGGGGCGGGTACATCCGGCAGGCTGGTGACCAGGACGCCGACCGCGGCGGTAGAGGCCGCGGCCAGGCCGGCAGCCTCGAAGATGGCCAGCATGATCAGCACCAGGCCCAGCGAGACCGTGAGGCCATTGGCTACATACTGGCTCAGGACGACCCGCAACCAGCTTTTCGCCTGGCCCTGCAGGCGTGCTGCCAGCGGCAGCGGGGTGTTCAGGGCAGGCTGGGTGCGGTTCATGGTGCGTTGCACACACTTTACCCAATGGCGGCTGGGTGATGTGCGGCAAGTGGGGTGCTTGATGCGTGGTAAATTGCCCTGGTTGCCGGAATGCCGTCAATTCATTGCAATTGATGCCTATCCCACTCCAACGAAAGAACGCAATGACCGAACAGAGTTCACCGACCCCTACAATCCCGGAAACCCTGAGCGAATGCGACGTACTCGTGATCGGTGGTGGTCCGGCGGGGGCCACGGCAGGGGCGCTGTTGGCGCAACGGGGGCACAAGGTGGTGGTCCTCGAAAAAGAACACCATCCGCGCTTTCACATCGGCGAGTCGCTGCTGCCGGCCAACTTGCCATTGTTTGAAAAACTCGGCGTGGCTGATGCCGTCAAGGCCATCGGGATGGAGAAATGGGGCGCCGAATTTGTCTCGCCCTGGCATGAGGCCAAGAGCCAGACCTTCAAATTCGGCGACGCCTGGGACAAGTCCATGCCGTTTTCCTACCAGGTGCGGCGCTCCGAGTTCGACGAAATCCTGATCCGCAATGCCGCCCGCCTGGGCGCCGAAGTCATTGAAGGCTGCCGCGTCAAGGACGTCGCGTTTGCGGCCGACCATGGCAGCGCTACGGTGCATGCGCAGCACGAGGATGGCCGCGTCCAGCACTGGCGCGCCCGCTTTGTGGTGGACGCCTCGGGGCGGGACACCTTGCTGGGCAAGCAGTTCGACGTCAAACGCCGCAATCCCAAGCACAACAGTTCTGCGCTTTATGGTCACTTCACCGGTGCCAGCCGGCATCCGGGCCAGGACGAAGGCAACATCACCATCTTCTGGTTCGAGCATGGCTGGTTCTGGTTGATCCCGTTGGCGGACGGCTTCACCAGCATCGGTGCCGTGGTCTGGCCGCATTATTTGAAGAGCCGCACCACGCCCGTCAGGGATTTTTTCCTCGACACGATTGCGATGTGCCCGGCCCTGAGCGAGCGGCTGGCCCACGCGACGCTGGCCTCCGAAGTGGAGGCGACCGGCAACTTCTCTTACGCCTGCGACCGCACGCACGGCCCCAACTACGTGATGATTGGCGATGCCTTCACCTTCATTGACCCGGTATTTTCGTCCGGCGTCATGCTGGCGATGCAGGGCGGCTTTGTCGGGGCCGAGACGGTCGATACCTGCCTGCGCGAACCCGCCAAAGCCGCGTCGGCACTGGCGCATTTTGACCAGCAGGTGCGGTTGGGCCCCAAGGAGTTTTCCTGGTTCATCTACCGCGTGACCAACCCGACCATGCGCGACATGTTCATGGATCCGAGCAATGTGTGGCGCGTGAAAGAAGCGTTGCTGTCAATGCTGGCCGGCGATATTTTTGGCAAAACACCGATCTGGCGGTCACTGGCGGTGCTCAAGGGCATTTTCTACATTGCATCAGCCTGGAATCTCAAACGCTCGTGGCAGGCCATGCGCATGCGCAAGGCCAACATTCGCGTCGTAGAGGGTGCTGAAACGGCTGCGCGCTAGGGCCGGCCACAGGCCTGACTTTATGGAACACAAGCCCCATGCTGTGCTGAACGAACACCTCAAGCTGCACGCCGCTCGCAGGGCCCTGCATGAAACCATCAGGCTGCACTTGGGCTTCGCGCTGCTGGGCGTGATCTGCCTGACCGTGACCTTGCTGGCCTTGCCGATGCGCGCGCTCTTGCCGCGCGCGCTGAGCAAGCGGATAGGCCGCAAGCTGGTCAACCTGCTGGCCCGGGGTTACTTGCGTTTTCTGGTACTCATGGGGGCCTGCCGCTTTGACCTGGCCGCGCTTGATGTGCTGCAGGGAGAGCCGGCCATGTTAATAGCGCCCAATCATCCCTCGCTGCTCGACGCCGTGATGATTTTGTCGCGCCTGCCCAATGCGGCCTGCATCATGAAGGCCGAACTGGTCAACAGTGTCTTTTTTGGCGCGGGGGCACGGCTGACCGGCTACATCCGCAACACGCCGATCCGTACCATGGTGCAATTGGGCGTTGCCGATTTACGCCAGGGCAGCCATTTGCTGCTGTTTCCGGAGGGCACGCGCACCAACCGGTTTCCAGTGGGTGCGATGCAGGGGACGACGGGGCTGATCGCCAAAAATGCCGGCGTGCCGGTGCAGACGGTGTTTATCGAAACTGATTCGGCTTTTCTGGGCAAAGGCTGGTCGGTGTTCTGGACGCCTAAAATGCCCATCACTTACAGGGTCCGGCTTGGCAAGCGGTTTGATCCGCCCCAGCATACGGCGCATTTTGTCAGCGAGCTGGAGCAATACTTCCAGGCGGAGCTGGCGCATGCGCAGTTGCCCGACTTTCCTGCCAAGGCGCCGCCGGCCTGAACCGGGCCGCTTTCGCTTTTTCTCTATCTTTCTTTCCTGTCCATGAATGCTTTGTTGCCCAGCGCGTCCCGCACGCATCTTGTCCTGATTCCCAGCTACAACCCCGGCCCCAAGGTCTATGACACGGTGCGTTCGGCGCGCGCGCAGTGGACGCCTGTCTGGGTGGTGGTCGATGGCAGCACCGATGCCAGCGCCGAGGGCCTGCAGGCGATGGCGGCGCAGGATGAAGGCCTGCGGGTGATCGTGCTGCCGCACAACGTCGGCAAGGGCGCTGCCGTGCTGCACGGGCTGGACCTGGCCGCGGCGCAAGGCTTCACGCATGTGCTGACCATGGACTCCGATGGCCAGCATCCGGCGCCGCTGATTCCCGACTTCATGGCCACCTCCGCCGCCCAGCCCGCCGTCATGGTGCTGGGTGAGCCGGTGTTCGCGGCCGATGCGCCGCGCCTGCGCGTCAACGGCCGCAAGCTGTCGAACGGTTGGGCCAACCTGGAGACCCTGTGGGCCGGCATTGGCGATTCGCTGTTCGGCTTTCGCGTCTACCCGATTGCGCCGCTGCGCGAGGTGATGCATGGGCAGCGCTGGATGCGCCGTTTTGACTTTGACCCCGAGGCGGCGGTGCGCATGTGCTGGCGCGGCGTCAAGCCGGTCAACCTGCCGGCCACCGTCAGATATTTTCGCGCCGACGAAGGCGGGGTCTCGCACTTCAACTACCTGCGCGACAACCTCTTGCTGAGCTGGATGCACTCGCGCCTGTTTCTGGGGTTTGTGCTGCGTCTGCCCGTGTTGCTGGCGAGGCGCTTGTTCGGGCGCCCATGAACAATCCTGGGAGTTTTTTGCTGGAGCGGCAGCTGAGCGCAGCCAGTGGGTGCTGGCGGTTCAGGCTGGGCTGGCGCTTCTCCCCCTGGTGACGGTGTTCGTCCCAAAGCCAGTGTTCATGATGCCTGCCTTCCTGCGGCAGGCCGTCAACTGGCGTTCCCGGGTTTGATCGCCTGGTATTCCGAAAACACGCCAACCTCCAGGTGTTGCTTGACCTGCGTCAGCCCGGCCGCCCTCAGTGTGGCCATGACCTGTTCGGGAGGGACGCAGGCTTCTATGCTGTCCCAGTAGTAACGCCAGATTGTTGCTGTATCTTTTTCCCGGGAAATAAACCGTGTCAGCAGCGGTATCACACCCCGCATGTAAGTTTTGAGCAGCCACTGTCCCAAGCCGCTTTTCGCCTGGGTTATTTCAAGGATGCACAGGCGGCCTCCGGGCTTCAATACCCGTTGAAACTCTGCAAACGCCACACCCAGGTCACTGATGTGGCGAAGTGCATAGCCCATGCTCAGGAAATCAAAGTGGTTGTCCGGAAAGGGCAATGATTCGGCCCGGCCCTCCATCAGCACCATGGTCTTGGGCAGCTTGCTGGCTGCCATCATGCCGGGGCTGGGATCAACCCCGGTGACCAAGGCGGGATCGCCGGCCAAGAGGCAGGCCTGCGCAGCAACCAGGCCGGTTCCCACGCCCACATCGAGCACTTTCATGCCCGCTTGCAAACCGCCCCGGATCAGGGCCTGGTGCCGGTAACGGGAACCGGTGCCCCATGCCAACATCGCCTCGATACGGTCGTAATCCGCAGCGGTATTGTCAAAGATCTTGCGCAAATAGGCTTGCCTATCCTGCTCTGTCTGGTAGTAATCAGTGAGCGGAATATGGGGTGCATGCGTCGTAGGGACGGGTTCGGAAGTCTTCATGGGGTATTTACCTCTAGACCTGAAACGGCAGTTGGACGCGCCGGGGGTGGGCCGTCATGGGCGTGCGTTGGCAAGGTGCGACGATGACGCAGGCTGATGTCTGCAAGGAGGAGCAACGCGGCCAGGCGTGCCCCGGGGGGCTTGATGGGGTGCGTTGTGCTCTCCCCTTGAGGTGATTGCCCTTGACGCTGGATCAGCCAGTTTTACACGTCTTTTTCAACAGTCAAGCGGATAACTGCTGGTTCGGGGGTCAGATCATGCCGCCATTGATGGAAATGATCTGCCCGCTGATGTAAGCCGCCCGCTCTGATGCCAGAAAACCGACGAGGTCGGCCACTTCATCGGCCCGGCCGGCCCGCTTCATCGGCACCATGCGTTCGATGACGTCGGAACTGAAGCTGCTATTGCTCATGGCCGTGTCAATGATGCCCGGCGCCACGGCGTTGACGGTGATGCCGCGGCTGGCCACTTCGAGGGCCAGCGATTTGGTGGCGGCGTGCAGGGCTCCCTTGGCCGCTGAATAGTTGACCTGGCCCCGGTTGCCGGCCACGGCGGCCACGGAGGTGATGGTGATGATGCGGCCCCAGCGGGTCCGTATCATCGGCAGCGTCAGGGGTTGGGTGACGTGAAAAAAGCCGTTGAGCGACACATCCAGCACGCGCTGCCATTGGGACAGCTGCATGCCGGGGAACACGGCGTCGTCGTGGATGCCGGCGTTGTTGACCAGCACCTGGATGGGCCCCTGTTCGAGCAGGGCCTCCAGTGCAGCCGCCGTGGCGGAGGCATCGGTGACATCAAAAGCCACGGCCTGCGCCTGACCGCCGTCGGCCGCGATGCTGGCCGCCACGGCCTGCGCCGTGGCCAGGTGGCTGTTGGCATGAACAATGACGCTGAAGCCGTCGGCCGCCAGGCGCCGGCAGATGGCCGAGCCGATGCCGCCGCTGCCGCCGGTGACAAGTGCACGTTTGAGGGGAGGGGTCATGAAGGTGTCCTGGAAAGGCCGGAGGGTTCAGCCCGCGCTGCCGCTGCCGTTGTTGACGGGGCTCGGCAAGAGGGCCGCATCGAGCACGACAACCGCACGCCCGCTGAGCAGGGTCTGGGTTCCGGCCTGCACCGTGAAGCTATAAAGCACGGTGTTGGCGTCCCCGGTCATCCGCTCCGCGCTGACGGTCAGGGGGCCGGGCACCGTGTCCAGCCGTTCGACATACAGGTTCACGCTACGCATGCTGGCCAGGTAGCCGGCGCGCGGTGGCGAGCTGCCGCCGACAGTGCCCGCAGCCGCCTCCGTCACCAGGGTGCCGTGCACCGCCATGGCTTGCGCCGCATATTCCACGCCGCAGGCCGCTCCCAGCCGGCCATGAGCCCGCAGCGGGTGGTCGGGGGCGCGATGGCTGCTGGCCTGGCAACGGATGTGGCTGTCGTCCCAAGCCGTGACGGTGTCGAGCAGGCACATGCTGCCCTGGTGGGGAATGCGGCGGGCGATGTCGTCCCGGTTCAGGGGCTGCCTGTTCATGGCGGCGCGACTTCCAGCGCCAGTTGCGTGCCTTCCAGGTAATCCAGTACCAGCGCTGCCGCCTGCTGTTGGGCAAGAGCCTGCAACAGAGGCAAGGCGCGGGCGGCCGGAATGGTCTGGCGCAGGAACTCCAGCCCGGCGTCGCTCATCACAGTGGCCGCAGCCGTGGTCAGGCCGTTGCCGCCCTGCAGCGTGATGCGGGCCACGCTGCGTGCGCTGGCGCCGGGGCGGATGACCAGCGCCACGCCCATCGTGTCGGGAACCGGCCGCTTGCTGCGCAGCGGTTCCGGGTAATCGGTGTCGTAGGCCACCAGCAGCACCGGGGTGTCGTCGATGACGGCCTGCGTCATCGCTTCCAGCAAGCTGGCGGCAAAGCTGCCGTCGTAGGCGCACAGCACCGACGAAGAGGGCATGGCGCCGGTGGAAATACTCCAGTAACCTGACGCCGCGTTGTGCACCGAGTTGTGAAAGCGGGTGGGTGAAATCAGCCGGTCGCTGGAGGCCAGCGCCGAGCAGATCTCGTGGCAATTGACACCGTCACCACTCGAGGACGTGAATACCGAGGGCAGTTCGGCGGCGCTAAGTCCGGCCGCGTCAACCGCCTCATGGCCGACCGCCAACGAAACCTTGATGACCGCACCGGCACGCCGGCGTTCCGCCGGTGGCAGCGACATTGGCGAGGGAAGCAGGGTTTTTTGCGGGGCATAGGGCGCCAGGCCAGCCAGGTGCTGGCGGCCTTCTTCCCAGCTGGAAAAACCGGGGCCTAACAGTCCTATGCCCTCGACAAAAACCGTGAGCGGGTTGGCGGCGGGTGGGTTGGATGCAGTCATATCCGGCGTTTCACGTATTCGGCATTCAGCCGGCGCGGCCAAAAACAAGGCTGCAGTTGGTGCCGCCGAAACCGAAAGAATTGCTGAGCACATGCGTCAGCGCCTGATCGCGGTTTTCCAGCAGGTAGTTGACCGGCAGGCTGGGGTCCACGCTGTCGGTGTTCACGCCGCCGGGCATGAAGCCCTGTTGCAGGGCCAGCGCGCTGATCACGGCCTCTATGCCACCGGCGGCTCCGAGCGTGTGGCCGGTCGCCCCCTTGGTGGAGCTGCAGGGCAGCGCATGCGCGCCAAAAACGGTGGCGACGGCCTTGCTCTCCGCCGCGTCGTTGGAGGGGGTGGCCGTGCCGTGCAGGTTGATGTAGTCGATCGCGCCGGGCTGCAGGCCCGCGCTGGCCAGTGCCTGCCGCATCGCCATGACTGCGCCCAGCCCGTCCGGATGCGGCGCCGACATGTGGTGCGCGTCGCTGGATTCACCGGCGCCGCGCAGCAGCACCGCGCTGGCGTCCAGACTGCCAGGCGTCCTCTCCAGCAGTGCAAAGGCCGCACCTTCGCCGATGGAGATGCCCTTGCGCGCGGCGTCAAAGGGTTGGCACGGGCTGCGCGATAGCAGATCCAGCGAGTTGAAGCCGTACAGCGTGGTCAGGCACAGCGAATCCACCCCGCCGACGATGGCCGCGTCAATCAGCCCGGCGGCCATCATGCGGCGGGCCGAAGCAAAGACCTTGGCGCTGGAAGAGCAGGCCGAAGACACCGTCACCGCCGGTCCTTCGAGACGGAAATACTCGCGCACGAAGGCTGTCACCGAGAAGGGGTTGTGCGTGGATGCATAAATAAAGCTGGCGGGCAGCGCGCCGGTGGCGGGGTCCAGGTCGCGGTAGGCGAGCTCGGTCTGCAGGATGCCGGAGGTGCTGGTGCCCAGAAAGATGCCGATTCGCCGGTGTCCTACGCGTGCGGCCACGTCCTGTACCGCCTGCTCGAAATTGTCTTGCCGCAGGGCCAGCCGGGCCAGCCGGTTGTTGCGGCAATCGAATGCCTGGAGTCCGGCAGGCAAGGCTTCGTCGGCCAGGCCCTCGACGGCCCCAATCCAGGTGGGCAGGTCAGCCGAATCGAAATCGCAGGGCTTCAGGCCGCTGCGCTGCGCCCGCAGCGAAGCCAGCGTCTCGCCCAAGCCTTGGCCGATGCAGCTGGTGGCGGTGAAATGGGAGAGCCAGAGCGGGTTCAGAAAAAACTAGCCAATCAAAAGATGAAGTGAGATGTTAGCAAATACAGGCGTGGGGGCGTCGGGCGCCGCTAAAAAGAAGGCTTGGGCAAAGGAGGAGCCTCAGCGCCTGCCTGAAAAACAGGCATTGACCCCCGCCCAACGAGACCCCAAGGACAGGGAAAATGGCCAAATAATGCTGTTTATTGATGTTTCCTAAAAACATGACAACCGCCGAGCAACTCGAGCGTTATGTCTCCCAGGAACGATCCTGGAGAATGTTGGCATGGTGCAAAAGCGATTGAGCGAAGCGGCGAAGAAGCGCTTGCGGGCCGGGCACATGCTGCTGGCGGGCAAGGGCTGCGCGGAAGTGGCATTGGCCGTGGGCGTGGCGCGGCAAACCGTGTACACATGGAAAAGGCTGCTCAATGAGGGCGGCATCGATGCCTTGCGAGCCGTGCCAGAGCGCGGGCGGCCGGCCCAGTTGGATGAGCAGCAGCTGGCGGCTGTGCGAAAAGCCCTGCTGCAAAGCCCGACCGAGCATGGATTCGGAACCGAGTTGTGGACCCTCAAGCGGGTGGGTGCCGTCATCGATCGTATGCACGGCGTGCTCTTTGGCCAGACGCAGGTCTGGCGCATCCTGGGCAGCCTGGGCTTCAGCGCGCAAAAACCCGAAAAGCGCGCCATCGAGCGCGACGAAGAAGCGATGCGGCAGTGGACGCGGCGCACTTGGCCCGCGCTCAAAAAAAGGCCCAGCGAGAAGGCCGGCTGATCGTCTTCATCGACGAATCGGGCATCAGCGAACGCCCAACTCGAGTGCGTACCTGGGCCCCCAAGGGGCAAACCCGCCGCTGCTTGTCATCTGGGATGGCCTGAAGGCGCAACGCAGCCGTCTGGTGCGCGACTACCTGGACAGTCTGAACGGGCACATCCAGATCGCGTTTCTGCCGCCGTACGCACCCGATCTCAATCCGATGGAGTACCTTGCAGGACGCCTCGCAGCGTTCGAACGGCGATTTCTTCTAGCCCGGCGTTGATTAGAACTTGCAATAGAGGCTGAACCTGATGTGCTAGGTCCGGTCTGAATGCAAACGGAAATTCTTCATCCATGTATAGGCTTTGGCACATCTCCAGTTGAATGGCATGAATGCTTTGGTCTGGATTACCGTAATGCCGGGTGATATAGCCCCCCTTGAAGCGGCCGTTCAAAACGTACGAGAAATCATGTGATTTGTTCGGCTCGGTCAGCGGCTTGAGCACGGCCGCCATGATTGATGCTGAGCACGTTGCGCCGGCATTGGTGCCGAAATTGAAGTCCGGCAGCTTGCCTTCGAACAGGCGCGGCAGCACGCTGGCAATGGAGTGCGCTTCCCACAGCAGCACCTGGCCGTGCAAGGCCCGGAGCCGGTCCAGCTCGGCGCGCAGGGCGTCGTGGTAGGGCTGCCAGTAGGCGGCGCGGCGCCGGCTGATCTCGGCGGCATCGGGTTCGCGGCCCGGGGCGTAGAGGGGCACGCCCTTGAAGGTTTCCGTGGGGCACAGGCCCGTGGTGGTCTGCCCGGGGTAGAGGCTTTCGCCGTGGGGCGGGCGGTTCAGGTCGATGGCGTAGCGCGAGACCGTCGCGCCCAGCACCGAGGCGCCCATGTCCTTGGCAAAGGCATAGAGCCTGTCCAGGTGCCAGTCGGTGTCGCTGACGATGCCGGCCTCGGGTGAGAAGGCGGAGGCGATTTCATCCGGCAACAAGGTGCCCAGGTGCGGGATGGAAATCAGCAGCGGGGCATCGCCCTGGTGGAGCGTGAACAATGGGTGGGTCATGGTGGGTGGGCTTAGAACGTGTTTACGATCTCTTTGGGGGTTCAGAAACCAGAATGGCATCGACTGGCAGCTGGGGCATGCTCTTGCGTATCGCGGGCAGCGTGTCGTGGTTGAGCGCGGTTTGGGTGATGCGGACAATGTCGTCGGCCATCGGCGACCATTCTTCTTCACGGCACAGCAGGTAGAAGTCGCGGCGGCCCAGGCCGGCGCCGGGGATGGCCAGCAGATCAACCTGGCCCAGCCAGGCGCGCGATTGCCACAGGCATAGCGGCGTGCTGATGGCCCAGCCCAGACCGGCGGCGACCAGGCTCAGCATGGGGTCGGTGGCATCGAACTCGAAGCGCCTGGGCGCGTCCACGCCCAGGTGGCGCAAAAAGCGTTCGATCTGTTGGCCAATCACGGAGCGCTGGGAGTAGCGGATCAGCGGCAAGTCTCCCGCTATGGCAGCCTTCAGCCCACGGGCTTCGGCCAGTGCCGACGGCGCCGCGCCGCGCGGAAACACGGCCACCCAGCTTTCTGAGAACAGCAGGCGCTCGGTGATGCGGGGGTCCTCCTTCGGGACTTCGGTGCAGATGGCCAGGTCCAGTTCACGCGCCAGCAACTGCTGGTTCAGGCCAGGCGTCAGGCCCGACCAGAGCTGCAACTGCCGCGCCGACCCGGACAGCGCATGCACCAGCGCCGGCCCCACCGTGGCGGCAAAAGAGTCCACACAGCCCAGGCGCAGCTGGGTGTGGTCCAGGCGGATGCTGGCACGCAACTGCTCGGACACGGCGCGGGCGCTGGACAGCAAGCCGTCGGCCATGTCCAACAGCCGTGTGCCGGCGCGCGTGGGGCGAGCCGGGCGCACCTCGCGGTCAAACAGGGTCACGCCATAGTTGCCCTCCAACACGCGGATCATCTGGCTGACGGCACTCTGGGTGATGCCCAGGCGCTGGGCGGCCAGCACCATGGAGCCGGCTTCACACACCGTGACAAACGTTGCCAGCGCCCGTAAATCGGGCAAAACCTGACCGCGCCGCGCGTTGTCGGGCGACGCCGCGGTTGGCGTGGGCAAGGACGAAGAAGGCGGCTGTTGGCTGCGCATGGTGTACCCCGACGATGGTGGTCGCTCCATGGTTGCAAGAGCAACTTATGAAGCAAAACTAATATTTTGAATTAGTTTTCGTTTATCTCCAAAGTGCAGCCGCCGCCCTATTTACGCTTGCAGCTATTCAAACCTCCTGGGAAATTGACATGGAAAACTTCGATGCCATCGTGATCGGTGCTGGCGTGATCGGCAGCTCGGTCGCCTACCATCTGGCGCGCCTGGGGTGCACCAAGGTGCTGGTGCTGGACCGCACGCAAATCGGCGCGGGAACGACCTCGCAGTCCAGTGGCATTCTGCGCACCCACTATTCCGTGATTGAAAACGTGCGCATGGCGCAGGCCTCATGGAGGGTGTTCAATGATTTCGCCAACTACCTAGGCGATGAAGACGCCGCCTCTGGCATGGTCAAGTGCGGCTATGTCATCGCCGCGCCTGAAGGCCCCAAGCTCGCGCCATTGCACGCGGCATTGGAGGCCCAGCAGGCTCAGGGCATCGAAGTACGCTTCCTGGGGCAAAGCGAGGCCCGCAGCCTGTTGCCGATTGCGCGCTTCGACGATGCGGCGCTGATCGGCTACGAGCCCGAAGCCGGCTTTGCCGACGCCTACCTGGTCGCAACCAGTTTTGCGCGCAGCGCCCGCCGGCTGGGCGTGAAGATCAAGGAAGGCGTGGAAGTCCACAAGCTGCTCCTCGAAGGCGGCAAGGTCGCCGGCGTCGAAACCTCGCAGGGCACCTTCCGCAGCGGCACGGTGATCAGCGCGCAGAACATCTGGGCCACCGACATTGAACGCTGGACAGGCATTCCGAGCCCGGTAGTGCCCGAGCGCCACAGCGTGCTCGCCCTCGAGGGCCCTGAGGCCTACACCTTCAAGATGCCGGTCTACAAGGACCTGGGTTCGCCAGGCATGCTGTACTGCCGCAGCTACGGCGGCAAGCAGATGCTGGTCAGCGAGGGCGTTGTGGGCGAAACCCTGCCCAAGCCCGACAACGAGCAGGGCGACATCAGCATGGATTACATGGTGGAAGTCGGCGCCCAGGTGGCCGAGCGTTTCCCCAGCTACGAGACGGCGGGCGTGGCCTCGTCATGGACCGGTGTCTATGACGTGACGCCTGACTGGAACCCGGTGCTGGGCCGCCTGCCCGATGTGCCAGGCTTGGTAGTGGGCTACGGGTTTTCCGGCCATGGCTTCAAACTCTCGCCGGCCGTGGGCCTGGTGCTGGCGCAATCGGCCCTGGGTCTCGCGACCGAGGTCGACATCGCGCCTTACGCACTGGAGCGTTTTCGCACCGGCCAGCAACTGGTCGGCAAGTACGGCCTGGGCGCCGTGTCCTGATCGGCCCTTCCTCCCTTCCTCCTTTCTGAAGTCATCCCATGCACATCCTCGTTCTCGTCAAGCGCGTCGTCGACCACAACATCAAGGTCCGCGTCAAAAGCGATGGCTCGGCCGTCGACACGGCTGGCGTCAAGATGTCCATCAACCCCTTCGATGAGGTCGCGCTGGAGCAGGCCGTGCGCCTGAAGGAGCAGGGCCTCGCCAGCCGCGTGACGGCCGTGACCTGCGGCGCGCCCATCGCGCAGGACGTGCTGCGCACCGCGCTGGCCATGGGGGCCGACGCCGCCATCCTGGTCGATGCGCCCGCCGCGCTCGACCCGCTGGGCGCCGCGCGCCTGTTCCGCGCCCTGGCCGAGCAGGAGGGCGCCGGCCTCATCCTCTGCGGCAAGCAGGCCATCGACGACGACCTCGGCGCCACCGGCCCCATGCTGGCCGCTTTGCTCGACTGGCCGCAGGCCGTCGCCGTGAACCGGCTGGCGATTGAAGCGGACGAGTTGCAGGTCTCCACCGATGCCGATATGGGCGCCGAGCAACTCGCGCTCAGCCTGCCCGCCGTGCTCAGCGTCGACCTGCGCCTGTGCGATCCCCGCAACATCACCTTGCCCGCCATGATGCGGGCGAAAAAAGCCACCATCACCACGCTGCCCGCCGCCTCGCTGGCCGAGAGCGGCCAGCCCTGGGTGCAGCTGCTGGGCGTGGCCGAGCCCGCGGCGCGTGCGCCCGGCGTGCGACTGGCTGGCATGCCCGCGCTGGTCGATCGCCTGCGCGGCCTGCCGGCCTTCCAGGCGGTCTGAACCTTTCGCCCGTCCGCTCATTCGCTGAAATTCCCGGAGTCTTCTGATGAACATCCTCGTCCTGGCGGCCTGCGACGGCCTGCAACTCGACCCCTCTACCGCCCACGTGGTGAAGGCGGCCACACGGCTGGCCGCTATCGCTGATACGCAGGTCCACCTGCTGCTCATCGGCCACGGCCTGACGGCCGCTGCCACCCAGGCCGCGCAGCTGCACGGCGTGGATATGGTGCTCGTGGCCGATGACCCCGCGCTCGCGTCGCCCGGCGCCGAAACCCGCGCCCGCCAACTGGCCGCCATGGCCGCCGGTTATGGCTGGGTGATCGCTGCGCACACCCTGGCCGCGCGCGCCGCGCTGCCGCGTGCGGCGGCCCTGTGCAACGCGGCCTACCTGTCGGATGTGACGCGTGTCGACGGCGACACCCTGGAACGCCCGGCCTATGCCGGCGTCGTGTTGACGCAGGTCCGCTCGACCGCGCTGATGACCTTTCTGACGGTGCGCGCCAGCAGCTTCAAGCCGGTGGGCCACGCCGAATCAGCCGTGGCCATCACCCCGGTGCCCGCCGTGGCGCCGGACACGCGCACACGCCTCCTCAGCCGGGAGGCGGCCGCCAGCACGCGGCCGGACCTCGGCCGGGCGCACATCGTCGTGGCCGGCGGCCGGGGTGTGGGCTCGCGGGAGAGCATGGCCAGGGTCGAGGCGTTGGCCGACTGCCTGGGGGCCGCCGTGGGCGCCTCGCGCGCCGCGGTGGACGCGGGCTTTGCCGCCAACACCGTGCAGATCGGCCAGACCGGCAAGACCATCGCGCCGCAGGTCTATGTGGCGCTGGGCATCTCCGGCGCCATCCAGCACCTGGCCGGCATCAAGGACGCCGACTGCATCGTCGCCGTCAACAAGGACCCGGACGCCCCCATCTTCCAGATCGCCGACTACGGCGTGGTCGGCGACCTCTTCGACGCGCTGCCGGCCCTGCAGGCCGGCCTGCCGGCTGCGCCGGTCGCATCGCTTGCATCGGCCGCGGCCTGAGCCATGAACGTCGCCGCTTTGCCCGCGGGGCTGCGCCGTTTTGCCGTGTCGGACCTGGTGGCCGAGCCCTGGCGCAATGGCGGCGGCCAGACACGGCAGATCGCCGCCTTCGGGACGGGTGATGGCGGCTGGGACTGGCGCGTCAGCCTGGCGGACATCCGCCGCGACGGCCCGTTTTCTGTCTTTGCCGGCATGGATCGCCAGGCGCTGCTGGCCGATGGCCGGCAGCTCACCTTGCGCGCCGATGCCGCTGCCTTGCGGTTCACCCGGCTCGGCGACGGCCATGCCTTCGACGGCGAGCTGGCGCTGGCCACCGAGCTGGGCGAGGGCCCGGTGCGCCTGTTCAATGTGATGACGCGGCGCGGCCAGGCAACGGCCGCCGTCAGCGCCCACCGGAGCAGCGCCGAGCTGTCGCTGGCTGAAAGCGGCGCCCTGGTGGTGCTGGTGGCCTTGGGGGAGTTCAGCCTGTCGTTTCGCGGCACGCGTGCGGCCTCGGCTATCGAGCAGCATGTGGGGCTGGGCGAAGGCCTGCATTTCCATGGCTTGGCGGGCGCCTTGCGCGTGGAGGCGCTCAGCCTCGATGCCTGTCTGCTGGTGGCGCAGCTCAGCCCTTGAACGCCGGCTTGGCGTTGTCGCTTTCTTCCCCCAAAAACAATTCAAGCCCACCCCGATGAACACCGAAGAAATCCTGGCCCAGTTCGGCCCCCGCGAAGCGATGGAATACGACGTGGTCGTGGTGGGCGGCGGCCCCGGCGGCCTGGCCACGGCCATCCGGCTCAAGCAGCTCGCCGCTGAAAAAGGCACGGAGCTTTCCGTCGTCGTGCTCGAAAAAGGCTCCGTGCCCGGCGCGCACATCCTCTCCGGCGCCGTGATGGACCCGAAGGCGCTGACCGAACTCTTCCCCGACTGGAAAGAACTCGGCGCGCCCTTGAACCAGCCCGTCACCGCCGACGAAGTCCTCTTCCTCAGCGAGACCGGCGCCGTCAAGATACCCGACTTCTTCGTGCCCGCGTGCTTCTACAACGAAGGCAACTACGTCATCAGCCTGGGCAACGTCGTGTGCTGGCTCGCGCAGCAGGCCGAGAACCTGGGCGTGGAAATCTTCCCGGGCTTTCCCGCCGCTGAAGTGCTCTACAACGACGACGGTTCCGAAGATGGGGGCTTACCTTCGGTAAAAGGTGTCGCTACCGGCAACCTCGGCATCGGCAAGGACGGCCAGCCCACCGACAATTTCCAGCTCGGCATGGAGCTGCACGGCAAGTACACCGTGTTCGCCGAAGGCGCGCGCGGCCACCTCGGCCGCCAGCTCATCAATCGCTTCAAGCTTGACGAAGGCAAGGATCCGCAGTCCTACGCCCTCGGCGTGAAGGAGCTCTGGGAAATCGATCCGGCCAAACACAAACCCGGCCTCGTGATCCACACGGCCGGCTGGCCCATGGCCAGCGACACCTACGGTGGCGGCTTCATGTACCACCTGGAAGACAACAAGGTCACGCTGGGTTTGGTCACGGGTTTGGATTACACCAATCCCTACCTCAGCCCCTTCGAGGAAATGCAGCGCTGGAAAACGCACCCCAGCATCAAGGCTTATTTGGAGGGCGGCAAGCGCGTCAGCTACGGCGCGCGGGCTATCACCGCGGGCGGCGCGCTCAGCCTGCCCAAGACGGTGTTCCCCGGCGGCGCCCTGGTCGGCTGCGAAGCCGGTTACCTCAACGCCAGCCGCATCAAGGGCAGCCACGCTGCGATCAAGTCCGGCATGCTCTGCGCCGAAGCTGCTTATGACGCCGTCATTGCCGGCCGCCAGCACGACGAACTCGCCGGTTACCCCAAGGCCTACGCCGAGAGCTGGCTGGCCAAAGAGCTGGACCGGTCGCGCAACTTCAAGCAGTGGTTCAAGAAGGGCGTGTATGTCGGCTCATTCATGACCGGCATCGAGCAGTGGCTGCTGCCCAAGCTGGGCATCAAGAGCCCTCCCTGGTCTATCCACCGAACCGAGCCCGACCACGCGCGCCTCAAGCCCGCGGCCGAGTGCAAGTCCATCGCCTATCCCAAGCCGGACAACAGGCTCACCTTCGACCGCCTGAGCTCGGTGTTCGTCTCCAACACCAACCACGAAGAGCACCAGCCCGCGCACCTGACGCTCAAGGATGCGAGCGTGCCGGTGACCATCAACCTGGCGAAATACGCCGGCCCCGAGAGCCGCTACTGCCCGGCGGGCGTCTACGAGTTCGTGAAGAACGCCGACAACACCGACCGCCTGCAGATCAACGCGCAGAACTGCGTGCACTGCAAGACCTGCGACATCAAGGACCCGACGCAGAACATCGTTTGGGTCACGCCCGAAGGTGGCGGCGGGCCGAACTACGCGGGCATGTGAAGCGTCTGGCGCGTAGGCGTTTTGTGCGTTAAATAAAAGAGGCCAGCTTGATGGCCTCTTTTTCATTCCGGGTTGCGCGGATAAATGATGATGGAAAGGAACTTGATCGGGCATTGCGTCAGGTTCTCCGGCCCGTGCGGCACGTCGCCCTGAAAACTCAGCGAGTCGCCCGGCTGCAGCACATAGGTCTGCTGGCCACAGCGGTACTCGATCACACCTTCGAGCATGTACAGGAATTCCGTGCCGGGATGCTGGAAGGTCGGGTAGCGCTGGCTGTCGTCGTCGATGGTGATGAGAAAGGGCTCGAAGAGTTTGACGGGCCCTTGGTCGTATGCCAGAAGGTGGTAGGTGTGCCCGTCTTTGGTGCCCCGACGCACCACTTCCATGCCTGCACCACTTTTGACGTGCTGCGCGGTTGCAGCAGTTGCGTCGTACTTGCTGAACAACATGGACATGGACACGCCAAGCGCGCGTGCAATGCGAGCCAGTGTGTCCATGCCAGCCATGGTGCTGCCGGTCTCTATCTTCGAGAGCATTCCCCTGCTAAGGCCGGCCTGTTCAGCGATCTGGGCGATGGTCAGACCGTCGCGCAGGCGCAGCTGGCGGATGGCCGCGCCGACGGATTCTTCGAGGGAGGGGGGCTGGATTTCAACGGGAGTGGTCATGGTGGGCAGTGCTTTTGAGCAAGTTTAATGCACCAAAAAAATAGTTCGCAGTAGGCATAAATGTTGCATCACAGGAATTAATGCGATAAGCTTCAACCATGGAGCAAGTCGTTCCCCGTAGTGCGTTGCACTATTTTGTTAAGACCCAAGGAGCTTGTTCCATGAAGTCAGATCCCACCTCCCGCCTGGCCGCGCCGGCCGGTACGCTGGTCCCCTCGCCACGCTTCGACACGGTCGAGGCGGCGCAGGCCTATTTGCTTGAGCAGGGCGTCAGCTACGTGCTGGCCCAGTTCGTAGACATCCACGGCGTGGCCAAGGCCAAGTCGGTACCGGTAGCGCATTTGCCTTCCATCATGAAAGAGGGCGCGGGCTTCGCCGGTTTCGCCATCTCCGGCGTCGGCATCGAGCCGCACGGCCCCGACTTCATGGCCAAGGGCGACCTCTCCACCCTGTCGCTGGTGCCTTGGCAACCGGGTCTGGCACGCATGGTTTGCGAAGGCCATGTCGAGAACGAGCCTTGGGCCTTCGACAGCCGCGTGGTGCTGCGCGGCCAGATCGAGCGACTGACGGAACGCGGCTACACGCTCTTCACCGGCCTGGAGCCCGAGTTCTCGCTGCTGCGCCGCGACGACAAGGGTGCGCTCGCACCGTGCGATCCCAGCGACACGCTGGCCAAGCCCTGCTATGACTACAAGGGCTTGTCGCGCACGCGTGCCTTCCTGGAGCGCCTGTCCAACGACTTGCGCGCCGTGGGCATGGACGTCTACCAGATCGACCATGAGGATGCCAACGGCCAGTTCGAGCTGAACTACACCTTCACCGACTGCCTGACCTCGGCCGACCATTTCGTCTTCTTCAAAATGGCGGCGTCGGAGATCGCCAACGACATGGGCCTGCTGTGCTCCTTCATGCCCAAGCCGTTTGCCAACCGTCCCGGCAACGGCATGCACATGCACATGTCCATCGGCGACGGCAAGAGCAACCTGTTTTGCGATAAGAGCGATGCACGCGGCCTCGAACTCTCCGAGCTGGCTTATCACTTTCTCGGCGGCCTGCTGGCGCATGCACCGGCGCTCACCGCGCTGTGCGCGCCCACCGTCAACTCCTACAAGCGCCTGGTGGTTGGTCGCTCGCTCACCGGCGCGACCTGGGCACCCGCCTACATCACCTACGGCGACAACAACCGCTCCAGCATGATCCGCATCCCCAAGGGCCGGCTGGAGCTGCGCCTGCCGGACGGTGCGGCCAATCCCTACCTGGCCACCGCGGCCGTCATCGCCGCGGGCCTCGACGGCGTGGACCGCAAGCTGGACCCGGGCGTGCCGCGCAACACCAACCTCTACGAGTGGAGCGAAAGCGAACTCAGCGAGGCGGGCATCGGCCTGCTGCCGCAGAACCTCGGCCTGGCACTCGACGCCCTGGAAGCTGACACGCTGGTCTGCGATGCGCTGGGCCCGGTCGCCCAGGAATTCCTCAAGCTCAAGCGGATGGAGTGGCTGGAGTATCAGCGTCACGTCTCCGATTGGGAAATCAAGCAATACCTCGAATTCTTTTGAAAGGGAAACGCCATGTGCGGAATAGTTGGACTTTTGGTGAAAACGCCGGCGCTGCGTGAGCAGCTCGGCGAACTCATGGTGCCCATGATGATCGGCATGACCGAGCGCGGCCCCGACTCGGCCGGCCTGGCCGTCTTCACGCCGCCGCTGGCCGATGGCCGCCGCAAGGTCAGCGTGTTCTCCGGCCTGGTCAAGGGTGGTGCTACGTACGACTGGCAGGCCCTCGTCGCCGCGCTGAACGGCGCGTTCGGCGTGAACGCCTCGGTCGAGGCCAAGGGCAACCACGGCATCATCGCCTTCGACGGTTCGCCCGACACGGTCAAGGCCTGGCTGCACGGCTACCAGCCGCTGCTGCAGGTGTTCTCCGCAGGCCAGAGCATCGACCTCTACAAGGACATCGGCACGCCCGCCGAAGTCGCGGCGCGCTACCGCTTCGCCGACTTCAAGGGCAGCCACCTCGTCGGCCACACCCGCATGGCGACCGAGTCCGCTGTAACGGCCGACCGCGCTCATCCGTTCACCGCCGGCGAGGACTTCTGCCTGGTGCACAACGGCTCGCTGTCCAACCCCAACGGCATCCGCCGCATGCTGGCGCCTTACGGCATCCAGTTCGACACCGACAACGACACCGAAGCGGCGACCCGCTTTCTGGAGTGGCGCCTGCGCGAGGGCGACAGCCTGAAGGACGCGCTGCAAAAGGGCTTCGAAGTGCTCGACGGCTTCTACACCTTCCTGATGGGCACGCCCAACGAACTCGCGCTGATCCGCGACCCCTTCGCCTGCAAGCCGGCGGTGGTGGCCGAGACCGATGACTACGTGGCCATCGCATCCGAGTTCCGCTCGCTGGCCCACCTGCCCGGCGTCAAGCACGCCCATGTCTTTGAACCCGCCCCGGAGGAGATGTACGTATGGAAAGCATGAAATTCGACCTCGCAGCCACGCCGCTGCGTGAGGTGAACCAGTTCCTGCACAAGCAGGCCAAGCCCGGCCTGTCGGTGCAGATCGACAACCCCAACGGCGCCCATGCGATTGCAGCCGGCATGAATGCCGACGTCAGCATCACGGTGGAAGGCCATGCCGGCTACTACGCCGCTGGCATGAACCAGATCGCCAACGTCATCATCAACGGCAGCGCCGGCACCGGCGTGGCCGAGAACATGATGAGCGGCAAGGTCCACGTCAAGGGCTTCGCCTCCAACGCCGCCGGTGCCACGGCCCAGGGCGGGCTGCTGGTCATCGACGGTGATGCCGGCCTGCGCTGCGCGATCTCGCTCAAGGGCGCGGATGTGGTGGTGGGCGGCTCGGTAGGCAGCTTCTCGGCCTTTATGGCGCAAGCCGGCAACCTGGTGGTGCTCGGCGACGCCGGCGAAGCGCTGGGCGACTCGCTCTACGAAGCCCGCATCTTCGTGCGCGGGAAGGTCAAGAGCTTGGGCTCCGACTGCGAGCAAAAAACCATGGGCGAGGCCGAGCGCAGCATCCTGGCCGACCTGCTGGCCAAGGCCGGCCATACCGACGTGGACACCGGCGCCTTCAGGCTTTTCGGGTCTGCCCGCACTCTCTACAACTTCCATGTTGACAACGCAGGAGCCTACTGACATGAACGCACCCATTTCCGCCCAGACGCTGGCCGCGCCCGTCGCCGCACAGACTCCGCCGCGCTTTTCGGCAACCTTCGATCCGGCCACGCTGGCCGAGATTCGCCGTGCTGCAGCCACCGGCATCTATGACATTCGGGGCGGCGGCACTAAACGCAAGCTGCCGCACTTTGACGACCTGCTGTTCCTTGGTGCGTCGATCAGCCGCTATCCACTCGAAGGCTACCGCGAGAAGTGCGGCACCGACGTGGTCCTGGGCACGCGCTTTGCCAAGAAGCCCATCCACCTCAAGACGCCGGTCACCATCGCCGGCATGAGCTTCGGCGCGCTGTCGGCCCAGGCCAAGGAAGCCCTGGGCCGCGGCGCCAGCCTGGTCGGCACCAGCACCACAACCGGCGACGGCGGCATGACGCAGGAAGAGCGCGGTCAGTCCAAGACCCTGGTCTACCAGTACCTGCCGTCGCGCTACGGCATGAACCCCGACGACCTGCGCAAGGCCGACGCCATCGAGGTCGTGATCGGGCAGGGCGCCAAGCCGGGCGGCGGCGGCATGCTGCTGGGCCAGAAGATCAGCCCGCGCGTGGCCAAGATGCGCTGCCTGCCCGAGGGCATCGACCAGCGCTCGGCCTGCCGCCATCCGGACTGGACCGGCCCGGACGACCTGGAGATCAAGATCCTCGAGCTGCGCGAAATCACCGACTGGGAAAAACCCATCTACGTGAAGGTCGGCGCGACGCGCCCCTACTACGACGTGGCCCTGGCGGTGAAGGCCGGCGCCGACGTCGTGGTGCTCGACGGCATGCAGGGCGGCACGGCCGCGACGCAGGAGGTCTTCATCGAACACGTCGGCATTCCCATCCTGGCGGCCATCCGGCCGGCGGTGAAGGCGCTGCAGGACCTGGGCATGCACCGCAAGGTGCAGCTCATCGTCTCGGGCGGCATCCGCAACGGCGCCGACGTGGCCAAGGCTCTGGCGCTGGGCGCCGACGCGGTAGCCATCGGCACCGCCGCGCTGGTGGCCCTGGGCGACAACGACCCGCGCTGGCAGGACGAGTACGCCCGGCTGGGCACCGTGGCCGGCGCCTACGACGACTGGCATGAGGGCAAGGACCCGGCCGGTATTACCACGCAGGACCCGGGCCTGGCTTCGCGCCTGGACCCGGTGCAGGCGGGGCGCCGCCTGGCCAACTACCTGTCGGTGCTGACGATGGAAGCCCAGATCATTGCGCGGGCCTGCGGCAAGTCCCACCTGCACAATCTGGAGCCCGAAGACCTGTGCGCGCTGACCCTGGAGGCCTCTGCCATGACGCAGATTCCCATGGCTGGCACGAGCTGGTACCCGGGCGTTCAGGGCTTCTGAACGGTAGTGCGTCGGGTCATCTGGCGGTCGTTGAACATTGAGCTCAATGAACGAGCCGAAGCGCCGCATGGCGGCTTCGGTCCAGATGCGCCGACGGCTGTCCTGCACGTTCTCCTCGACCACGCCTTTTTTCCAGCCCGGGGCGACGTTGCAGAAGTCGGGGTCGAACAGGTAATGGCAGACCATAGCGCCAAAGCGAGCGTTGACGTTACGCGGCTTGCCGCGTCGCACCCTGGCCACGGCAGCATAGCTACAAACATGCGCAAGTTGAATGAGATGATCGAAAAGTTCCTGTCAGGAAAAACTGGCATGGACGTTGCTGAAGGTCCTGCGCACTTTTTCAACCCTTAAAGGACTTTTGCCATGAAAAGATTTCCTGCGGCGCTTGCCATATGCAGCGCCTTCGTTCTCAGCTCGGTCGCCTACGCGGCCGACGCTGCGCCACTGCCCAACAAGGGCGATACCAGTTGGATGATTGTTGCAACCTTGCTGGTCATCATGATGGCCGTGCCCGGCCTGCCCCTGTTTTATGGCGGCATGGTGCGCACGAAGAACATGCTTTCGGTAATGATGCAGGTCATGGTGACCTTCGCTCTGCTGGGCGTGTTGTGGTGCCTGTATGGTTACAGCCTGGCTTTTACCGAAGGCAACGCCTTCTTTGGGGGCTTCGACCGTGCGTTTCTCAAGGGTGTCACGCCCGACAGCGTGATCGCCACGTTCAGCAAGGGCGTGGTGATTCCGGAATTCATCTACATCGCCTTCCAGATGACGTTTGCGGCCATTACGCCCACCCTCATCATCGGATCGCTGGCCGAGCGCGTGAAGTTCTCGGCAGTGCTCGCCTTCATGGTGTTGTGGTTCACCTTCAGCTACCTGCCTATTGCCCACATGGTGTGGTACTGGGCCGGCCCTGACGCTTACACCAGCGCCGAAGTGGCCGACAAAGTCGGCGCCACAGCAGGCTTCCTGTTCCAGAAAGGTGCCATCGACTTCGCGGGCGGCACGGTTGTGCACATCAACGCGGCAATGGCTGGCATCGTGGGCGCTTTCCTGATTGGCAAGCGCGTCGGTTTCAACAAGGAACCCATGACACCGCACAGCCTGACGATGACAATGATCGGCGCCTCACTGCTGTGGGTGGGCTGGTTCGGCTTTAACGTCGGCTCCAATCTGGAGGCGAGCGGCACGGCGACCCTGGCATTCGTCAACACGTTCCTGGCCACCTGCGCGGCCACCGTATCGTGGGTCTTTGCGGAATGGATCCGCAAGGGCAAACCCTCCATGCTGGGTGCGGCATCTGGTGCGATTGCCGGCCTGGTGGCCATTACGCCCGCCTGCGGCTATGTTGGCGCCATGGGCGGCCTGGTGATCGGCTTGCTGGCCGGTTTGGCCTGCTTCTGGGGCGTTACGGGGCTCAAGCGCATGCTGGGCGCGGATGACAGCCTGGATGTGTTCGGCGTGCACGGCGTGGGCGGCATTCTGGGCGCCTTGCTCACCGGCGTATTCGTGTCGCCCAAGCTGGGCGGTACCGGCGTCTACGACTACGTGGCCAACAAGGTCGCCGACTTCGACATGACGACCCAGCTCATCAGCCAATTGTGGGGCGTGGGTGTGTCGATCGTCTGGTCGGGCGTGGTGTCGTTCATCGCCTTCAAGCTGGTCGATATGACCATCGGCTTGCGCGTCACGGAAGACGAAGAGCGCGAAGGCTTGGATATCGCCTCGCACGGCGAAAAGGCCTACGACCACTGAGCCGGAATTCGCAGATTCTGTGGCCAAGGCCCTGGCGCTGGGCGCCGACGCGGTAGCCAGGATGGCCGTCAAGGCATGGATCGTGCTTAAGTATTATGGTATTCCATAATATTAGAAGACGGTAAGGGTGGTTAAATCCACGCCACAGGGCTTCTGAAAGCCACATCCGCTGGCCACAGGCAGTCGCTGGCTCGGGGAGCCGCGGAGGGCCGGCCTGCATCGCCAGGCACTGTGTGTGTTTGCCGTGAGCGGCCCGAGAGCCGCAACGGTCGATGCGCAAGGGATTCATCGTTTTTGACATTTACTTTTTGTTGTCGCCATGAAAACTCTGTCTCTTCCTTCCTCCGCCACCTTCGGCCGCCTGGCCGCGCTGGCGGCCAGTGCCTTCGCGTTCTGCCTCGCGCCTACCTTCTCTGCGCAGGCGGCCTGGCCGGAGCGCAGCATCACGCTGCTGGTGCCTTTCGCGCCGGGTGGCAGTTCGGACAACGTGGCGCGTACGATCGCGCCCTTGCTGAGCGAAAAGCTCGGCAAGCCGGTCGTGATCGAAAACGTGGCCGGTGCGGGCGGCATGCTCGGCACCCAGCGTGCCGTGCGTGCAACACCTGACGGCTACACCATCTTCCTGGGCTCTGGCTCCGAAATCCTCATCAACAAACTGATCAATCCCAAGGTGGGTTATGACGGCATGAAGGACCTGTCGCCCGTGGTGTTTGTCGCCACCGGCCCGATGGTGCTGGTGGGCAGCCCCAGCCTGCCGGCCAATTCGGTCGCTGAAGTCCTCGCGCTGGCCAGGGCCAAGCCGGGGGCGCTGAGCTATGCCTCCGCAGGCAACGGCACGCCGATGAACGTGGCCGGCGAGTTGCTGAAGATGCGTGCCGGCATCTTCATGACACACATCCCCTACCGGGGCGCGTCGCCGGCCC
The DNA here is from genome assembly GCF_056401355.1 of Polaromonas sp. P4_F4. Taxonomy (NCBI): domain Bacteria; kingdom Pseudomonadati; phylum Pseudomonadota; class Betaproteobacteria; order Burkholderiales; family Comamonadaceae; genus Polaromonas; species Polaromonas sp. P4_F4. The sequence continues at coordinate 200,695 of NZ_JBFUJO010000006.1, read as the reverse complement.
TGGTCGACGTCATGGGCGGGCAGATCGAGCTGGGGGTCTCCACCCTCAGCGCCGCACAGCCCTTCATCAAGTCGGGCAAGCTCAAGGCTTTTGCCGTCACCGCGACCAAGCCCAGTGAACTGGCGCCGGAGATTCCCGCCCTGGGGCAAATCAAGGGTCTGGAGGGTTTTGACCTCGGCGTGTGGTTTGGTCTCTTTCTGCCCAACAAGACGCCGCCGGACATCCTGCAGAAAATCCAGCAGGCAGCGCAGCAGGTGTTGACGGATGCGCAGGTCCAGAAGCGGCTGACGGAGCAGGGCATTGTGGCCTCTGGTGCCTCTGCCGAGGCGCTGGGCAAGTTCATGGCCTCGGAAGTCGAGAAGTACCGCTCGGTGGTGAAGGCGGCCAACATCCGCGCCGACTGACGCTCACGCAGATCTGTGCCCTGGCTCAAGAACTTCACGATGCGCCGTTGAAAAGGCGGCCTGGGTGAAGGAGGGGGCCTCAGCCCCTGCCTGAAAAACACGCATCGCATTCCACCAAACGAGACGCCAGGGACAAGGCAAATGGCTGGATAATCTTGTTAGGTATTATGGTATACCATAATACCGAAAACGGTAAAACATGATCCAATCAACGCAAAAGGAACTTCTATGAGCGCTCTCCAACTCCGAAAAATCGTCACCTACACCGAAGACATTCGCCTCGAGGGTGGCCGTGTGGCGGCCCGTCCGCTGCAACTGTTTGCCGCGGCGGCCGTGCTGGCCAACCCTTGGGCCGGGCGCGGTTATGTGGACGACCTGAAGCCTGAAATCCATGCCATTGGCCCCCAACTGGGCAAGCTCCTCACCGACAGCATCCTGTCCATGGCAGGCTCGGGCGAGGTGGTCGAGGGCTACGGCAAGGCGGCCATCGTCGGAACATCGGGCGAGCTGGAGCACGCCTCCGCGCTGATCCACACGCTGCGCTTCGGCAATCTCTACCGCGAAGCCGTCGGCGCCAAGAGCTACCTGGCCTTTACCAATGTGCGCGGCGGCCCGGCCTGCCCGATCGCGATTCCGCTGATGCACAAGCATGACGAGGGCATGCGCTCGCACTACCTGACGATCCAGTTCTCCATCGTCGATGCACCGGCTCCTGACGAAATCGTCGTGGCACTGGGCGCCTCGATTGGCGGCCGCCCACACCACCGCATCGGCGACCGCTACCAGGACATCAAGGAGATGAACGCCAATGCAAGCTGATCTGCACGCCGATAGGGGCGTTGGTTCGCGTGCTGATTTTTCACCGCCGACGCCGACCGCCTCCGGGGTGACGCCCCAGGGCACGGCCTGGCGCCGCTACGGCCACGGCGCGTCTGTGGTGCTGATCCACGGTGTCGGCATGGCCAAGGAGGTGTGGACACCCCAGGTCAACGACCTGGCCGCGGACTTCGATGTACTGGTCTACGACATGTGGGGGCATGGCCAAAGTGCTTTGCCCGAAGGACCGTTGGCGCTGAGCGAATATGCGCAGCAGCTCCTGGACCTGATCGACATGCTGGGCCTGCCCCGGGTGCGCGTGGTTGGCCACTCCATGGGCGCCCTGGTGGCACTGGAGTTCGCGCTGGAGTACCCCTCGCGCTGCGCCGGTGTGGTGGCCATGAACGCGGTGTTCTCGCGCAGCGAAGAGCAGCGTTTTCTGGTGCGGCAACGCGCCAGCGAGCTGCTGCGCCACGGCACGCAGGCCAACCTGGACGACACCCTCAAGCGCTGGTTCGGCAGCCCCGGCAACCCGGACACCGCGATGGCCGAAGCGCTCTCGCGCAAGCTGCTGCAGGAGGTCAACCACCAGGGCTATGCCACGGCCTACCAGGTCTTTGCCACGGCCGATGCGGTGCACGCCGCGCGCCTGCCCAGCCTGCAGCCGCCGGCGCTGTTCTTCACCGGTGAGCTCGACCCCAACTCGACGCCAGCCATGTCGCACGAGATGGCCCGTCTGGCGCCGCGTGCTGCGGCACATGTGCTGAAGGGGAACCGTCACATGATGAGTCTCACGGCACCGGAGGAGGTCAGCCTCGTCCTGCGCGATGCATTGAACAACTTCACGGAGCAGGTGCCATGAACGACAAACCCCAAGCCTCTCAAGTCCAAGAGGCCCCGCAAACCATCGATGTCCGCTCCTTCCGGGACGGACTCGGTTGTTATCCCACCGGCGTCACCGTCGTGACGACGCGCGATGCCGACGGCCAGCCGCGCGGCTTCACCGCCAACTCTTTTACTTCGGTGTCGCTGGCCCCGCCGCTGGTCTCCGTCTGCCTGGCGAAGACCGCGCACAGCCATGCAGTGTTTTCTGCGGCGCCGGCCTTTGCCATCCACGTGCTGAGCGAAGCGCAAAAGCCCATTTCCAGCCTGTTCGCATCGAAGGCTGCGGACAAGTTCGAGCAATGCCAGTGGACCGAAGGCCGCTCGGCCGTGCCGCTCATCAAGGACAGTCTGGCCACCTTCGAGTGCAAGGCCTGGCAGCTGGTCGATGCCGGTGACCACACCATCCTCATCGGTGAGGTCGTCGGTCTGGAGCACAGCCCGGGCCGGCCTCTGGGCTATTGCCGCGGTGCCTATGTCGGTTACCAGGATGTCGCCGCGGTCAACGCCAGCGGCAGCGGCAACGCCCACATCCATGCGCTGATCGAAACTGACGCCGGCGTGGTTCTGCTGCGCCATGGCGACGGCGGCTACGAGTTGCCCGGAGCCTCGCGCCTTGGCACGCCCAGCGGCAACGACGGCCTGTATGGTGTGCTCAAGGCGCTCGGCCTGCATGCCACGCTGGACTTTGTGTTCTCCGTCTATGAAGACGCGCAAGGTCCGTGTGTGATCTACCGCGGCCGCGCCCCTGACGCCGGCCACGGCGACGCGCGCCTGCACCACGTGGCGCTGCAAGACCTTGCCGGCCTGAAGGCGGTCGACGACGCCACGGCCGCGGTGCTGACGCGTTATGCGCGCGAGCGCGCCGAAGACAGCTTCGGCGTCTACGTCGGCGATGCACAGCGCGGCGACGTCACCCCGCTGGCCCACGCCGCCTGATCCCGGCCTGCCTCCCGGTCACCGACTCCAGACTTCAACCTCCCACAAAGCCCGCCATGAAATTTTCATTGTTCGCTCACCCCGAGCGGTATGACGACAGCGTTTCCCATCACCAACTGCTGGAGGAACTGACCGAACTGACGCTGATCGCCGAGCGTGGCGGTTTCGAGACCATCTGGGTCGGTGAACACCACGCGATGGAGTACACCATCGCCCCCAATCCGTTTGTGAACCTGGCCTACCTGGCCGCGAAGACCTCGCGCATACGCCTCGGCACGGGCACCATCATTGCGCCGTTCTGGCACCCGGTGCGACTGGCCGGAGAAGCCGGCCTCTGCGATGTGGTCAGCAACGGACGGCTGGACCTGGGCATCGCGCGCGGCGCCTACCTCTTCGAATACGACCGCCTGCTGCCCGGCCTCGACGCGATGAGCGCCGGCGCCCGCATGCGCGAGATGGTGCCCGCGCTGCAGAAGCTGTTTGCCGGCGACTACGCGCACGACGGCGAGTTCTGGAAGTTCCCTGTCAGCACGCCTGTGCCGCGCCCGATCCAGCAACCGCATCCGCCGATGTGGATCGCCGCGCGCGATCCGATGTCGCACGACTTCGCCGTCGCCAACGGCTGCCATGTGCAGGTCACCGCGCTGGCCGCCGGCGATGCCGAAGTCGCCGAGTTGATGAACCGTTTCGATGCCGCCTGCGAGGCTCACCCCGAAGTGCCGCGCCCCGAGATCATGATGCTGATGCACACCTATGTGGCCGAGACCGAGGAAGAGCTGTCGCGGGGTGCACTGGACCTGCAGAAGTTCTACACCTACTTCGGAAAATGGGCGCGCCGCGAGCGGCCGATCAAGAACGGCTTCATGGAAGCGGTCCGCCAGGAAGAGCTGGACGCCGCGCCGGCCTTCGCCCCGGACAAGCTGCGCCAGAACCTGGTCATGGGCACGCCGGCGCAAGTCATCGAACGCCTGAAGGCGTATGAAGCCCTGGGCTACGACCAGTACAGCCTGTGGCTGGACAGTCATATGGACTTCGAGCGCAAGCGCCGGTCGCTGCAGCTGTTCATCGACGAAGTCATGCCTGCCTTCGCCTGAGCAAGCCTCTCCTCAAACCGATTGACCATGGCCATGCAGCAATTCCAGCAATACATAGACGGCGCTTTCGAACACGCGGAAGAGTCGTTCGAAAGCCTCAACCCTGCCAGCGGCCTGGCCTGGGCCATGATGCCTTCGGCCAGCGCCGCCGACGTGAATCGCGCAGTCGAAGCCGCGCACCAAGCCTTCAGCGATTCCGCATGGTCACGACTGCGTCCCACGCAGCGCGGAAAACTCCTGCATCGCCTGGCCGACCTGCTGGCGGTTAACGTCGAACGGCTGGCCGCGCTGGAGACCACGGACACCGGAAAGATCCTGCGCGAGACCCGTGCGCAGATCCTCTACATCGCGGAGTACTACCGCTACTACGCGGGCATGGCCGACAAGTTGCAGGGCGCGCACTTCCCGATCGACAAGGAGGACATGGAGGCTTATACGCGGCGCGAACCCATCGGCGTCGTGGCCGCCATCGTGCCCTGGAATTCTCAGCTCTTTCTGAGCGCGGTGAAGCTGGCGCCAGCATTGGCGGCCGGTTGTACCGTGGTGCTCAAGGCTTCCGAAGATGGACCCGCGCCGCTGCTGGCCTTTGCCGAACTCATTCATGAGGCCGGTTTTCCTGCCGGTGTGGTCAATGTGCTGACCGGCTTCGGCGCGACCTGCGGCCTGACGCTGACCAGCCATCCGCTGGTCTCCAAGATCGCCTTCACGGGCGGGCCGTCGACCGCGCGCCACATCCTGCGTAACTCGGCCGAAAACCTCGCCACCACGTCGCTGGAGCTGGGCGGCAAGTCTGCGGTGATGGTGTTCGAGGACGCCGACCTTGACAGCACCGCCAACGCTATCGTGTCGGGCATCTTTGCCGCCTCCGGCCAAAGCTGCGTGGCTGGGTCGCGTCTGCTGGTGCAGGCTAGCGTGCATCAGGCTCTCGTTGAAAAACTCGTAGCCAAGGCCCAGGCCATACGCATCGGTGACCCGCAAGACCTCGCCACGGAAATGGGCCCCTTGGCCACGGCGCGCCAGCGCGAACACATAGCGCGTGTGGTGCAAGCCAGTGTCGCGGCGGGTGCCCGTTTGCTGACGGGTGGCCGTGTACCCCCGGCGCAGGCCTCTGGCTTCTATTACGAACCCACCATTCTCGATTGCGATAGCCCGAAGACACCCTGTGTGCAGGAAGAGTTGTTCGGCCCGGTGCTGAGCGTGTTGAAGTTCGATGATGAAGAGCACGCCTTGCGGCTGGCCAACGACAGCCGTTATGCGCTGGCTGCGGGCGTGTTCACCCAAAACATCGCGCGTGCGCACCGCCTCGTGCGCCAGGTGCGCGCCGGTGTGGTGTGGGTCAACACCTACCGTGTGATTTCGCCCATGGTGCCCTTCGGAGGTTATGGCGAAAGTGGGCTGGGCCGTGAGGCCGGCATGGAAGCCATGCTCGACTACAGCCGAACCAAATCGGTCTGGATCAACACCAGCGATGCGCCCATCGCTGATCCCTTTGTCATGCGTTAACCCGAGGGCAATGTCATGTTTTATGAACTGCGGACCTACCGTCTCAAAATCGGTGCCGTGCCTGCCTACATTCAGTTGGTGCAGGAAGAAGGACTGGCGATTCAGAAGCGCCATCTGGGGCAACTGGTGGGCTACTTTTCGACCGACATTGGTGCGCTCAATCAGATCGTTCACCTCTGGGCTTTCGAGAGCCTCGATGACCGCGACAGACGTCGCACGGCTCTGCTGATGGACCCGCTGTGGAAGGCATTTTTGCCCAAGCTGCAGATCTTGATTGAAGAGATGGAGTGCAAGATTTTGAAGCCCATGCCGTTCTCGCCGCTGGTGTGATCGGCACGGCAATCAGTCCTATTTCTTTTACACGCGCTTGAACTGGCCCTGTTATTGCAAGCGTGACACGCGTAGTTCCCTTGGTTCCGTTCGATATTCAACACATGGAGTAGTTATGAAAACACTGTCTTTGAGCCGCCGCCATCTGACGGCCCTTGCCCTCCTCTCCCTTGCCTCCCTCGCCATTCCATTGGCAGGTCATGCGCAATCATCGCAAATCGTCTTCACCAGCTGGGGTGGCACGACGCAGGCGGCGCAGAAGAAAAGCTGGACCGATCCTTTCACCGCCAGCAGCGGCGTGAAGGTCGTGATGGACGGCCCGACCGATTACGGCAAATTCAAGGCCATGGTCGAAAGCGGCAATGTAGTGTGGGACGTGGTCGATGTCGAGGGTGACTTCGCCGCCCGCGCCGCCAAGGACGGCCTGCTCGAACCCATTGACTACAACGTGGTGCAAAAAGCCAGCCTGGACCCGCGCTTTTCCGGCACGCACCAGGTCGGCAGCTTCTACTACTCCTTTGTGCTGGGCTACAACAAGGACACCTTCAAGACGGCCCAGCCCGCCAACTGGACCGACCTCTTCGACATGAAGGCCTTTCCGGGCAAACGCACGCTGTACAAGTGGTCCGCCCCTGGCGTGCTGGAGCTGGCCTTGCTGGCTGACGGCGTGCCGGCCGACAAGCTCTATCCGCTGGACCTGGACCGTGCGTTCAAGAAGCTCGATACCATCAAGAGCCAGATCGTCTGGTGGACGGGCGGCGCGCAGTCGCAGCAGCTGCTGGCGTCGGGTGAAGCACCCCTGGGCATGTTCTGGAACGGGCGCATCAATGCCATCGAAAGCACCGGCGGCAACGTCGGCATGTCCTGGAACCAGAATCTGACGGCCGCCGATGTGCTGGTGGTGCCCAAGGGCAGCAAGAACAAGGCGGCCGCGATGAAGTTCCTGGCTGCGGCGAGCAGTGCCAAGGCGCAGGCCGACTTCGCGGTGGAGACTTCCTACGCCCCCATCAACAAGGACGCCAAGGCCATGATGCCGGCGGCCGCCGTCAAAAACCTGCCCGACCAGTTCACCAAGACGCAGATCAACCTGAACATGGCGTACTGGGCAGAGAACCGCGACGCCATCGGAAAACGCTGGTACGCCTGGCAAGCCCAGTAAACCGGGCCGGGCAGGGTGAAGCCGAGCGGTCGTCGACACGGCCGGCTCTCTTCACCGGCCCGTGATTCCGGCCGCATTTTTGCCACGTCGAAGACGACCTCAACACGCTTATTTGCCATGCCCAACCCCAGTTCCGCTTCCCTTCCGTACGGCGCTGCCAGGCCGGCCCCGTCGATCAACCCGGCCGGACGGGTCAAGCGCGCCTCCGGCTTTGCCTGGCTGTGGCCGGTGCTGAGCCTGCTGGCGCTGTTCTTTGTGGTGCCGGTTCTGATGCTGCTGCTGCGCAGCTTCATGGAGCCGCAATGGGGCTTGCAGAACTACCGGGAACTGGTCGGTTCGTGGACCTATGCCAAGGTGATGCTCAACACCTTCACGGTCGCCAGCCTGGTCACGGTGTTCACCGTGCTGGTGGGTTTTCCGGTGGCCTGGCTGCTGGCGATTCTTCCGCGCGGCTGGGCCAAGCTGCTGATGAGCGTGCTGCTGCTGTCGATGTGGACCAACCTGCTGGTGCGCACCTACGCCTGGATGGTGCTGCTGCAGCGCACCGGGGTCATCAACCAGATGCTCGTGAAGTGGGGCGCCATCGATGCGCCGCTGCCGCTGGTCAACAACCTGGTGGGCGTAACGATAGGCATGACCTACATCATGCTGCCCTTTCTGATCCTGCCCCTGCACGCAACGATCAAGGCGATCGATCCATCGACGCTTCGCGCTGCCACCATTTGCGGCGCCAGCGCCTGGCAATCCTTCTGGCGGGTGCTGCTGCCGCTGGCGGCGCCTGGCCTTGCCAGTGGCGCGTTGATGGTGTTTGTGATGTCACTGGGTTATTTTGTGACGCCGGCCTTGCTGGGCGGGACCAACAACATGATGCTGGCCGAACTGATCGCGCAGCTGGTGCAGTCCCTGCTGAATTGGGGGCTGGGCGGCGCCGCGGCACTGGTGCTGATGGTTGTGACGCTGGGTCTATATGCGCTGCAGTTGCGCCTCTACGGCGGTGTTCAAGGCAAGCGTAACGCTGCCGCCTGATTGACTGGAACTCCCGACATGCTGCTCGAATTTCCCCATATCGGCCGGCCCCTCAAGGTGGGGCTCCTGTTCATCGCTGTTTTGACCGTGGTGTTTCTGCTGGCGCCGATTGTGTTCATCGTCGCCTTGTCTTTCGGCAGTTCGCAGTGGCTGGCCTTTCCGCCGCCGAGCTGGACCACACGCTGGTACCAGCAGCTCTGGGCCGAGCCGGGCTGGATAGAAGCGACCTGGAACAGCCTGAAGATCGCCGTCCTCGTCAGTGTGCTGTCGGTGGTGCTCGGCTTCTTCACCGCCATGGCTTTGGTGCGCGGACGATTCCGCGGCAAGGCCATCCTGCGGGCCTTCTTTCTGACGCCAATGGTCATGCCCGTGGTCGTGCTGGCCGTGGCGCTGTATGCGGTGTTTCTGCGCATCGGCCTGACCGGCACCCTGCCGGGTTTTGTGCTGGGCCACCTGGTCATCGCCTTGCCGTTTTCGATCATCGCGATCTCCAATTCGCTGGAGAGTTTTGACTTCGCGCTGGAAGACGCGGCGCGCATCTGCGGCGCCAGCGAATGGGCCGTACGCTGGCGTGTGACGCTGCCGTCGATCCGGCTGGGCCTGGGCGCCGCCGCGCTGTTCTCTTTCCTGATCTCCTGGGACGACGTCGTGCTGGCCATCTTTATGGCGACGCCGGGCGCGGAAACCCTGCCGGTGCGGATCTGGGCCGCGCTGCGCCAGGACCTCTCGCCGGTGATCGCCGCGGCCTCGGCTCTGCTGATCGGCATCACGCTCCTGTTCATGCTGCTGTCCGCGCTGCTGGGCACCAGGGCCACGAAATCCCCCACCTGATTGATTGCCATGTCCACACCCAACGATGTATTTCTGAGCCTGCGCGACCTGCGCAAGACCTACGGAGCCGCGGTCGCGATCGACCATGTTTCGCTGGATATCCAGCGCGGCGAGTTCATGACCTTTCTCGGCCCCAGCGGCTCGGGCAAGAGCACGACGCTCTATATCACCGCCGGCTTCGAAGACCCGACCGAAGGCAGCGTGGTGCTCAACCAGAAGAACCTGCTCAGCGTGCCGCCCAGCCAGCGCAACATCGGCATGGTGTTCCAGCGCTACACCTTGTTTCCGCACCTCAGCGTGGCCGAGAACATCGCCTTTCCGCTGCGCGTGCGCAAATGGAGCGAAGACAAGGTCCGCGAGAAGACCGCGCGTATGCTCAAGCTGATCCACCTCGATGACTTCGGCCATCGCAAGCCCGCCGAGCTGTCAGGCGGCCAGCAGCAGCGTGTGGCCATCGCCAGGGCGCTGGCCTATGACCCGCCCATCCTGCTCATGGATGAGCCCTTGTCTGCGTTGGATAAAAAGCTGCGTGAAGAGCTGCAGAGCGAGTTGCGCCGCATCCACCAGGAAACCGGGGTCACCGTTCTCTACGTGACGCATGACCAGGAAGAAGCGTTGCGCCTGTCGGATCGCATCGCCGTTTTCAACAAGGGCCGCATCGAGCAGGTTGGCTCGGGCACCGATTTGTACGAGACACCTGCCACGCGGTTTGTCGCCAGCTTTATTGGCAACTCCAACTTTCTGCCCATAGAGCTCAGCTCCCGCGGTACGGACGAGACGGTCTACACGCTACCGAATGGCGGCCGTGTCAGATCCGGTGCCGCAAGCCAAGTAGTGGAGCAGGGCCGCAAGGCGGTACTCATGGTGCGTCCCGACTGCATGCGGCTGAAATCGGTCGCTCAGGCCGGCGACGGCGCCAGCCTGGCGGTGCGGGTGCGTGATCGCAGCTATCTCGGCGACACCATCCAGTACTCCGTGGTCACACCGTGGGACCAGGAAATCACCGTGCGCATGAACGCCAGCATGAGCGATGGCAAGATCTGGAACAACGGCGATGAAGTGACCGTGGCCTGGGACGCCTCACGCGGCATGGCGTACCACGACCCGGCCTGAATGCAATGCCGAAGGCCAACATGAAACTCCTGCCACCCGCAGCGCTTCCCGTGCCGGGAGCCTTTGCCGATAATAGACACGATGCAGTGCGCGTTCACAAGACGCGCACACCCGAGGATATCCAGAGTAGAGGAAAGATCGTGACACCCATGGCCGATAACATCAAGGTAGACCGGAACCAGAAGACACTTCGCGAGCTCACGCTGGAGAAAGTTCGTTCGGCGATCTTTTCCCAGTATTTCAAGCCTGGCCAACGCCTGGTGGAGAGAGCCCTGTGCGAAGAGCTGGACGTCAGCCGAACGGTGGTGCGGGAAGTGCTGAGGCACCTGGAAACAGAAGGCCTGGTTGAGTCTGTGCCCCAGCAGGGGCCCATCGTTGCCGTCATCGACGCGGACACGACCCGTCAGATCTACGAACTGCGCGCCCTGCTCGAAGGCCATGCGGCGGCGGCCTGCGCCCTGCGCCGTGACGAGGCCAGCCTCATCCGCATGACGTCCACGCTGCAGCGTATCGAGGCCGCCTTTGAAGCCAATGACCTGCAGGGCGTCATGGAGCAGACCGGAATTTTCTACCACACGATGTTCCAGGCGGCCGGGGACACCGTGGCCTGGGGCGTGGTGAACTCACTGAACGCACGTATCAACCGTCTGCGGATGATCACCATCGCCAGCCGCCAGCGTGGCTCGGCGGCGCCTGCGGAAATGCACCGCCTGTTGTCGGCCATCCGCGACCAGGACCCCGATGCCGCGCGGAACGCCGCGCAAACCCACATCCTGAACGCACAGGCCATCGCCATGGCCAGCCTGGAAAACAACGCGGTCTGATGCCTGTGGCCTAGGTTTTCTCTAGGTTTTCTTCTTCCCTCCGTCAACCTTCATTAACCCGTCCTCCCTGCTGATCAGTGCTGGCTTCTGCCAGCCCTGGAGGGCGGGGTTAGCCTCCGGAATTGCTTCATGACCACTGCCGCTTCCTCCTCCTCTCCCTTCACTGCACTGCGTGATGCCAGCCTTCTCCAGACTCATGCACTTATCAATGGCCACTGGGTGGCCGGCGCGCAACGATTCGACGTGATCGATCCGGCAACCGGGCACAAACTGGCTGATGTGGCCAACCTTAGCGCAGCCGAGACCGACGCCGCAATTGCCGCCGCGAATGCCGCTTGGCCAGCCTGGCGCAGCAAGACTGCCAAGGAGCGCAGCATCATCTTGCGGCGCTGGTTCGACCTGTTGATGGCTCACCAGGATGACATCGCCCGCATCATGACGGCCGAGCAGGGCAAGCCCTTTGCCGAGGCCAAAGGCGAGGTGGCCTACGGTGCGAGTTTTGTCGAGTGGTTCGCCGAAGAAGCCAAGCGCGTCAACGGCGAAACCCTGCCGCAATTTGCCGCCGACCGCCGCCTGATGGTGCTCAAGCAGCCCATTGGCGTATGCGCGGCGATCACGCCGTGGAATTTCCCGCTGGCGATGATCACACGCAAGGTGGCTCCAGCACTGGCGGCGGGTTGCACGGTCATCATCAAGCCGGCCGAACTGACGCCGCTGACGGCACTCGCGGCGGCCGAACTGGCCCTGCGGGCCGGCATTCCGGCCGGTGTGCTCAACGTGATCACCTCCGACAGCCAGAATTCCATCGCCGTTGGCAAGGCCCTGTGCGCCAGTGATGTGGTGCGCCACTTGAGCTTTACAGGCTCCACCGAGGTCGGGCGCATCCTGATGGCCCAGTCGGCACCCACGGTCAAGAAAATGTCGCTCGAACTGGGCGGTAACGCCCCTTTCATTGTGTTCGACGACGCTGACATTGACTCAGCGGTCGAAGGTGCGTTGGTCAGCAAGTACCGCAACGCAGGCCAAACCTGTGTCTGCGTCAATCGGTTTTATGTGCAGGACGGGGTGTACGACGAGTTTGTCAGCAAGTTCGCAGCCAGAGTAAAGGCCATGAAAGTAGGCAATGGCTTCGACGAGGGTGTGGTGCAAGGTCCGCTGATAGAAAGCGCTGCAGTGGACAAGGTACAGCGGCACATCGATGACGCTGTAAAAAAGGGCGGCAGATTGGTGACCGGTGGTCACAGGCTGCAAGGCCTGTTCTTCGAGCCGACAGTAGTCGCCGATGCAACGCCTAACATGCTTTGCGCGCGTGAAGAAACTTTCGGCCCGTTGGCACCTGTTTTCCGTTTTAGAACCGATGAGGAAGCTATCCTCGCGGCCAACGACACTGAGTTCGGATTGGCGAGCTACTTCTACAGCCGCGATATCGGCCGCATCTATCGGGTGGCTGAGGCGTTGGAGTACGGAATGGTTGGCATCAATGTCGGCATCCTTGCCTCAGAGCACGTGCCATTCGGTGGCGTCAAGCAATCCGGCCTGGGCCGAGAAGGCTCGCATCACGCTATGGACGACTATCTGGAGATCAAATATCTGTGCATAGGCGACGTTCTTTGAGTGTTGTTGTCAGTTGCCGAAAGTCGAATGGGTGGATTTCTCAGATGCGGAGCTCTCGGGTTGTGATTTCCGGGAAGCGGTCTTTGTCGGTGGTCATCGAGCGACAACAACTATGGATGCCTGCGATGCAGTGACAGCCAGGCGGCCAGCCCGCCGAGCACGAGGCCTCCGGCGACGTCCACCACCACGTGCTGACGGACTGCCAGCGTCGAATAGATGATGCCGGCGCACCACGTCCAGTTGACCAGGTGTATCCACAGCGGCGCACGGAATCGCCGCATCAGGTGATGCAGCCAGAAACCCGAGAAAAACGCGGTGGCGACATGCAGGGAGGGGCAGGCATTGCCAGAGGCATCGATATTTTTGAGAAGGCCCATATCGGGATACCGGGTCCAGTCGATATCGGGCGTGGGTGCGGCCGTGGGCCAGAAATAAAAAATGGACAAACCGGCCACGCACATCAGCGCCATGGCGGCGCCATACCGGTAGAGTTCGCGCCGGTTTGCAAAAAAGGCCGGCAGCATGGAAACATAGACCCACAGCGACACATACAGCGGCAAGGCCAGCGGTTCAAAGCGAATCAGGTGATCCAGCCCGGTGACAGGCATCACCGTCGTTGCGTAGGCAGGGTTCCTGAGCAGGTAGAAGTAAGCGCCAAAAAACAGGCTGATGAAAATCGTCGTGCCGATGCTTTTCAGATACAGGTGTCTGGGAATCACCTCGGCAGCTTGGTGGTACCAGGCTGCCTTTGGATTGTTTGGATTGTCTGGACTGTTGTGGATCACGGCGCGTACTCCACCGGTCGGCTGTTGCCTGGCCACCCTCCGGGCAAGCCGGCTTGATGCAGGCTTGCTGGCCGGCAACAGCGGGTGGTCATGACAGGGCCTGGCGCAAGGTGACAACACGCAGACCGGCGGCTGCAGCGGCGTCGAGCACGGCGGGCAGCACTTCAAGAATGATCGGGACACCCCGGGATGTGCGCGCGGCATGGCCATCGTGCAGCAGCAGGATGGCGCCCGCCCGCAGGCCGCGCAGCAGGCTGCTTTTCACGCGCTCGGCATCGTCGATGCGGGTGTCGAAACCCCGCGCGGACCAGCTGGCGAGCCTGAGCCCGAACCGGGCCAGTACCGGCTCCAGAAAGGGGTTGCGCAAGCCGGCCGGGGCACGGAAGAACAAGGGGCGCTGACCGCAGATCCGGGTGAGCGTCTCTTGCGCGGCGTGCAGTTCCCGCGCCAGGCCGCGTGGGCCCATCACGGAAAAATAATGGCGGTGATGCTGGCTGTGGTTTTCGACGGCATGTCCGCGGCTGACGATTTCGCGGCACAGGTCCGGGTAGCGCGCGGCCAGTTCGCCGATGCAGAAAAAGGTGGCCTGCACCGCATGGCGATCCAGCAGGTCCAGCACCTGCGGGGTGACGACGGGGTCGGGGCCATCATCGATGGTCAGGGCGATTTCATTTCTGGCCGTGGCGGCGGCGGGCAGCCGTGTCCAGTTCGGCCCCAGCCAGTGGCTGCGCGGCCACAGGCCAGCGGCGGCAATCAGCAGGTGATTGGCCACCACGGCGGCCAGCGCCCAGGGCCACAGCCCGGGTACGGTGACGACGGCGACCAGCGCCAGCCCATGCAGCGCAAGGGATGCGCGGATCAGCGGCGTGGAGTGCCAACGCGGATCAGGCACGGGATGGCCTCGCAAAAATCGCTGCGTACACCAGCGCCAGGATGACGCCCGGTGCCACGGTGACACCCATGGCGTGCAGTATGGATACCTTGGAAAAAGCCAGCAGCCCAAAACCTGCAACGGTGGTGAGGTTGGCCAGCAGCATCGAGGCAAGGGTGCGGTGGGAGATCGGCTCCAGCGGCTCGGGGCGGTCAAAAAACAGCGCGTAGTTGGAGCCCACGGCCACCACCAGCAGCAGGCCCACCAGATGCAGGATGCTCAGTTGCTGGCCAAACAGGGCCAGCCCCGCGGTGACCGTAACCACGGCGGCAGCCAGGGGGGCGATGGTGCGCAACACGCGCTGCGGCGATCGGAACACCACCAGCAGCAGCCCGACAATGGCGACCAGCCCGCCCAGCGAGAGCAGCGTGGCTTCATGCAGGTAGCCCGAATACAGCCGGTCGGATTCGGCTTTCATGTCGACAAACAGCACGTTCGGCAGGCCCGTGGCGCCCAGGGCGGCGCGAATCTTCCCGGCGTTGATGCCGGCGCCTTCAGGGGCCTTGAGCGGCAGCAAGGCCGTCCAGCCGCGGTCTTGCCGGAGCAGCAAGGCATCTACCGCCATGGCCATGGAGGTCCGCTCCAGGTCGCCCGCCTGCAGCAAGGGCCTGCTGCGGGTGACTTCAACGTCGGCAAGAAATGGCGTGAACAGTTGCGCGCGCACCGGCAGCCCCTGAACGGCCTCTGCCAGGCGCACCTGCAGCGGGCCGGGCGGGGGCAGGCTGGCCTGGCGGGCGCGTTGGGTCGCCGCGCTCGGGAGATAGCGGCTGGGGCTTTCAAATCCGGCGAGTTCGCCCTGATCAACCTGCGTCTGCAGCAGCGTGGCCACCTGCTCGGAATAATGCAGCACGGATTCCCGGCTTGTGCCGGACACCACCACCAGGTAACGCACATCAGGCGCGCCCATGTCGGCACGCAGGCGCTCGTCCAGCGCCACCTCAGCTTGCGACACCGGGCTCAACGAGGAAATCTTCTCATTGAGCAAGGTGGCGCGCTGGCTCACGAGGACGGCGCAGGCGCCCAGCAAGAGGATGGCCGCCGGCCAGCGCAGTGCCCCGGCGCGCAGGGTCAAGCGGCTCAGCACGCGGCCTATGGCCGATACATCATGGATGCGAAACTTTGCCGGCAGCAGGTGCGGCAGCACAAAACGGGTCATGGTCGCCGCCGCGACCAGGCCGGCAATCGCATACAGGCCAAGTTGCGCCAGACCCGGAAAGCCCGACAGCAACAGCGATGCAAAGCCGAATATTGAGGTCAGCACGCCGAGCCGCACCGTGGGCCAGAAGCGCTTGACCCAGTTTTGCGGGTCGGCACCGGCCTGTTCGGATTGCACAAAGAGGTAGATCGAATAGTCCACCGCCTCGCCGATCAGCGCCGTGCCGAATCCCAGGGTAATGCCGTGCACCGTCCCAAAGCCCAGGCTCACGGCCGCAATACCGGCCAGCACACCGCTGAGGACGGGTAAAAAACCCAATGCCAGCGCCGTCAGGGAGCGGTAAACCAGCAATAGCAGCGTGGCAATGAGCACGACGCTGATCAGCGACAGGCGGCTGACCTGGCTCTGGATGGTCTCGCGTGAGGTCACGGAAAACACGCCGGGGCCGCTCATCACCAGCCGCGCGGCGGGGCTGGCCTGGGGTGCCGCGTCAAACGCCTGCCGGATGGCGGCCATGGCCCGCTGCTGGGCATCGGTGTCGGAGCCTGCCGCACGTGTTTGCAGCAGCATCAGGGCGCGTGCACCGTCGCGTGAAGCCCAGGCGCCGTCGACCAATGGCGGGCGTTTGCCGCTGTCGAGTTCGCCGAGCAGCTGCACCATTTCACCGGTCGGGTCGCGGGGCAGCAAGGACTTCATCAGCAAGCCGGCCGGCGAGGCCAGCAGGTCGATGCTTTCGCCCAGGGCCGCATGCAGACCCTCGGCGCTGAAGCGTTCAGGCGTCACGGCGGAGCTGAGCAGGTAGCGGTTGTTGAACAGGTAGGCGCGGTCGCGCTCGGTGTTGACGGGCTCGCCATTGTTGACGGAGATAAAAGCAGGATCGGTGCGCAGGCGCTGGGCGACCTCTTTGGAAAGCCTGGCGCGGGTGGGGGCGTCCGCACCTTCGATGCCCACCAGAATCAGGCGCGAGGCCAGGCCCTCACGCAGTTGATCCATCAGCAGTTGCTGCTCGGCCGTGGGATTGCGCGGCAAAAATGCCGACAGGTCGGTGGTGATGGTGGTCCGGCTGATGATGGCGCCGCAGGCCAGCAAAAATGCCAGCCAGATCCAGACCGGCAAGAACTGGCGCCGGAACAACCTTGCCATCATGGCGCGGCCAGCTTGTCGATGAGCATCACCGAGCGGTCCTTGTCGGTCTGCTCGATTTCAATCGACTTCACCTCGGCACGGCTGCCAGCAATGCGGATGCGCTGCACCACGTCCAGCATCTTTGTTTCGATCGGACGCAAGGTCAGCGTCCAGCGCTCCTCGCTGCCTTCCAGGTCCAGGTTGTAGATGCGTTTGAGCGCGACCGTGTCGCCGGCCAGGGTGCCGCGTATGCTTTCGGTGAACGCGGCCAGTTCGGGATGTTCCTGCAGGCTCAGCACCATGCGGCGTTTGCCGCGCTCGACGGTGAGGTTGCCGCCTTCAATCAGCAGCGACTCGGGCCTGGGCTTGAGGGTGCGTTTTTCCAGCCGGTCGGGGGCGGTGTAGAGCAGCTCGCCGGATGATTCCACCGGCTTGTCGAGCAGCGCGATGTATTTGGTTTCGACAAAGCTGGCGCGGCCCGACTTGTTCTGGGCCAGCCCCTGCATCAGCTGCGCCACATCCCAGGCGGCGAGGGCCGGTGCGCAGCACAGGCCCAGCAGCAGGCCGACCCCGGCCAGAAAGACCTTCAGGCCTGGCACGGGCCTGATCATCCGGGATTGCGTTTCTGGCGTTTCAAGCGTTTGAATCATGGGGGGAAACCGGGTTTGCGGCGGGCAACGGATTGTCCGCCAGCCAGAAGTCAAAAAAGTTGAACCAGTTGTACGGCGCCGTGCGGCAATGCTGCTCCAGCAGCAGCGCGTAACGTGCCATCGCGGCCTGCACCGCGGCCTCGCGTCCGCCCGCGGCAATGCTGGAAAAATCGGCCAGCGTTTCAAAGTGGATATCGTAGCGATTGCCGCCACGGTACAGCCCGACCATGAAAAACACCGGACGCCGCAAGATGGCCGCCATCCGGAACGGCCCCACGGGAAACTCGGCGGGCTCGCCAAGAAACGGCACGGGACGGGTTGCGTCACGGTTCAGGCGGCGGTCGGCGAGCATGCCGACAACGCTGCCGGCCGACAGCAGGTCGTTGACGCGGAGCATCGAATCGGCATGGCCCAGCGGGACGATGTCCTGCTGCGCTGCCGGGTTGATGGCGCTCAGGGCGGCGTTGAGTTTGCGCGCGTTTTCCTCGTACATCACCATGGCCACGCGCAGGCCGGGTTGCCGGCGACCGATAGCGCGCAGGACTTCAAAACTGCCGGCATGGGCGCCCATCAAAAACACGCCTTGGTGCGCAGCGGTGAGTTCAGCCACCAGGTGTTCCTGGTGAACGCGGATGTCGAACAGGTTGAAGCGGTCGTTGATCAGGTAGATCCGGTCATGAATGGTCGAGGCAAAGCTCAAAAAGTGCCGGAAAACATGGCGCCAGCCGACCCGTGCAGCACCGGGCAGCCCGAGCACGCGGCGCAGGTAATCCCGGGAGGCCCGGCGCGCCGCCGCGTCGGCAAGCAGGAAATAGGCAGCGATGCCGTAAAGCACAAAGCGGCCGGCACTGCGGCCCAAACGCAGCGAAATCCACGTCATCACGCGCAGCATCAGCATGTTGCTGGGCTCCGGGCGTTGCCGCCAGGCGGCTTGTTGCTTCGTCCCGTCGGGCGACCGGAGCGAGCCTTCTGGTGGGTGGCCCGGCGAAGGGTTCATGGAGTGGTCCCGAAGACAAAAGTGCCGCTCGCCACCGGGCGTTGGCCGCAGGCGATCTCAAAGCGGGCGGGGCCCTTGTCGGTGCGGGTGTAGGCGATGGTCAGTGTCTCGCCGGGCTGCACCGGGCTCAGGAATTTGGCCGAGGCAATCTGGCAATGCAGGGCTGGCCCGGCCGCCGGTTGCTCGCCCGGGGTCTGGCGCGCCTGCTCCACCGCATGCAGGGCCGCATCGAGCAGCACCACGCCCGGCACAATCGGCCTGCCCGGAAAGTGCCCGGGGAACGCCGGGTGATCGGCGGCAATGGTCAAGGTGGTTTCACCCCGCATGGTGGCCCGCTCCCCGGCCCGCAGGCGCCTGATGCAGCCGGGCCAGCGCCTGGAGCGCTTCGCGCGGGAGTTTTCCGGTGCTGTTGCGCGGCAGGGCGTCCAGCAACACCAGGGGGCGTGGCAGGAAGACCGGGTCAATGCGCTCTTTCAGCGCAGCCTGCAGTTCGGCAGCCGACAGGCCGGGCGCTACCGCAAAGGCCATCAGGCGCACCACGGCGCCGTCACTGCTGTCGTCGGGCATGAAAAAAGCGCCGTCCAGCACGCCGGAAATGCAGGTCAGTTGATGGTTCAGGTAGGCCAGCGAATTGCGCTTGCCGGCGATGTTGATCAGGTCGCCCAGGCGCCCATGCAGCAAAAACCGCCGGTCGTCGATCAGCTCGAGCACGTCGTGCATGGGCATGGCCTGCGCGACATGGCCCCCGCCAGCCCAGATGCGGTCGCCCCGCGGCGTCAGGCTGACGTCGGGGAACAGTTCCCACTCACGGGTCTGGGCGCTTCGCCGCGAGGCGATCTGGCCGGTTTCGGTGGAGCCGTAAATTTCAAATAGCGGGGCGGCAAAACGGCTTTCGCAGGTTTGCGCCAGTTGGGGCTCCAGGGGCGCGGTGGCCGACAAGAGCAGGTCCAGCGCAGGCAGGTCAGCGCCTGAGGACATCAACACCCGTAAATGCACGGGCGTGGTGACGAGCAGCCGGGGGCGGGCGACGGCGCGGATGGCACTGACGATGTCGGCGGGGTAAAACGGGTGTCCGGCGTGGATGGCCGCGCCGCTTTGCAGCGGCAACAGCACCGTGGATTCAAAGCCGAACATATGCTGGGGCGGCACGGTGCCCACAATGCTGTAAGGGCGGCCTTCATCCAGGCCCAGGCCCAGGCCCAGGCCCAGCCGCAGCGCCTCGGCGCGAGCACCCTGCGCCAGCGCCCCCCAGGTCTTGCGGTGCGGCAGCGGCACGCCGGTCGAGCCCGAAGTGAACACATCGGCCACCGGCTGGTCACCGGGAAGGTGCGGAATGTCGCAGGGCGCGTCAGCGTCGACCTCTGCCGGACCTTGTGCAAAGGCTTCCTGGTAAACAAAGCGCGGCAGGCTTATCTCATGAAAGGTGTCGGACAGGCAGAACACATCGGGTGCAATGGCCTGCATCTGGCGCATCATTTCCGGCGTGTGGGTTGGCGGCAGCAGGCTGATTTTCCGGGTCAGCAGCGCAGCGCCCAGACCCACGGTGAAGTGATAGCGGTCGGTGCAGGCATTGAGCATGTGCTTGCCGGCCGGCAGCGCGGCAGCCAGATGCCGGACGTCGCCGAGAAACTGGCGCACGGTGATGCCCTGGCCGTCGCGCCAGGCCAGGATGTCGTCAGAACTGCGGTGGGTCAGGAGCGCAAAAGTGGGCATGGACAAAGGCGGCTTCTCAGGAACTTCTCAGGAAGATGGCGGCAGCCCGCCCGAGCTGGCCTGGCGGTAGGCGCGAATGGCCTCCAGCGGCCCGGCCCGGTCGGCGGGCGCCAGAAGGCACAGGCGTGCCACGTACTCCGCCGCAAACATGACGATCAGCAATGGCAGGTTCAGCAGGTTGGCAAAGGCTGACCAGATGGCGACCGGCGCCAGCCAGAACAGCAGCAGCGACAGGGCCGTCATCGCACCGAAATACAGCGTCCAGGCCCAGGTGACCTGGCGGGTGTAGCGCGCCAGCGCGGGTGACAGGTGGCCATGCACGATGGCTGCGAAACGCGACACCATCGGGACCTGGCCGGCGCGCAGCGTGCGGCCGAAGGCCAGGCCGAGCAAGGCTTGTATGCCTGCGTGCTGCAGCAGAAAAACCCAGTTGTAGTGCTGCACCAGCCAGTCCGCCATGCCGTAGAGAGTGGCCGAGCCCGCCAGACACAGCAGCAGCATCCAGGGCCGCTGCGGCGAACGCCAGGCCAGCACCAGCGCCAGGCCAATCAGCGGCGCAATGGCCACGGCCGCATCAAGCAGGTCGGGGGTGGGGTCCGCCGCCGCCAGATGGGCGAGGATGGAGTAGGCAGCGCAGAAGGCGGCAATGGCCGCCCAGCGAGCGCTGCGCAGCAGTGTTGCCTTCAAGCCGGGTTTCACTTCGTTCTTTGCAGCGCGATGTGTTCGCTCAGGCTGCGCAGCGACTGGAAGATGGCGGTGTTGTCTTCATGGTCTGCGCGCAGCTGCAGGCCGTAGCGTTTGGACACTACCAGGGCGATCTCCAGGATGTCGATCGAATCGAGGCCCAGGCCGTCGCCATACAGCGCATCGTCGGGCTGGATGTCGGCGGCTGCTGTTTCGAGGTTGAGCGAGGAAACCACCAGTTCGGCGACTTCGCGCATCAGTGCGGCATCGGCTGCAGGGGTGGTAGCTGGTTGTGAGGAAGATTCAGGCATCGAGGACATGGACATGGGTTTTCAGAATTTTCGGGTGACGCGCCGGGGGTGCCTGCACCAAGGTTCGGTTATGTTTTTATGTTTTGATGGTAACTGACATTCACTGCCTGTCATCAGCGGGGTCGCTGCAGGTGTACAGCCCTGCAGGGCGCCAGCCGCAGACGAAACAAGACGTAACCCGTGTGATTGGCGCACGCCGCTTTTTGGACTGCCGCGACGGGGCTGGTGAAACAGAAGGCGCAAAGTGGCCGGAACGAGCCGGGCTTTGCGTGGAATGCCCCGTATTATCCTATGGATGCGCCAGCGCGGCCGGCCCCAGCGTGAACGCGAATGTCGTACGTTCGCCCGGCGTCGACTCGGCACGGATGCGCCCGCCATGGCGCTCGATCAGCCGCTTGACGATGGACAGGCCCACGCCGGTGCCGGCGAAATCTTCAGCGCGGTGCAGGCGCTGGAAAGGCGCGAACAGCTTGTCCGACTGGGCCGCATCAAACCCCACGCCGTTGTCGCGCACGAAAATTTCGGTGCCGTGCGGCCCCTCCTGCGTGCCGATCTCCACGCGCGGCGGGCTTTGCCCGGCGGAAAACTTCAACGCATTGCCGATCAGGTTGTTGAAGACCTGGCCCATCAGCGTCGGGTCGGCCTGCACCACGGGCAGCGGGCCGGCACTGATGTGGCTGTTCGGACAGGCTGGTGCCAGCTCGCGTACCAGCTTGCCCACCAGCTCGTTGAGATCGACCGGCCGGAAGGTCATCTCCACGCGCTCGGCGCGTGAGCACGCCAGGATGTCCTCGATCATGCGATCCATCATCGCCGCCCCGGCGATGATGCGGGCCAATTTGTGACGCCCGCTGTCGGACAGGGCGGATGCTTCCGAGCGTTCCAGCAGCATGGCAAAGCCGTTGACGGTGCGCAGCGGGCCACGCAGGTCGTGCGACACGCTGGCGCTGAAGGCTTCCAGGTCGCTGACGGTGCGCTCCAGCGCCGCCGTGCGTTCCTTGACCAGTGCTTCCAGGTGATGGCGGTGGAGGTCCAGTTCGGCGCTGATGCGGCTGCGCTCGGTGATGTCGCGCGAGATGCCGAAGACGCCGGTCACCTCGCCCGCCGTGTTGCGCAAGGGGCCCTTGGTCGTGAGGAAGGTGGACAGCCCGCGCGGAGTGGGGAGTTCCACCTCGTAGCTGACGGTGCGGCCCTGCGTCATGGCTCGCGCATCGCTGGCGGCCAGGCGGGCGGCTTCGGCGGGCGGAAACAGCGCGCGGTCGTCGTTGCCAATGATTTCTTCCATTGTTTTGCCCAAGGCCTCGCAACCCGCCTTGTTGCACAGCAGGTAGCGGCCTGCCCTGTCCTTGGCGAAAATCGAGTCGGTCGAGCCCTGCGCGATGGCATCCAGCAGTTGCAGCGCGCGCAATTTCTCTTCCTGGTGGGCGCGTTCGATGCGCGCAAACTGCAGGGCCTGACGCTCGCGGAACCAGTAGGCGCCCACCCCCATCGCAAGCAGCGCCAGCACCCCCGCTGCGGCGATCCACAGCGCGTTGCGCCACGCATCGGCATAGGCCTCGTCGTGGTCGATCTTGGCCATCAGGAACCAGTCCGTGCCCGCTATCGGGCGGAGCACGCCCAGCACCGGTTGGCCCCGGAAGTCCAGTGCGTCGACGGCCTGGCCGAGCGGCACATCGCCGCGTATGACCTTGGCCGCCAGCAGGTCGGGCGAGGACAGCGGCAAGCGGCTTCTCGAATGGGGCTCGACCAGAAAGTCGCCTTCGCGCCGCACCAGCACGGAGGTCGCACTGCGGCTGGGCAGCGGCCATTCGCGCAGCGTCGGAAACAGAAAGTCACGGGGGTCAAGTCTCACCACCAGTGCTGCGCGCGCCGGCGTGCCGGCGAGGTTGAATGGCGACACCACGTCGATCCGCGGTGCCGGCGGCGCGCCATCGTGCCCGTAGAGATCGGTGTACTGTGGTTTGCCGCTGTCAATGGCTCGCCGGGCCGCTTCGCGCAGGAGGGGCGACGCTTGCTGTTCCGCGTTGGGCGTGCCGGCGACGATCTGGCCTTGATCGTCCATCACCAGCACGCTGTGGCCTCCGCTGGCCTGGAGAAATTGGGACAAACGGAACAACAGCCGGTCATGGGCAGTGGTTTCACCCCCATCGCGCCAGCGCAAGTAGAGTTCGACCATCGGGCTGTGGCCGGCGAACTCTGCCCGACCGATACGCTCCTGCAACCAGGTGGTGACCTGGCCGGCGCGCAGGGTGGCCATGGCCTCGATGCGGGCGGCCTCGCGTTCACGGTACTGGTCGTAGCTTTCCGCAATGGTCCATGCCGTCAGCGCCACGACGGCGGCCATCAAGAGCGACAAGGGCCAAAACAACGCCCGAACTCCTGCGACTGCGGCGCGGGTCGGCGCAGGCGTCTGGACTGGGCTGTCGTTGGCCATATTCAGGTCCTCCGAACCCACCCGGGCAACTCGACTGCCTACCGGGAGGGCACCTTACTGGCATCGAACCCGCAGCAGGGCTGTCGTGGTTCCGGGGTCATTCTAGTCCGCGGCTTTACATTCGGGCAAGCGCGGCCGCGCCAGGTGCGGCGCCGTTTTCTTGCCGGCGCTGGCCGGTCAGGGCGGCGTTGCCGGCCGGTTTCTTCAGGGTGTGGCTGAAAGAGGCCTCACCGGGGGGGGCTCTCAGAGCTTGGGGCCGGCGGCAGGTATTTTTCGCGCACGGGTGAGGGTTCGCGCAGGCGGCGGTGCGGCGCCGGCGTCTGCCGCCGGGGCCGGTTCGGCCTCTTCTTCGGCCCCATCCACGGCCGGGCGGTCGCTGGAACGCTCGACAGCGTGTGCGACCTGCATCTTCTGGGCGGCGCCGGCAAACTTGCTGTATTTGGCCAGCGTGGCCACCATCTGGCCGTAAATGCGCGGGTTGCCGGCCAGGCATTCGCCATGGTCCATGAAGTCGGCTTCGCCGGTCAGGTTGCCGATCAGGCCGCCGGCTTCGGTGACGAGCAACGAGCCGGCCGCCACGTCCCAGGGTTTGAGGCCGGTTTCAAAGAAGCCGTCGCTGTAGCCGGCCGCGACATAGGCCAGGTCGAGCGCTGCCGCGCCGGGACGGCGCACACCGGCGCACTGGCTCATGATTTCGCCCAGCATGTTGAGATAGGTTTTGAGCTTGTCGCCGGGACGGTAAGGAAAACCGGTGCCGATCAGGCACTCCTGCAGTCGGGTGCGCTTGGCCACGCGGATGCGGCGGTCGTTGAGGTAGGCACCACGGCCCCGGGTGGCGCAAAACAGGTCGTTGCGGGTGGGGTCGTAGACCACCGCCTGCTCGATCTTGCCCTTGACGGCCAGCGCGATGCTGACGCAGTACACGGGAAAACCGTGGATGAAGTTGGTGGTGCCGTCCAGCGGGTCGATGATCCACACGAATTCGGAGTCTTTGGCGCCATGCTCGCTGCCCGATTCTTCGGCCAGAATGCCGTGGCCGGGGTAGGCCGTCAGCAGGGTTTCGATGATCGCGGCTTCAGCGGCCTGGTCGACTTCAGTGACGAAATCGTTGGTCTGCTTGACCGAGACGCGAACGGCTTCGACATCAAGGGCGGCGCGGTTGATGATGGCGCCGGCGGCGCGCGCAGCCTTGATGGCCACGTTGAGCATGGGGTGTAGATTGCTGGACATAAAGGGTAAGAAAGAGCGGGCAGAAAGCTGCGACCAGGACTGCGGCCCGGTAACCGGGGCAGGCGACAATATCCCCATTTTACCGGCATCGCCCGAATAGCCCCTGAAACAGGACGGCGAGAGCCGCCCCATTGCAACATTTACCGATGAAAACCCGTTTTGTCCTGATCAACACCAGCCACGCCGGCAATGTGGGCGCTGCGGCGCGCGCCATGAAGGTCATGGGCTTTGACGACCTGGTGCTGGTGGCGCCGCGCTGGGCGAACGTACTGAACCGTGAAGAAACCATCCAGCGGGCCAGCGGCGCGCTCGATGTCCTGAAAAATGCCCGGATTGTGGCCACGCTGGATGAGGCGCTCGATGGCATGGCCCACCTGTGTGCCACCGCCATGACGCCGCGCGACTTTGGCCCGCCGACCCGTGCGCCGCGCGAGCACTTCAGTAAATTGCTATTAAACGATGAGCCTTCGTCGTCCGAAAATAAAGGTCTGCAACCCGATTCGGTGGCCTTCCTGTTTGGCTCTGAGCGGTTTGGCATGCAAAACGACGATGTGTACCGCTGCCATGTGGCCCTGAGCATTCCGACAGACCCGAAGTTCGGCTCGCTCAACCTGGGCGCCGCGGTGCAGTTGATCGCCTATGACTGGCGCCAGGCGCTGGGGGGCTTTGCCGTGCAGCCGGCCACGCCTGAGTCCAAACTGGCGGACGCCGCCGAGGTGGCCGGCATGCTCGGGCACTGGGAAAAAGCGCTCACCGACATTGGTTTTCTGGACCCGGCCTCACCCAAGAAACTGATGCCGCGACTGAACCAGCTGTTCAACCGGGCGCAGCTCAGCCCCGAGGAGATCCACATCCTGCGCGGCGTGGCCAAGGCCATGTCGAGGACGGCGAATAAAGCTGTGCCGTCCGCGGTCAAAACGCCCGCGCCAGCAGACACGCTGGACCACCAGTAGACTCGGAGCCATGTTTTCCAGACTCCGCTCCGACATCCAGTGCATCCTCGACCGCGACCCCGCCGCCCGTACGGCCTGGGAAGCGCTGACCTGCTACCCGGGCCTGCATGCCCTGGTCCTGCATCGCCGCGCGCACTGGTGCTGGAACCACGGCTTCAAATGGCTGGGCCGCTTCATCTCGCATCTCTCGCGCTGGTTCACCGGCATTGAGATCCACCCCGGCGCCAAAATTGGCGAGCGCGTGTTTTTCGACCATGCCATGGGCGTGGTGGTGGGAGAAACCGCCGAAATCGGCGATGGCTGCACGATCTACCAGGGCGTGACGCTGGGCGGTACCTCGCTCTACAAGGGTGCCAAGCGGCATCCGACCCTGGGCAAGGACGTGGTGGTCAGCGCCGGCGCCAAGGTGCTGGGCGGTTTCCTGGTCGGCGACGGCGCCAAGATCGGCAGCAACGCGGTGGTGATCAAGCCCGTGCCCGCCGGGGCCACGGCCGTGGGCATCCCGGCGCGCATCATTCCGTCCAAAACCGGTGAAAGCGCTGACGTCACGACGACCCCATTTTCGGCCTACGGCATCACGCTGGAAGACGACCCGCTGTCGCAGGCCATGCACGGCCTGATCGACAACGCGGCGGGGCAGGAGCACCAGATCTCGATGCTCTGGCAGGCAATTGAAAAGCTTTCCGGGCCTCAGGCCACCAGCACCCGGGAGTGCGTACCCAAGGATGCAGCGCTGCACGAGACCTTTGAAGCCGACAAGCTGAACCAGTTGGTCGGAAAATAAGCCCAGGACAACCAGCTTCTCAGGTCGCGCTCAGCGACCGTTCCAGAAAGTCGGCGGCTTCAAGGCAGGCACGGTCCGCGTGGGGAGCGCCAATGACCTGCAGGCCCATGGGGCAGCCGTTCACGCCCACGGCGCCCGCCACATTCAAACACGGCAAACCCAGCAGCGTCCAGGCGCGATTAAACGTGGAGGTACCGGTGCTGCCATAGCCCGGCGGTGCTTCGTCGGGGGCGCTGGGCGTCATCAGCACATCAAACTGGCCAAACCAGTCGGCGCAGGCCTGTCGGCCCTGCCACGCGGTCTGCTGCGCGGCTTCATAGGTTTGCGCACTGATGTGGCGCGCAGTCATGAGGTAGTCGCGCAGAATGGCCGACAGCGCCTCGGGTTGCCGGGCCAGCTGGTCAACCTCGCGCGCCAGTGCACGCCAGGCCTCGTAGCCCTGGATCACATCCTGCGCTTCAAACACGTCTTTCATCCAGGCCGGCAGGGTGATGCCCAGCACCTTGGCGCCGGCGGCCCGCAAGGCCTGGCTGCCGGCGTCGATCGCCCGCTGGGCGCTGGGCGATACGGGGCTCCAGGGGTAAGCGTCGGGCACGCCCACCACCCATGACTTTGCAGGTCTTGCCTGCACCGCTGGCAGCGCCAGCGCATGTCCGCTCAAGGCCTGCGCAAACCACGCCACCTCGGCCACGCTGGGGGCGAACAGGCCCACGGTATCGAGCGACCACGAAAAGCATTTGAGGCCGGCTGTCGGCAACAGGCCGAAACTGGGCTTGAAACCCGTGACGCCGCAGTACGATGCGGGGCGAATGATGGAACCGCCGGTTTGCGTGCCAACCGCAAAAGGCACCAGACCCGCGGCGACAGCAGCCGCCGACCCGGCGGAGGAGCCGCCCGGCGTTCGGCCCGGCGCATTCGGGTTGCGCGTGGCGGTGGGATGCAGAAAGGCAAATTCCGTGGTGCTCGATTTTCCGATCACCAGCCCGCCGGCGCGGCGGATCACGCTGACGATGGCCGCGTCACAACGTGGTTGGGCGCCGGCGTAAAGTGCCGAGCCGTAGCTGGTGGGCAGGTCGGCTGTGTCGAAGATGTCCTTCACGGCCACCGGCAGGCCCTGTAGCGGGCCACCGGCTTCCTGGAGCTGCTCCAGCTGCTCGCGCGCGGCGCCGGGGTTCAGCAGCGCGACAAAGGCGCCCAGCGAAGCATTCTGCGCATCAATGCGCGCCAGGGTGTCGGCCAGCAGCGTGGTGGCGTCAAGCTTGCCCGCCGCCAATTGCGCGGCGATGGCAATGGCTGACGGCGCGGCGAGAGTCATGGGGCTGGTATGCCCGGTGTGCTCGGTATGCCCGGGGTACGAATCGCCGACTTGGGCCGGAAGGCCTTGCAAACCGCCGGGTCGGTTTCGAGGTAGGGGCCGCCGATCAGGTCAATGCAATAGGGCACGGCGGCAAAGATGCCGGGCACGACCGACTCGCCGGCTTCATTTTTCAGGCCTTCCAGCGTTTCCTGGATTGATTTGGGCTGGCCGGGCAGGTTGAGGATCAGGCTGTGGTCGCGAATCACCGCGCACTGTCGCGACAGGATGGCGGTGGGCACAAATTTGAGGCTGATCTGCCGCATCTGCTCGCCAAAGCCGGGCATTTCCTTGTGGGCAACTGCCAGCGTGGCCTCCGGTGTCACATCGCGCAGTGCAGGGCCGGTGCCGCCGGTGGTGAGCACCAGCGAGCAGCCGGCATCGACCAGCCCGATCAGCGTCGCGCTGATGCCAGCCTGCTCGTCCGGGATCAGGCGCTCTTCAAAAGTGATGGGGTTGCGCAAGGCGCGGGTCAGCCAGTCCTTGAGCGCCGGCAGGCCCTTGTCGACGTAGACGCCGGTCGAGGCACGGTCGCTGACCGACACGATCCCCACCTTGACGGCGTCGTACATGCCAGGGGCCGGGGTCGCGCTCATTGGTCAACCTCCGCACTACGCGCTGCGGTGCCATTCGCCTTGGGAGCGGCCCGGCGGCTCATGGATTAACCTCCGCGCTGCGCGCTACGGTGCCATTCGCCTTGGGAGCGGCCCGGCGGCTCATGCGTCTGCCTCCGGTGCCATGGCTTGCTTGACCAGCTGGAAAATCTCGCGGTAGGACTTGCCGTGGCGCGGCGCTTCGCCGGGCTTTTCGGGCTTGGCATCCTTGCGGGCCTGGCGGATGAGGGTGCGCAGCTGCTGCGAGTCGGTCGCGGGGTAGGCCGTGAGCCAGTCGCCCAGCGCGTCGTCCGAGGCGATCAGTTTGTCGCGCCACTGCTCGGCCAGGTGCAATTGCAGCGTGAGCTGCGCCGAGCCGCTTTGCTGCTCGTTGATGGCTTCGCGGATCGGGCCGGCATCGAGGGGGCGCATCAGCTTGCCGATGAACTGCATCTGGCGGCGCTTGCCCTCGAAATTGGTGATTTTTTTGGCCTCGGCCAGCGCATCCAGGAGTTTGTCGGGCAAATCCAGTCGGGCCATCAGGTCGGCGCGCAGGGTCAGCAGGGCTTCGCCCAGGGCCTGTTTTTCATCGGCCTCTGCTTTCAGTTGGGTTTTGCTGGGCGGGCCTGTTTCTTCGGCAGCGATTTCTTCGGGTTTGACGAAGCGGCCGTTGGACCAGTATCCCTTGATGGCCTTGGTAGTCTTGGTGTTCATAGCAGTCAGTATCATAGCTACCCATATGACCCAAAAGCCTTCCACCCGCCATTCCACCCCTTCAGCCAGCAGCGTTTCCGGCCTGAAGAGCCGCACCACCCGCGAGCCTGAATCCGGTTTCAGCTACCACCGCGACTTTTTCGAGGAGCTGGTGGACACTGCGCTGGACCATGCGAAGAAGCTGGG
Source organism: Polaromonas sp. P4_F4 (assembly GCF_056401355.1). Taxonomy (NCBI): domain Bacteria; kingdom Pseudomonadati; phylum Pseudomonadota; class Betaproteobacteria; order Burkholderiales; family Comamonadaceae; genus Polaromonas; species Polaromonas sp. P4_F4. The sequence continues at coordinate 171,560 of NZ_JBFUJO010000006.1, read as the reverse complement.
CGCCAGCGATGCGGCGGCCGAAGCGTCGGAGGGCTGTGGCCTGTCCGTCAGCGTGCGCAAGGGTGAACTCGAAAACGTGGAACGTAACCGCGACAAGTCACTGGGCATCACGGTGTACATCGGCAAAAAGCGCGGCAACGCGGCCACCAGTGATTTTTCCAAAGCCGCGATCCAGCAGACCGTGAAGGCGGCCTACGATATTGCGCGCTTTACCGCGGAAGATGAGACCTCGGGCCTGCCCGACGACCGCGACATTGCCCGCGAGTACCCGGCGCTGGACCTGTTCCACCCCTGGGCCATCACGTCAGAAGAGGCGGCTCACCTGGCACTGCAATGCGAAGCCGCGGCCATGGGCACCAGCCGGCTGATTACCAACAGCGAGGGAGCTGGCGTGTCGGCCCAGCAAAGCCATTTTTTCAGTGCCCATACCAAGGGATTTCGCGGTGGTTATGCCAGCTCGCGCCACAGCATTTCGGTGGCGCCCATCGCGGGCAAGGGCAACCAGATGCAGCGCGACGCCTGGTACAGCTCCATGCGCGACGCCAGCGAACTGGCCCGCCCCGAGGCAGTGGGCCGTTATGCCGCCGAGCGCGCGCTGGCGCGCCTGAGAAGCCGGAAAATTCCCACCACACAGTGCCCGGTGCTGTTTGAATCACCCCTGGCGGCCGGCCTGCTGGGCGGTTTTGTGCAGGCTGTCAGCGGCGGTGCGCTTTACCGCAAAAGCACGTTTTTGGCGGACAGCCTGGGCAAGGCTGCTTTCCCCAGGCACATCGACATTTACGAGGACCCGCACCTGATCAAGGGCAAGGGCAGCGCGCCCTTTGACGAAGAGGGTGTGAAAACCAGCGCCCGCAAAGTGGTGGATGCCGGCCGGGTGGAAGGGTACTTCCTGAGCACCTACTCGGCGCGCAAGCTGGGCATGCGCACCACCGGCAATGCCGGCGGCTCGCACAACCTCACGCTGACCAGCCGCCACACGCGGGCAGGAGATGACCTGGATGCCATGCTGCGCAAGCTGGGCCGGGGGCTGTTTGTGACCGAACTGATGGGGCAGGGCGTGAACTACGTGACCGGCGACTACTCGCGCGGTGCGTCCGGCTTCTGGGTCGAAAACGGCCGGATTGCCTTCCCCGTTGAAGAAATCACCATTGCCGGCAACCTCAAGGCCATGCTGATGGGGATTGAGTCCGTGGGGGCAGATATGTACACTTATGGTTCTAAATCCGTCGGCTCGATTTTAGTAAATCGTATGAAAGTGGCGGGAACCTAGGTTATAAATTGAATAAAAAAGTACTAATTTCCTCTGCCCTGGCGGCATCGCTTTCCCTGCTTTCGCTGTGCCACGCACAGTCGCCCCCGCCGCCTAATCTGCCTGCGCCAGTCGCTGCACCCTTGCACCCCTGGCAAGCGGCATTGCCCCGGCTCACCGCCGAAGCGTATTTCACCAACCTGCAGGACGGCGCGAAAATCGAGACGCCGTTTCGCATGACCTTCGGGTTGGCGGGTGGCTGGGGGCTGGCGCCCATCAGCAAGCCCATCGCGGGGAAAAGCGGCCACCACCACTTGCTGGTCAATCGCGAACTGCCGCTCGACTTCAAGCAGGCCCTGCCTTTCAATGACCAGTACATCCACTTTGGCAAGGGGCAGATGGAGACGGTGCTGAACCTGGCGCCAGGCGTCTATTCGCTGCGGCTGCTGCTGGCCGATGACAAGCACCTGCCGCATTTCGTCTACAGCAAGCCCTTGAATATCACGGTGACGCGCCACAACAAGGACGTGGACCCCAAGAGCCTTGTCAAAAAAGGCATCAGCCTGCTTAACATGGCGCCGGATGCACGGCTGAAGTCGCCTTTCAGGGTGCAGTTTCAGGCTTCCGGGCTTAACGTCGCTCATCTGAGCCAAAAAGAAAAGGACACCGGCCATTTTCGGCTGACGCTGACGCCTCAGGGTGGCCTCAAGCCGGCGGAAATGAATTTTGCCAATGGCCAGTCCGAGGTATGGCTGGCGCCGCCGAGCGGTGCCTACACCCTGAAGCTGGATTTCATGGACAACGTCAACCCGGGAAAAACACTGGTTGAACCGGTGTCGGTGCCTGTGCGGGTGGAGTAGCGCAGGTGGAGTAGTACAGGCTCAACCGGCCAGCGCTGCCTTCACCGCGGCAGACACCTGGCCCATGTCTGCCTTGCCCGCCAGCCGGGTCTTCACGGCGCCCATGACCTTTCCCATGTCACCGGGGCCGCTGGCGCCCAGCTCGGCCACGATGGCTTTGACCGCGGCAGTGACTTCGTCGGCGCTCAGGCGCGCGGGCAGGTAAGCCTGCAGCACTTTCAGTTCGGCCGCTTCCTTGTCGGCCAGGTCGGTGCGTGCGGCCTTCTGGAACGCCTCGATGGAATCCTTGCGCTGCTTCATCAGTTTGTCGACGATGGCGACCACCGCCACATCGTCGAGCACCACGCGCTCGTCAACCTCTTTTTGCTTGATGGCTGCCAGCAGCAGGCGGATGGTGCCCAGGCGCTCCGTGTCCTTGGCGCGCATGGCGGTTTTCATGTCTTCGGTGATCTGGTCTTTGAGTGACATTGCGGGCTCCTGAGGGCGGTGGGGGAATGGGGCGGGGGAACGGGAAGCCAGGGGGGGCAGCGTGAAAGCGGCAAGGCCCGGCAGCAGGAGCAGGTGCCAAAAACACAAAAGCCCGCTAGAGCGTCCTCTGGCGGGCTTTGGGTGGCCGTGAGGCGCTACCGATCGGGGATCAGTACAACTTCTTGGGCAACTGCATGGCGCGGATGCGCTTGTAGTTACGCTTGACGGCGGCAGCCTTCTTGCGCTTGCGCTCGGCCGTTGGTTTTTCGTAAAACTCGCGGGCGCGCAGGTCGGTCAGCAGGCCGAGTTTTTCAATGGTGCGCTTGAAACGGCGCAGAGCCACGTCGAAGGGCTCGTTGTCTTTTACACGGATAGTGGTCATTGATGAATTGATCCAAAAGGTGCATCTTTAAGTGATCTGATCAGGATCAGGCCAGATGCGGGTTTGCTAGCAAAGCCTTGGATTATAGACCAGAAATATGGCCCCCACGCTTGTTCGCTTCGCGTAACTCGCTGCCCCCCGAGGGGGCCGCTGCGCCTGCGGTCTGGCAAAGCCAGTCCCGCGGCCCCGGCTGGGTTGGAGAGTCCCCACGTCGCTCACTGCGTGTAGCTCCGTCCCCCCGAGGGGCGCTGCTGAGGGGCTGCGGATCGGATCAGGCCGACATCCCGGTTTGGCGCTGCGCCAGTGCCTGCGCACAGGCGAAAGCCGACGCCCAGGCCCACTGGAAGTTGTAGCCGCCCAGCCAGCCGGTCACGTCGACCACTTCGCCGATGAAATACAGGCCCGGCTGCTTCGACTCCATGGTTTGCGAGGACAGGTCGCGGGTGTCGACGCCGCCGACGGTGACTTCCGCCTTTTTGTAGCCTTCCGAGCCGGTGGGCACAAGCTCCCAGTCAGCCAGGCGCTGCGCCAGCGCCAGCAGGGCCTTGTCGGTGGCCTCGCTGATAGGGCGCTGCAGCGCCGGGTCCTGGCTAGCCCAGGCGTCTGCCAGGCGGCTGGGCACCAGGCTGGCCAGTTCGTTGGCGATCAGTTTTTTCGACGTGGCCTTGGCGCGCAGCAGCAACGCGGGCAAATCAACGCCGGGCGCAAGGTTGACGCGTACCGGCTGGCCTTCGCGCCAGAAACTGGAAATCTGCAGCACCGCCGGGCCGCTCAGCCCGCGGTGGGTGAACAGCAGGTCTTCCGAAAACACCACCGCCTTTTTGCGCTGTTTGGGCGTGGCCTCCAGCGGGCTGGTGTCAATCCGTACCGGCAGCGCCAGGCCTGCCAGCCCGGCATAAGGCGCCCAGCCATCCCCGTCAAAGGTCAGTGGCACCAGGGCGGCCCGGGGCTCCACCAGGCGCAGGTTGAACTGCCTGGCGATGCGGTAACCGAAATCGGTGGCACCGATTTTGGGAATGGAGAGCCCGCCCGTGGAAATGACCACCTGCCGGGCTTCGATGGGACCGCGGTCGCTCTGCATCAGATAGCTGCCTGTGCCCGTCTGCTCCGGGCCGGCCATGCTTTTGATGCTGCAGGGCTGCCACCGTGTCACCTGGCCGGCAGCGCACTCGGCCAGCAGCAGGTTGATCACGTCTTCGGCCGAATGGTCGCAAAAGAGCTGTCCCTTGTGCTTTTCATGGAAGGGGATGCCGTAGCGCTGCAGCAGTTCCATGAAGTCCTGCGGCGTGTAGCGCGACAGGGCCGAGCGGCAAAAATGCGGGTTCTCGCTGAGAAATTGCGCCGGGGAGGCCTCGCGGTTGGTGAAGTTGCAGCGGCCGCCGCCCGAGATGCGGATCTTCTCGGCCACCTTTTCGCTGTGGTCGACGAGCAGCACCTTCAGGCCCAGCTGCCCCGCGATCCCGGCGCAAAACAGTCCAGCCGCGCCCGCGCCGATAACCACCACATCAAATTTCTGAGTCAAATTGGCCTCTAGCCCGGGTAATACACAAACGACGAGCGCAAATAGCTATAAAAAGCATAGCAATACGTGATGGATGTTTTGGCCTGTCCGCCAAAAAATCCCGCCGTCAGGCCGTGGCCGACAGCTGCGCTTTTAAAACACGAAAGTGTAGCCCGCCGGCATGGTGGCTTGCAGCTTGTGCCGGGAGCTTGTCGGCTTATTGCTTGACGATCACGGGATGGATAGTGAAAACATTTGGATGCTTCGGATTCACCGTGACGCGCACCCAGTGGATCAGCGGACTGCCAAAGGTTTCCAGGCGGGTCAGGTTGGGCAGCAGTTTGCCGGGGCTGTACAGCGGCTTGTCCACCTTGAAGAAATGCGTGTCGCCATGCACCAGCAAGACCTGGCCGGCGAACTGTTCCGTCTCGGCGGTCAGCTTGTCGATGAAGTTGCGATAGCCGCTGAACCTGGCCGCCTTGCTCTCGTCGAGGTCTTCGGTTTCCGGCAAGTCAAACCCAGGATCGGCCTGCATCACCAGAACGATGCCACGCGCTTTCTGCTCCCTGGCGGCCTGAAAAGCCTGCTGCATCCATTGCACGTTGGCCGCGTCGCGCTCAAGGTACTCGGCATTGCCAGCCTCGCATTGAACGGCGGTGCGGGCGCTTTTAAACGTGCAATCCCGTTCGTCCAGGATCAGGTTGTTGTTGCTGCCGGGCATATTCAGGGAGACGAAGACAACCCGGTGATGGCTGAAACGGGTGTTTTCATAAAACTTCTCGGCTGGCTGGCCTTGGTGGATCAGCGGCATCTGGCGCTTGCCCAGGCTGCGGGACGTGGGGAACATGGTTTTACGCAGATGGGCCAGACGCTCCAGCGCATCGTAGCCGCCGTTGTTGAGGCGGTGGCAGTCGGTCCATTCGTTGTCCCCGGGCACATACACGACGGGTCGTCTCATCTGGCCAAACATGGCCAGTGCCGACGTGTAAATGTCATCGGTGCACCGGGAACTGCCGTCCTTGATGTCGCCGTCATACAGCGAGAAGGCGATGTCGGACTGGTTGATGCTTTTGAGCAGTGCGGGAATTTTGGCGTCGTCACCGGCTTTCTGGTACGGCATGTCGCCCCACAGGCCGAATGAGAAGCTTTGCGCCTGGGCGCAGGCCACACTGAGCGCCAGCAGGGCGCCGGCCAATAGGCGGGTTGACATGGGCATCGTCCGATCAAAAATGCGGAGCATAGCCGGTCTGCATGTCAAGTCCATGAAATTCGAAGCGAGTGCGTACGGGAGGCGAAGCGCGTCGCGTTCAAATATGGAGTGGGGCGAGTAACGAAGCACGCCGGCACTCCTGCATGCCACCTCGTGGCTCAACGGTCATCGCGGACCGCAGGGCTCAGGGGCCTCAGCGCCTCAACCAAACTCCCGCAGGTTCTGCTCTTCCGGTTGCTCGGCCAGCAGGGCCACGCCGCGCAGTACATCGCCCACCACGATCACGCTGGGGCTCTGCAGGTGCTCGCGAGCGATCGTGGTGCGCATGCTGGCCAGGGTGGTGACCGCGTGGCGCTGGCCGGGCAGGCTGGCATTCTGGATGATGGCCACCGGGGTGTCTGCGGGCAGGCCCTGCAACAGCTGGTCCTGGATGTGCTGTGAACCCGTCACACCCATGTAGATCACCAGGGTGAGCCTGGCTTGCGCTGCCGTTGCCGCCAAGGCGGCCCAGTTGGTGCCGGCATCACCGGGCTTGGCGTGGCCGGTCACAAACACCACGCCATGCGCATGCTGGCGGTGCGTGAGCGGCACGCCCAGCGAGGTCACGGCGGCCAGCCCGGCGGTGATGCCGTTGATGACTTCCACCTCCACGCCGGCAGCCTTCAGGTGCTCGACTTCTTCGCCACCGCGGCCGAAGATGAAGGGATCGCCGCCCTTGAGTCGTACGACGTTTTCGCCCTCCCGGGCCGCCATGATCATGAGCTTTTCGATAAAGGCCTGCGGAGTGGATTTGCAGCCGCCGCGCTTGCCCACATGGACAATGCGCGCGCCGGGTCGCGCAAAGGCGACGATTTCGTCACTGACGAGGTCGTCGACCAGCAGGACGGTGGCGTTCTGGATGGCCTTGAGGGCCTTGAGGGTGAGCAGCTCCGGGTCGCCCGGGCCGGCGCCGACAAGAAGGCACTTGCCGCCGGGCATCAGGTTGCGTCTGTCATGGTGGGCGGGTTGGATTTTGCTTTTCATAGTTGCGAGACCAGTTGCAAGATATGTTCCACCTGCCGGGCAATCGATGCGGGTACGGCATGTGTACCCGAGAGGACCGCGCGGATATACGCGGCGGTGCTGGCGCTGTCGATTTCTTTAGGCAGGTCTGGCACGCTGGCCAGGGTGCCCGGCTGCGCGGCCTGCAGCAGAGTGCGCCGGCCGGCGATAAAGGCTTCCATTTGCGGTGTGCGGCGCGCGTCCGCCACCACCTCGCCCTCGGTGCCGCGCAGCAGCAGGGCGTTGGCTCCGATGAGCTCGAAGATCTGCCCCATGGAAATCGCGTATTCGGGATGGGTGTAGCTGCTGACCACCAGCGCCTTGCCCAGGCAGGGGTTCATGATCTTGACCAGGCTGTGCGCCGGGTTGCGCAGCCCCACGGCACGCCGCACGTCCAGCAACTGCTTGAGGCCGGGGCAAAGCAGTTCGGTGGCGGCAAAGGCCACCTCGCCGCATGCGATGGTTCTGGTAGCTGTCAGCGCGTGGATATCAAGGGCTGAGAGCACGTCTGATGCAAAAATCCGGCTGGACTCGGTGGCTGTGCCGTGCACCAGCACCGGCAATCCTTCGCGCGCCAGCAGCAGCGCCAGCAGGGGCGTGAGCACCGGCAGCTTGCGGGCGCCGTTGTAGCTGGGCAGCACGACCAGGGGTCGGTCGGTAGCGGGCAGGTGGCTCAGCCGCTGGTAGGTGGCGTCCAGAAAGCCCGCCATCTCTTCCGGGGTTTCGCCCTTGATGCGCATGGCCAGGCAAAAGCCGCCAATTTCGAGATCGGTCACCGTGCGGTCCAGCACCTGGCCGAACAGGTCGCTCGCCTGTTCGCGCGTGATCGAACGCGCGCCCTGCTTGCCACGACCGATGACCTTGATGTACTGACTAATGCCCATGAGGCAATTGTCTGTCAAGAAAGATAACTTTTCATTATGAGCTTAAGCGAGCTGCCGGATCGGGATCACCGTACGCCCGGCGGGCCCCGCCCCGGGAGGTTGCCCACTTCTGGCGGAGCGCACCAGCCGTTTGAGTTCAGGGACACAGGAGCCGCAGTTGGTGCCGCATTTCAGTGCGCCCTGCAGCGAGGCCAGGCGCTCCTCGTCGGTGCCCAGGTAGCCGGCTCCGCCCTCACCATGGCTGAGCGCGGTCAGGTGATCGGCGATGGCCGTGTCAGTCACGTTCAGACAGGTGCAGACCTGTTTGCCGCGCGACTGCACCGTGACAGGCGGTTTGGCGCCGGGCAGCAGCAGCAGGCGACCGTAGGTCTGTGCCGGGAGTTCGTCCTGCAGCAGGGTCTTGATCCACGCCTGGGCGCTGGTGTCGCCGGCGAGCACAAACCCGGCCAGCTCGGCCTGATCGCCGTTGCGAACCAGCCGCACGGTGCGGTGCTGGCCTTTCTTTTTGTCGGCATAGCGCAGCGCGTCGCTGCCGGCCAGACCCAGAATGCGTTCGATGCTGGCCAGCGTTTCGGCGGACGGTGCTTCATCGGCTGCGGCGCGAAACAGCAGGCCGGTGCGTTCGCGGCTGCTCTGCGCAAGCGGCGTGTTGTTGGAAAAGGGCACGCAACTGGAGAAGGGAAACGCCGCCATCAGCGGCTTGAGCTGTTCCCGCGCACCCAGCGCGTCGTCCTCGGGCAGCCAGGCCATGGCCAGCAGCGACCAGGGCAGTTCGGCCTTGAGGATTTTGACCGCGGCATGCTTGAGCTCGGGTTGCTTGGAGCTGGGGCAGTAGGCCGAGGTGGTGAGGGCGTTGACGCCGGCCAGCGGTGCGCCGGTGCTGGACCGGCCGCTCAGGTACTCCTCGCCCCAGTGCATGGCCATGAAGGCCTGGCTCATGCCGATCTCGCTGCTGGACTGCACCGGCACCACGATGGAGCCGCGCTTGGAGGTGACGTGAACCAGGTCGCCTTCATTGAGCAGACGACGAGCCATGTCCTGCGCGTTCATCTGGATGGCCGGCTCGGCCACATGGCCGAACAGCCGCCCCAGCGTGCCGGTGCGGCTCATGCCGTGCCACTGGTCGCGCAGGCGCCCGGTGGTCAGCGAGAACGGATAGCGGGATTCGCGCGGCTCGGCCACCGGCTTGTAGACGGTGTTGACGAATTTGGCCTTGCCATCGGCGGTGGGGAAGATCCCGTCTTCGTACAGGCGAACCTTGCCCGTGGTTTCACCTTCGCGCAGGGGCCATTGCTGGGGCGATTCTTCCAGCATGGCGTAGCTCATGCCGGTGATGTCGAGGTCGCGGCCGCGGGTGGATTCGCGGTGTTCGTTCCAGATGGTTTCAACGCCAGCCGCTTCATCGCTTAGCGAATAAGGAAAGAGCGAGCCTGTTTGCGCACCCTCACTCCTGCCCTCTCCCAGAGGAAGAGGGAGTGAAGAAGGTGAATTGCTTTTCTCTTGTGTCTCTTGTATGACTCCCTCTCCCGTTGGGAGAGGGTTGGGGTGAGGGCTCTGCGCTCCCAGCAGTTTCTCCAGCCGCTGCGCAAAGGCCACGGCAATCGACCAGTCATGCCGGGTCTCGCCGGGGGCGGGCACGGCCGGCCGCACACGGCTGATGCGGCGCTCGCTGTTGGTGACGGTGCCGATTTTCTCGCCCCAGGTGGTGGCGGGCAGCAGCAGGTCGGCGTAATCGCAACTGCTGGTGGTGGCGAAGGCTTCCTGCAACACGACGAACTCGGCCCGCTCCAGCGCGCGGCGCACGGTGGCCTGGTCGGGCATGGACTGGGCCGGGTTGGTACAGGCAATCCACAGGGCCTTGATTTCGCCGTCGGCGGCGGCCTGGAACATTTCGACCGCTGTCTTGCCGGGGGCTTCGGGAACGCTGGGCACGCCCCAGAGCGCGGCAACTTCAGCGCGGTGGTCTGCATTGGCCAGGTCGCGGTGGGCGCTCATCAGGTTGGCCAGTCCGCCGACCTCGCGGCCGCCCATGGCGTTGGGCTGGCCGGTGAGCGAGAAGGGGCCCGCACCCGGTTTGCCGATCTGCGCCGTGGCCAGGTGCAGGTTGATGAGCGCCGCGTTCTTCGCGGTGCCGCTGCTGGACTGGTTCAGGCCCTGGCAGTACAGGCTCAGAGTGGCGGCCGAGGTGGCAAACAGTTTGGCCGCCGTGAACAGGTCTTCTTTCCTGATGCCGCAGGTTTCGGCGACCAGATCGGGCGTGTAGTCGCGTACCGTGGCCTTGAGCGCCTCAAAACCGCTGGTGTGGGCAGCAATGTAGTCTGCCTGGACCCAGCCTTCCCAGAGCATGATGTGCAGCATGCCATTGAAGAGCGAGACATCGGTGCCGGGCTGAATGGGCAGGTACAGGTCGGCAATCTCGGCCGTGTCGGTGCGGCGCGGATCACAGAAGATGATCTTGAGCTGCGGGCTCTTGGCCTTGGCATCTTCAATGCGCCGGAACAGGATGGGGTGTGCGTACGCCGTGTTGCTGCCCACGATGAAGATGCACTGCGCATGGTTCACGTCGTCGTAGCAGGCGGGCGGGGCGTCGGCGCCCAGCGTCTGCTTGTAGCCGGCCACCGCGCTGCTCATGCACAGGCGCGAGTTGGTGTCGACGTTGTTGGTGCCGATCAAGCCCTTGGCCAGCTTGTTGAAGACGTAGTAGTCCTCCGTGAGCAACTGACCCGAAATATAAAAGCCTACGGCATCCGGTCCGTGGTCGCGGATGATCTGCGCAAAGCTCTCGCTGGCGAAGTCCAGCGCGCTGTCCCACGACACGCGTTGCGCCGCCTCGCGGCGGTGCTCGCGCCGCATTGGGTACAGCAGGCGCGTTTGCCGCGTGACAGGCGCCGAGGCCGTCAGGTGCAGGGTCGAGCCCTTGGTGCACAGGCGCCCGAAATTGGCGGGGTGGTCCGGATCACCGCGCACACCCGTGATCTGGTCCCCTTGCGATTCGATGATCACACCACAGCCGACACCACAATAGGGACAGGTAGATCGCGTATCAGCCATGGTCAGCGGAGCTCCGGCTGTATGTGGACGTTAACACAAAGCGATCAGCTGCCCCGGCGGCTGGATGGCAGCAGGGGCGGAGGGATCGCGTTTCTTGCACGGCGGTGTTTGTCATTGAATTTGCGACGTCCCCTGGGCTCACGCCGTGTGCGGTGTCTGCACGTTGAAGCTTTCGTCGCCGATGGCGCCCGACGATGCACCCGGGCCGGCGCGTGGCGGTTTCACATCGACCGCCAGCGTGGCCAGCTCGACCGCATCCAGGAACACGTCGCCAGCTTCCACCTTGCACGCAAACTTCGTGGTGCAGCCTACGTCTGGCGCCTTGGCGCAGCCGTCATCCAGGCCAATCGTCCAGTTGTGAAGCGGGCAGGCCACGCTGGTGCCAAAGACAATCCCCTGCGACAGGGGGCCGCCTTTGTGCGGGCAGCGGTCGAGCAGTGCAAACACCTGGTCTTCGGAATTGCGAAACACGGCGACATCGATGCCTTTTGCGCGCGCCACCCGGCGCGAGCCGAGTACGGGGATCTCATTGACCAGGCAGATTTTTTTCCATTCACTCATGATGGGGCTCTTTATGCGTTGATATTGGTGTACATACCGGTGATGCGGTCCATGACGCTCAGCAGGTTTTCGCTGGACACGAACACATCGGCCATCATTTTTGGCGAGGATCGCACGCCGTCCAGCCGCTGCAGGCCCTGGTCGAAGAAGATCCACTGCGCGTCGGCGAGGGTCTGTTCTTCCTTGATCTTCGAGGTCGCCTCGGGCGCTTTGCGCAGCACTTCCAGCGCGGCCACGAATTCAGCGCGCGACTTTCCGATTTCCGCAATGCTGCCCTGCGGGTCCACATGCAGCGCATTGGCCAGGTAGAACTTGGCCATGCGCTGCGACAGCATGCGCTGGCGGCCCGCGATGTTGACGAGCTTGCCCAGCGTGGCCTTGCCTGCGGCCTGCTCGTACTGCATCGTGCCCTGGTGGGCCAGCGCCAGGATATTCGCGTCCAGCTGGATCAACTGGGGCGCGTGTTCCTTGCCGGGCACGGTGCCGACCAGCACGGACTTGAATTCGCTCCAGGCGCCTTCGAGCTTGGCGTAGGTGTTGCGAATGTCCGGGCTGGGCGCATAGGCCTTCAGCTCGACCAGCTGGCGGTCGAACGTGGCCATCGAGCGGTCCAGCACCTGCTGGGCACTGCCGGCTTCCACTTTTTGGATGAGGGCCAGGTAAGCCTTGCTCATGCGCTGCGACAGCATGCGCAGGCGACCCGCCTTGTTGATCGCATCGTGTATATCGGCCACCTGCGAGTGAGCCGTCACGCCGACCAGGGCCGCAGACGCAATGAAAATTCTTCGCTTGATCATCAGTATTCCTTTGTTCTTTGTTATGTCTGCGCGCTCAGGCCGGCAGCTTCTCAAACTGGCGGGTGTCCACCGACGCCTTGTCGGCTTCGAACCACGGATCGGGTTCGCCGTCCAGTGCAAACTGCAGCTGCTCCCACAGCGCCTTGCGGCCGGCGTGGTCCTCCAGAATGCGCTTCTTGACGTAGTCGAGGCCGACGCGGTTGACATAGTGCACGGTGCGCTCGAGGTACCAGCCTTCCTGGCGGTACAACTCGCAGAAGGCGCCGGTGTATTCCAGCACTTCCGCTGCGGTCTTGAGCTTGGTGAAGAAGTGGGCAACCTCGGTCTTGATGCCGCCGTTGCCGGCAATGTACATTTCCCAGCCCGAATCCACGCCGATGATGCCCACGTCCTTGATGCCGGACTCCGCGCAGTTGCGCGGGCAGCCGCTCACCGCGAACTTGACCTTGTGCGGCGCGTACATGCGCCACATCGCGCGCTCCAGGTCCTTGCCCATCTGCGTGCTGTCCTGCGTGCCCATGCGGCACCATTCGCTGCCCACGCAGGTCTTCACCGTGCGCAGCGCCTTGGCGTAGGCGTGGCCGGAAGGCATGCCGATGTCCTTCCAGACGTTCTGCAGGTCTTCCTTCTTCACGCCGAGCAGGTCGATACGCTGGCCGCCGGTGACCTTGACCGTCGGGATCTTGTACTTGTCCACCGCGTCGGCGATGCGGCGCAGTTCGTCGGCGGTCGTCTCGCCGCCCCACATGCGCGGGATGACGGAATACGTGCCGTCTTTCTGGATGTTGGCGTGGCTGCGCTCGTTGATGTATCGGCTTTGCGGGTCGTCCTTGGCTTCCTTGGGCCACGTGCTGATGAGGTAGTAGTTGACGGCCGGGCGGCAGGTGGCGCAGCCGTTGGGCGTCTTCCATTCCAGGAACTTGTGCACACTGGCAATGGTGAGCAGCTTGTTGGTGCGGATGGCGTCGCGCACGGCCTGGTGGCCATGATCGGTACAGCCGCACATGGCCTTGAGCTTGGGCGTGGCTGAATAGTCACCGCCGGCGGTGAACATCAAAATCTGTTCGACCAAACCGGTGCAGGAGCCGCAGGAGGCGCTGGCCTTGGTGTGCTTGCGCACTTCATCCAGGGTGAACAGGCCTTTTTCCTTGATCGCCTTGCAGATCGTGCCCTTGTTCACGCCATTGCAGCCGCAGACCTCAGCCTCGTCGGGCATGGCGGCCGCCTTGTTGTGGCCTTCGTGGCCGGCATCGCCTATGTTGGATTCGCCAAATACCAGCTTGTCCCGAATGTCGCCAATACTGCGCCCATCGCGCAACAGCTTGAAGTAGTAGCTGCCGTCGACGGTGTCGCCGTAGAGGCAGGCGCCAATCAGCTTGTCGTTCTTGATCACGAGTTTTTTGTAGACACCACCGAAGGGGTCGCTCATCACGATTTCTTCGGTGCCTTCGCCGCCCATGAACTCGCCGGCCGAGAACAGGTCGATGCCGGTGACCTTGAGTTTGGTGGAGGTGAGCGAGCCCGTGTAACGGCCAATGCCGAACTGCGCCAGGTGATTGGCGGCCACCTTGGCCTGCTCGAACAGCGGCGCCACCAGGCCGTAGGCGATGCCGCGGTGCGCAGCGCACTCGCCCACCGAGTAAATGCGGGCATCGGTCACGGTCTGCATGGTGTCGTTGACGACGATGCCGCGATTGCAGTGCAGGCGCATCTTTTCGGCCAGTTCGGTGTTGGGGCGGATGCCCACGGCCATCACCACGAGATCGGTGTCGAGCTCGGTGCCGTCCTTGAACTTGATGGACTTGACACGGCCATCGGCACCGCCGGTGAGTTCCTGGGTTTGCGCGCCAATCATGAATTTGAGGCCGCGGTCTTCCAGCGACTTTTGCAGCAGCTTGCCCGCTACATCGTCGAGCTGGCGCTCCATGAGCCAGGGCATGACGTGAACCACGGTAACCTCCATGCCGCGCAGCATGAGGCCATTGGCCGCTTCCAGGCCCAGCAGGCCGCCGCCGATCACCACGGCTTTCTTGTATTTCTCGGAGGCTTCGATCATCGCGTTGGTGTCTGCAATGTCGCGGTAGGCGATCACGCCCTGGAGGTCTTTGCCGGGCACCGGCAGGATGAAGGGGTTGGAGCCGGTGCACATCAGCAGCCGGTCGTATTTCTCTTCGGTGCCGTCGTCGGCGCGCACGACGCGGCGGACGCGGTCGACTTCAACAACCTTCTTGCCGGCGTGCAGCGTGATGTGGTTGTCCTTGTACCAGTCCCAGCTGTTCAGCACGATCTCGTCGAGCGTCTGCTCGCCGGCCAGCACCGGGCTGAGCAGGATGCGGTTGTAGTTGGGGTGCGGCTCGGCACCGAAGACGGTGATGTCGTACAGCTCGGGTGCGACCTTGAGCAATTCCTCGATGGTGCGAACCCCCGCCATGCCGTTGCCGACCATTACCAGTTTCGATTTTTTCATGGGGTCACTCCAGTGGATTCAATGTTGTAAGTGCAAGCGTCATGCCAAACCTGCCGCGACTGAGCGCCGGCAACGCAGGGCCGACCAGTCGCAAGGCCGTGGTCTCGCAGCTGCCCACGCGGGCAGCCGAGCCTATGGCTTTGCAGCCCGATGGACTATGGAAAAATGAGGTAGGAACCATGATGCTCTCTCCTGTCAAACAGGGAACCGGCGGTAAAACCGGTATGAGGCACATCAATACGCACGTCGTTATGCGCAGAACCCGCAGTGCTTTCGCTAAGGTTGGGCGCTCCGTTACGCCCGCGATTGTTAGTGCAAAATCTGTGCCAGATTCCCGGCCCGAAAGCTGCATGGCATCGGCGGGGGCGGCTTCAGGGCGCGCGGCGGGGTGTCGCACAGGCCGTTTTTCTCTCATACTCCCTCTTAACCCATTGATTTTTATGACTTCCGTATGACTTCCGCATTGGTACATCTGAACGGCCCGCCGGGCGTGCATCCGCTGGCGTCCGACCTCGAGGCGGCCGGAATCCAGGTTCTCGGCTGCATCGAGGAGCGCAGCAAACTGGTGCAGGAGGTGCTGCGGCACGCACCAGACCTGGTGATTTGCCATGACTCGATGCCGGATGAGGAGCTGTTCAGGGCACTGCAGGTCATTGGGGAGACCTCGCCGCGTCCCGTCATCGTGTTCACCAGTGACGGCGACGCCGAAAAGCTCACGCGGGCCTTGGCTGCGGGTGTTCATGCCTATGTCATCAATGGCTATGGCCAGCAGCGCCTGCGCTCGCTCATTCATCTGGCCCAGGCCCGCTTCAGCCGCGAGCAGGCCTTGCGGGCGGAGATGTTTGAGGTGTCACGCCGCCTGGAAGAGCGTAAGGTGGTGGACCGTGCCAAGGGCATCCTGATGCGCGCGCGCCAGGTGTCGGACGACGACGCGTTCCAGATGCTGCGCACCGCCTCCATGCACACCAACCAGCGCCTGGGCCAGGTGTCGCAGCAGATCATCCATTCGGCCCGCTTTGCGGAAGACGTCAACCGTTCCGGACAGTTGCGCATGCTGTCGCAGCGGCTGGTCAAGCTGGCCTTGCAGCAATTGGCTGGGGTGCAGGTCGCGCAGGCCAAAGAGCACCTGAAGGAGTCCGTTCTGCGCATTGACGCAAATATTGCGGCCCTCGGCAAAAGCCTGTCCCAGCCCACCTTTGGGGACTTATTGGGGCAGGTCGTCCAGACGTGGGGCCAGCTCAAGCAGGCATTGCAGGACGAACCGCAGGCTCGCCACATGGGCCCGCTCGACGAACTCGCCGAGCAGCTGCTGCAGGAAGCCGAGCGGCTGACCAGCAGCCTGGAAAATGCGGGTGCCATGCCCCCGCTGCAGGTCCTCAACCTGGCAGGCCGCCAGCGCATGCTCAGCCAGCGTTTCGCAAAATATGCCCTGCTCGAGGCGATGGGGGGCAGGGCCGCCACGTCGCGCTACATCGAGGGCATGGCCGAGTCCCGGGTGGCCTTCGAGCAGGCGCTGAAATACCTGAACGAAATCCCCCTCACCAGCGGGGACATCCGCACCTCGCTGGACGCTGCCGCCGCGTGCTGGGAGCAGATGCTGACTGGCGCCGCACCCGTCGGGCAGGGTGCCCCGGAACTGCTGGCGCGCCTGGAGCGCCTGGCCGTGGCCAGCGAGGAATTGCTGGATGCATTCGAGAAGCTGTCGGTGCATTACGAGCGCAGCATGCAGATGCTGGTGGGGTAACGGGCGTGTTTTATATTGCAGTGCACCAAATTCGGGCATGGGACTTGCTTATGTTGGTGCATGGCATTTGACCTGGACATTGGCTTCGCAACGCTTGCGGGCCGCAAAGACAGCAACGAGGATTTCTGCGCAGCCATGCTGCCGGAGCCCGGCCGGGAGGGAATGGGTTCCATTGTGGCGATTGCCGACGGCGTGAGCACCGGCGGCATGGGCAAAGAGGCGGCGCAAACCACCGTCACCAGCCTGGTACGCGATTACTACGGCACGCCTGAAACCTGGGACACCACGGTGGCGCTGGACCGGATCATTGGCGCGCAAAACGCCTGGCTGGCGGGCCTGAACCGGCGCAGGCATCCGGCGATCGGACTGACCACCCTGACGGCCGTGGTGTTGCGGGGGCAGTCGTATTCGCTGGCCCATGTCGGCGACACCCGCGCTTACCTGCTGCGTGCCGGGCACCTGGTGCAGCTGACCAGCGACCATGTGGTCGATCACCCGGACTTCCGGCACCAGCTGCTGCGTTGTGTGGGTGCGGAAGACCGCCTGGTGGTGGACTACTCCCAGGGTGACCTGCAGGTGGGCGATATTTTCGTGCTGCTGTCTGATGGGGTGCACAACGTACTGTCGGGCAAGCGGCTCGATGCCCTGGTTTTGCCCGCCAGCATTCCCGGGCATGCCGGAGACACCGGGGTTGACGCGAAAACCCTCAGCCAGCAGCTGGTTGATGCCGCGATGGCCGCAGGCACGACGGATAACGTCACCGCCCTGGTGGTGCGCGTGCTGGGCTTGCTCGATGCGAACCTGCAGGATGAAAACCGCCAGGCGCTGGCCTTGCCGGTGCCGCGGCGGCTCAAGGTAGGCAGTGTGCTGGATGGCCTGTCCGTGACGGCCCTCGTTGCAGACAATGGCGTCAACCTGCTCTACCAGGTACGGGATGTCGCGAGCCAGAAACTCTATGCCATCAAGACGCTGCACCCCGCACGGGCGCAGGATCCCGAGGAGCGCGCCATGCTGGCCCACGAAGCCTGGCTGGCCAAGCGCATGCAGTCGTCTCGCGCGGCCGACCATCTTGTCAACCTGCATGACCATCCGCCGGGCGTCGAGGCAGCCAGTGCCTTTTATCTGCTCTACGACTGGCATGCCGGTGAAACGCTTCAGCAGCAACTCGACCGCAAGCATGCCTTCAACCTGCCGCAGGTCCTGACGGTGGCCACCCAGGCTGCGAAAGCCCTCGGCCGCCTGCACCGCCAGAGTGTGATCCACCGCGACATCAAGCCCGCCAACCTGCACCAGGGTGAGGACGGAATTCTTCGCGTGCTCGATCTGGGGGTTGCCCTGACGGGCCGCGAGCCCGAGGCCATGCGCCAGCTGCATGCCGGAACGCCCAGCTACATCAATCCCGAGCAGTGGGGTTTTGGTGTCAAGACCGGCGGGGCCAGCAGCGACCTGGCCGCAGAGTTGCCTGATGCGCAAAGCGACCTGTTCGCGCTCGGCGTGACGCTGTACCAGCTGCTGACCGGCAAGCTCCCGTATGGCGAGGTGCTGCCCTATCAGGCGGGGCGCTACTACCACGACCCGATTCCGCCAAGCCGCCACAACCCCGAGGTACCGATCTGGCTGGACCATGTGGTGTTGAAGGCCGTGGCGCGCGACAAGCGCCAACGCTTCGAGACGGCCGAGGAGCTGCTGCTGGCGCTGGAACGGGGCGCCTCGCGGCCATTGACGGCGCCGCCCGCATCCCGCCTGATCCAGCGGGATCCCGCTGCGCTGCTGAAGGTCGGCCTGGTGATCAGTGTGGTGGTGAACCTGCTGCTGATTTACTGGCTGCTGTTCCTGCCGAAATAATCATGGCGGGCCGCGTGGCGCGCTGCATGGCGCCACAGCCCGGCAAGTGAGCACGGAAAAAGGACAGGGCAGAGGGTAGGGGAGTTTCCGGCCATCCGGCTTTCCACCTCCCACCCTGCTTCAGCTTCAGCGTGGCCCTGGTATGCAGGCGCTTACTTCTTGCTGCGGATTTTCATCAATTCGTTCTGCGTTTCGATCCAGGTCTCCATGCCGACATCCGCACCGATCAGGGCGTAGACCTTGGTCAGCTTGTTGCGCATGCGCGAAGCTTCGCCGTCGGACAGTTCGTTGACCTTCATGCCCTTGGCCTTGAGTTCGGCCACGGCTTGCGCGGCTTCCTGGCGGGTGTCCTTGCGCTCGAAGTCGCGGCTGGCCTTGGCCGCGTCCATCAGCACCTTCTGCTCGTCTTTCGAGAGCTGATCCCACCATTTCTTGCTGACCAGAACTATCCACGGGCTGTACACGTGATTGGTCACGGTCAGGTATTTCTGCACCTCATAAAACTTGCTCGACAGGATGGTGTTGTAAGGATTTTCCTGGCCATCCACCGTGTTGGTCTCCAGTGCGCTGAACAGCTCCGAGAAGGCCATGGGAACGGCGTTGGCGCCCAGCGTCTTGAAGCTGGTGAGAAAGACGTTGTTCTGCATCACCCGCAGCTTGATGCCATCGAGGTCTTCCATCTTGTTGACCGGGCGCTTGCTGTTGGTCAGGTTGCGAAATCCGTTTTCCCAGTACACCAGGCCGACCAGTCCCTTGTCCTGCAGCTTGGCCTTGACTTTCTCGCCAATCGGGCCGTCCAGCAGCTGGTCCGCCTCGCGCGCGTTGCTGAAGAGGAAGGGCGTGTCCCACAGCGCCATCTCCTTGGTAATGCCCACCAGCGTGGCGGTGGATCCCACCATCATCTCCTGCGCGCCGCCAATCAGGGCTTGCTGCATCTGCGTATCGGGGCCCAGCGCTGCCGCGCCGATGGCCCGCACCTTCATCTTGCCGCCGGAGGCCTTTTCGACCTGGTCGGCAAAGACCTTGGCGGCGCGGCCCTGGTTGCTCTGCTCGTTCAGGCCATAGCCGAAGCGGATCAGGCGGGGTTTGATGTCTTGCGACAGGGCGGCAAACGACGCGGTCAGCGCGGCTGCGGCGGTAAGGGCCATCAGGGTACGGCGGAAATGAATCACGGAAGTCTCCTTGGTTTGGAAGTGAAAATGAAAGAGGTCAGAGAAAGCGGTCAGCGCATCCACGCAACGGGTGCGGTGACGATCTGCGGGAACATGACGAACACGGAAAGGATCAGCAGGTAGGTGACGAGGAAGGGGTTGACCCCCTTGATGACCTGGTGCATCGACAGCCGGCCGACGCCCGCCACGACGTTGAGCACGGTGCCGACCGGCGGCGTGATCAGGCCGATGGCGCCGTTGAGGATGAACATCAGCCCGAAGTACACCGGGTCGATGCCGGCCTTGACCGCGATCGGCAGCATGACCGGCGCAAAGATCAGGATGGTCGGCGTCAGGTCCAGCGCCGTGCCGATGATGACCAGCGTGACCATCATGACGGCCATCAGCAAGCGGGGGCTCTGCACCAGCGGGCCCAGCCAGGACACCAGCACGCTGGGCAGGTCGGCCAGCGTGATCATGTAGCTGGCGACCTGCGCACCGGCGCACAGAAACATCACGATGGCGGTGGTCTTGGCCGCCCGAACCAGCACACCATGCACTTCGGTGAGTTTCATTTCGCGGTGCACAAACAGGGCCACCACCAGCGCGTAGAAAGCAGCCACCACGGCAGCTTCTGTCGGCGTGAAGATGCCCGACTTCATGCCGCCGATGATGATGAGGGGCATCAGCAAGGCCCAGAAAGCCTTGGCGGTGGCGCGCAGGCGCTCTGCCATGGACAGGGGCTCACCGGAAGGCAGCTCGATCTTGCGCAGCACCAGCTTCCAGGCCACGATGAGGCCCGCACCCATGATCAGCCCCGGCACGATGCCGGAGATAAACAGCGCCGATATCGACGTGTTGGTGGTAACGCCGTAAATCACGAAGGGCATGGACGGCGGGATGATGGGCGCGATGATGCCGCCCGAAGCAAGCAGGCCCGCGGAGGTGTGCATCGGGTAGCCCTGCTGGCGCATCATGGGCAGCAGGATGGTGGCCAGCGCGGCCGTGTCGGCCAGCGCCGACCCGCTCATGCTGGCCATCAGCACGGCAGCGCCAATGGCGACAAAGCCGAGGCCGCCGCGGATGTGGCCCACCCAGGCCTGGGCCATGGCGATGATGCGGCGGCTGATGCCGCCCGAGTTCATCAGCTCGCCGGCCAGGATGAAAAACGGAACCGCCAGCAGCGGAAAGCTGTCCACGCCGGCCACCAGGTTTTGCGCCAGCAGCTGCGTGTCCCAGAATCCGAGCACCCAGGCCATGCCGGCGCCTGTCAGCACCAGCGCCAGGGCCATGTTCATGCCGATGCCCATCAGCAGCAGCATGCCCGCGGAAAAAATAATGAATGCCAGGCCTTCGTTGCTCATGCTGCTTACTCCACTTCCACACCGTGACCGAGGTCCAGCGGTGTGCGTTTAATCAGTTCGACGAACGCCATCAGCCCGATGGCTGTCGCGCACAAAAAGGCCGGCAGGGGCAACAGCGCCGTCGGGTAGCCCAGCACCACGGAACGGCTGTCCATGCCGACAACCACCTGTTGCCACGCGCCCCAGGCCAGCAAGGCGCTGCCCAGCAGCACCAGCAGCCGGATCAGCAGCGTCATGCCTGTCATCAGGCGGGGCCGGTTGCGCAGGGCCCCGACCAGCGACGTGAATGCCATGTGTTCGCCGGCCGGGTAAGCGGCCGTGGCGCCAATGAAAACCATCCAGACGAACAGCAGGCGGGAAAGCTCTTCGCTGGCTGCGACGCCGCTGCCGAAGCCATAGCGCAGAACGACGTTGACAAAGACGGCAACCGCCATCACGCCCAGGCAAATGGCCATGGCGGTGTTGCTCAGCCGCCGGAAAACGCCGGACGGTTCTTCCTGATTCATGCTTGCTCCTTGGTGCCCAGCCACGCGGTGACTTCGGCTTGCAGTTGTGAAATGGGGGCCAATGCATCGACGGACAGCACGCCGACCTCGCCGGTGGGCGGCTCCAGTGCGGCAAACTGGCTGTCGACCAGGCTGGTGGAAAAGAAATGCGTCGCGGCGCGGGCTTGCACGCGGGCCTGGGACTGCGCACGGCTGATCTCAAGGTAAACAAACCGCAGCCCGGGGGCGGCTTGGCGCAGCCGTTCGCGGTAGCTGCGCTTGAGCGCCGAGCAGGTGAGGACCAGCCCGCCGGGATGTGCCCGCAACTCGGCACTGAGCCTGCCCAGCCAGCCATCGCGGTCCGCGTCGGTCAGTGCGATGCCCTGGCTCATTTTGGCCAGGCTCTCGGAGCTGTGGTGGTCATCTCCCTCAATCAGCTGCAGGCCGGTGAGTTGGGCAACCGCCCGTCCCAGGCTGGACTTGCCGCAACCGGCCACACCCATGATGACGATGGAATCACTCATTTTGAAAATTGGATAGCGCTATCCCAATGGGTTTAAAAAAATAGCGGCCGATTTTGGACTTCTCCCCCAGAAGAATTTCACTTCCAGTTAGGGAATTCCCATGGCTCGCTTACGTTTGGATAGCGCTATCCTATGCGAATATGATCATTTGCCAACTCAGTAGTTACCCTAAACCATGAACTCACACCCAGCACGACCCCGTGCGACTGGCCGCGTGACGCTCGCCGATGTGGCGCAAGCAGCCGGCGTGAGTCCCATCACGGTTTCGCGTGCCCTGCGGGGCGAGCGAGCGGTCGACCCCGAGCTGGTGGCCCGTGTCCAGGCGTCGGCCAGCAAGCTGGGCTATGTGCCGGACCCGGCGGCGCGGGCGCTGGCGTCGCGCCACAGCTCCCATGTGGCGGTGCTGATACCGATGCTGTCCAACGCCCTGTTCGTCGACCTGCTCGAAGCGGTCCAGCGGACCTTGCGTCCCGCCGGCTTCCAGACCCTGATTGGCATCACGCACTACGATGCGAGCGAGGAAGAGCATTTGTTGCGCGAGCAGTTGCTGCACCGCCCGGCCGGGCTCATGGTGACCGGACTCGAGCGCAACGACGCCACCCGCGCCCTGATCCTGCAGAGCGGCGTTCCCTGTGTTCACCTGATGGACGCGGCCGGTGTGCCGGGCCTGTACTGCGTCGGCTTCTCGCAGGCCGATGCCGGTGCCGAGATGACGCGCCATTTGCTGCAAAGAGGTCGCCGGCGGATCGCGTTTGCCGGCGCGCAGCTGGACCCGCGGACGCTGCAGCGCTTGGAGGGCTGGCGCCGTGAGCTTGGCTCAGCAGGTCTTTATGCGCCGCAGCTTGAATGGCTGAATCCGGCGCCTTCTTCACTCGCACTCGGTGCGCAAATGTTTGAGCAAATCATGGGGCAGCAGCCTGCGGTGGACGCGGTGTTCTTCTGCAATGACGACCTGGCGCAAGGCGCTTTGCTGGCCGCCTTGCGCCTGGGCATTGAAGTGCCGGGGCGGGTCGCTATTGCCGGGTTCAACGACTTGACCGGAAGCGACCAGATGCTGCCGACCCTCACCACGGTTCGCACGCCGCGCGCTGAAATCGGCACGGCGGCTGCCGGCATGCTGCTGGCCCTCATGCATGGTGATCCGGTGGCGGAACCCTGCGTGAATGTAGGCTACGAACTGGTGGTGCGCGGTAGCACCTAGTACTCCGACCCTGAAATATCGAAACATGAAAGCGCGCCTTCGAACCCATGCCGTCGTTGCAAATCCTCGCCATAGCTAGGGCTATGTCTGCGGTTTGCGCCTAGGCCTGGGCCCGAATCCATCGCTTTCATTGTGTTCCGATACCTCTGTGTCGAAGTACTAGTCACGCAAGAGAGCAAGAGGTTTTGTGCCCGGCTCAGGCGCTACGCGCTCTACCGCCTTTTTGTCTTCGGCTACTTGCTGCGCGGGTTTCCCTCCGCGTCGCGAATCTAGTGTGGTGTTGCACGCTATCCGGCACCTAAAACCGCGTCTTTTCGTCCATGGCGGCGTTGCAAATCCGCGCAATAGCGGGGCTATTGCTGTGGTTTGCGCCTTGCCCTGAACAAAAATCCATCGGTTTTATTGGTGCCGTCAAGCATGCAACACCACACTGCCTGTGACGAAAGCGGGGTCACGCCGGAACGACGCGCGCACGACCTCCCTTTTAGCCTCGCAGAAAGGATGGCAAAAGGTGCTGGGCACCTTTTATCGCTTCGCTCTCACGCGCTTCGCGCGCGGCCACCCTTTTCCGCCCAGGTGCGGGTCCAGCGGATCTGCATGACGCGGAGCATCGCCAGCATGATCAGCGACAGCACGGCAAAAAATATGAAGCCCCACATGTAGGTCGTGGTGTATTGTTTGGACAGGCCCATGGCATTGGGAACAAGGCCGCCGCCCAGTGCGCCGATTTCGCCAATCATGGACCCTGCGACTGCAGTAGCCAGCGGCCAGCGCAACGGCACCAGCTGGAACAGCGCGCCGTTGCCGGCGCCGAGTGCCGCAAAGCACAGCATCAGCAGCAGTGTGGTGGCAACCAGGGAGGAGGTGGCCAGGCCGCAGGCAATCAGCGTGACGGCAATCGTCAGCATCACCACACTCAGGGTATTAACGCCACCCCAGCGGTCCGAAATCCAGCCGCCAAAAATGCGCAGCGCCGCGCCCATGAAGGCCGCGAGCATGGACAACTGGCCGGCCTGCACCTTGCTCACGCCGAACTGGTCGTAGTAGTAGGACGGCAGAAAGGTCGCCAGGCCGATGAAGCCGCCGAAAGTCACGGCGTAGAGCAGGCTGAAGGCCCAGCCGTCTTTTTCGAACAGGCACGCCACGTGTTCGCGCAGGCTGGCGTGGCTGTCAACGTCGTCTGGCTCCTTAGCAAACAAAATCATGGCGGCCATCGGCAGCAGCATGGCCAGCGCGGCAATGCCATAGACCGACTGCCAGCCGAAACGCTGGGCCAGCGCGGGCGCTACCAGCACCGAGACGGCCGTGCCCACGTTGCCCGCACCGACCAGACCCATGGCCAGGCCTTTGTAGCGGGCCGGGAAAGAGCCAGAACCCAGGCTGAGCGCCACGCCAAAACTGGCGCCGGCAATGCCGAGCAGCACACCCATGGCCAGCAGGCTGTTATAGGAGTCGACCAAAAAATAGCCGAACAGCAGCGCGACCATGATCATGCCCATCTCGACCAGCGTGGCGTTTTTTCGGCCGATGTACTGGGCCAGCACGCCGAGCGGAAAGCGCATCAGGGCCCCGGCAAAAATAGGAATCGACAGCATCACGCCTTTTTGCGTGGGCGACAGGCCGTAGGTTTCTGAAATGAAGGGCGCCATGGCGCCGTTCATGACCCAGATGCAGCACGAAAACGCGAAGTAGAAAAACGCTGCGCCCAGCGTTGGCCCGTGGCCAGCCTTGAGAAAATTACGAAACCCCAGCATGGTGCAAACCTTCTATGAAGATGATTGATTCACAGAATGAGTGCGAAAATCATGCCACCTTGGGGCATGGAAAGTGCACTGTTGCGGCGCAATTCTGGCCGAAAAACCGGGGTATTTTGGTGCGGCGCACAAATACCGTGCGCGCCCATGCCGTAGCAGGGCGGTTTGTTTGTCCAGGCGCTGTTTTGGCGGTCTGTCTGCTGTCCGCTCCTGCTATCTGTGTCGTCCGATCAGTGCCTGCGCTCCATGTCCACGCACACCAGGGCCTCGTAGTGGCTCCAGCGCAGGGTGATCACATACGGATGCTTGCGCACCCTCGCCTTGATGCCTTGCACGCCCTGCAGCTTGATGGGAACCGAGATCTGAAGTTCCGGTCCCAGGGCCTTGCGGGCATTGCCGGCCAGGGTGTTGGCGATTTCGCCGACAGCGTCCAGCAGGTTGCTGTCGCTCAGGTCGGTCTCGTGCTGCAGCAGCAAGATCTCGCGCACCAGTTTGGCCGGCATCGAGACGATGACATGGCCGTTGTGGCTGCCTGAAAAAGTGACGAGGCCGTTGAATTCAAAGCCTTCAACATCGCCCGTCCCGAGAAAGGCCGAGGTGATCTGGGGCTCTTGCCGGGTGGTGACCTTCAGGTAATGCCGGATGGAGTCAATGAACAGTTTGAGGTCGGTTTCGTTGAGCGTGGCCACAAAGCTCTCCTTAGCGGGCATCGGCAACGTCGAGCAATGCCATTTGCAGCTCTTCGTCGGTAAAAGGTTTGGCAACAAAGCCGCGCGCACCCAGCTTGAGCGCCTGGATCGCGGTTGATTTGTCGCTCAGGGCACTGACCACCAAAATGTTGATCTTCGGATCAAATCTCAGCAGCGCCTGAATGCATTCGATGCCGTCCATTTCGGGCATGGTCAGGTCCATGGTGACTACCTCGGGGTGCGTGGCCTTGGCAATGCGCACAGCCTCCACGCCGTTTTTGGCAAGGCCCGCCAGCACGACGCCCTTGAGGCCGCCATTCTGGACCACCCGCGAGATGCGGGTCCGGATCATGTTGGAATCATCAACGATCAACAATCGCATGGTGCGGCTCCTTTTTGTGTTTTTTCTTGAAATGCAAACGTTTCCCCTGAGGCGAAGCGTCTCGCGAGCCGCGGCCCGCAAGGCCTCGGGAGCTACACGCAGTGAGCGACCGTGGGGGCTCTTCCCTCCAGCAGGGGCCGCGGGACTGGCTTTGCCAGACCGCAGGCGCAGCGGCCCCCTCGGGGGGCAGCGCATTACACGAAGTGAAAAGCGTGGGGGCCATATTTTTAGCCCGCAAAACTGATCTTGAATTCGGTGTGCTGGCCCGGCGTGCTCGACAGCAGCAAACGTGCGCCCAGGCTCTGCACATTCGCCTGCACCAGGTCCAGGCCCACGCCGCGCCCGGCATGCCGGGACGTGGCCAGGGCGGTGGAGAACCCGGGCTTGAAGATGTGCGCGATGACCTGCTTGTCGCTGAAACCCTGCAACTGCTCTGCGGTGTACCAGTTCAACTCCAGCAGGCGTTGGCGCACCTGGGCTGCATTGAGGCCGGCGCCGTCGTCGCGAACACTGAGCAGCCACTGGCTGCTTTCATCGCGGGTGAGGTTGACCGCAATTTGCCCTTCAGCGGGCTTTTGTGACGCGAGCCGGGTAGAGGGTGCCTCGACGCCGTGCACCACGGCATTGCGCACCAGCTGGATGGCGATTTCGCGCACCAGGTCGACTTTGTCGGCCGCCATGTCCAGGGCACTGCTCATGCGCACGGTGGCATTGATGCGTTTGCCGCAGTCGTTGCCTACATCGGTGGCCAGTTTCGTCAGCGCAGCGTTCAGGGCATGCGTCGAGCCCTCCGTCGACCGGGTCTCGCCGCCTGTTTTTCTCCGGCCCAGTGCCTTGAACGAGGCGACCTTGTTCAGCAGGTCCTCCAGCGGCAAGGGCAGGGCCAGCAGCGCGTCGCCGGTCGGGGCGCCGCTGTCCTTGAGTTTTTGCAGTTCGTTTTCGAACTGGTGGGCCAGCGTGGCCAGAATCTCCAGGCCCAGGGATGCCGCATCGCCCTTGATGGCGTGGACGCGGCGGTATGCACCGTCCACGGCCTTGAGCACCTGTATTTCGGAAGCGGCGGACGAGGTGCTTCGCAAGAGGTCGTTCACCTCCAGCAGCGAAGCTTCGGCCCGCTCGACAAACGCCCGCATCATGGCCGGATCGGTTTCAAAGGCCTTGAGCATCATGGACAGCTCTTTTTGCGAGCGCTGACGCTCGCTGGCCAGCCGGGCCTGCAGTTCCACTTTCTCCGAGATGTCCTGTACGGTCACCAGCAGGTGGTGAACGGTGTCATCTTCCTGCACCCGGTTGAAGTGAAAGGACAGGTAGCGGGTGGTGTCCTGGCCCAGCCGGTTCCTTACCGTGAGTTCCACCTCGGCCAGCGGGTTGATGCCCTGGACCAGCTGTTCCTTGACGTGCGGCGAGAACAGGAGCTGGACATAGTCCCGCGCGTCGTTGAGCGCCTTCTCTGAAACCAGGGTGGACAGCAGTTCAAAAAAGTTCTGGCCAGGCACCAGTGACCTGCCGAACAATTCATGGGCCGACCGGGAGAGTTGTGAGCCCAGGCGGTTGTCGGGCGTGAGCAGGAACAGGCCTTCGCGCACGCTGACAAGAATCTCGCGATTCTCCTCATTGGCGGCCTCGATGGCGGCGTCCGAGGTATTGAGGCGGCGCAGGAACTTGAACAGGATGAAGGCGAAGTTGAGCAGGGCCAGGATGATGCCGCCGGTTTGCACCATGCGCAGAATGCTGGCGCGCGATCCGCCTATCTGCTGGGTTTCAGTGACGAAGTCATTGGCAATGCCCAGCAGCTTGATGTTGTTGGCCTGGCTGTAGGCGAGCGCTGCGGCCAGTTCTTGCGGTGTGAAATTGTCGCTGGCGAGCAGAGGTTGCAGCAGGTCGTAATAGGGTTTCCACAGCGCATCCACCTTGCTTTCCAGCTCGCGCCCGCGGCTGGACACCACGGGTTCCAGGTAGACCGGTTTGCCGTCGCCGCCGGGAACCGTCCCGCCGTCCCGAAAAGCGGTCTGCGAGATCTGGAAGATCTTGGTGCCGGCGCGCAGCTCGCTCAGCGTCTCGGGTTTGTAGGCAATGCCCGCGACGCGCATGGCGTCAAGCTCCAGCAAGGTCCGTGCGACGCGCTGCGAGACATAACGCTGGCGGCCTGACAGGTTGATGGCGACGGTGTCCTGGTCAATCTTGAACGAGGTGTAGAAGTTCAGGACCAGAACACCCAGGTCGAACAGCAGAAATAGGGCCACCGCAATGATGATTTCCCGGTATTTCCCCAATGAAGCAAGGCCGCGGGAGCGCGTTCGCTGTGTGCTGAGCGACCGGCTCTGCAGGGCAGCGGCCTTCCTGGATCCTGGGGCAGGTAATACGGCAGACATTGGAAATCCTTCTTGGCGGGAATTTGCGGAGCGACTCAGCTCATTGTTCAGGCAGCTTTCTCTACATGAGCCTGGCGCGTGTAAAGAAAATCAATCACGGCCTTGCGGTACTGCAGGTACTGCGCGCTTTCAGCCAGCGCCACGCGGTTGCGCGGCCTGGGCAGCTCGACACTCAGGACTTCACCAATGGTGGCGGATGGGCCATTGGTCATCATCACGATGCGGTCGGAGAGCAGCACGGCTTCATCCACGTCGTGCGTCACCATGACCACCGTGCTTTGGGTGCGGGCCACGATCTCCAGCAGCTCGTCCTGCAACTTGGCGCGGGTCAGCGCGTCGAGGGCGCCGAAGGGCTCGTCGAGCAGCAGAACCTTGGGTTCCATCGACAGCGCGCGGGCAATGCCCACACGCTGCTTCATGCCGCCGGAGATTTCGCCGGGGCGCTTTTGTGCGGCCGGGGTCAAACCCACCATGGCCAGGGCCGCATCGGTGCGGGCCTTGAGCTGCGCCTTGCTTTCGGTTTCTGCAAAGACGCGTTCCACGGCGAGGTAGACGTTCTCAAAGCAGGTGAGCCAGGGCAGCAGGGAATGGTTCTGGAACACCACGGCGCGCTCGGGACCGGGCCCCGAAATTTCGCGGTTGGCGCACAGCAGGCTGCCCTGGGTGGGGGTGGTCAGGCCGGCAATCAGGTTGAGCAAGGTGGACTTGCCGCATCCCGAATGGCCAATCAACGCGACGAATTCACCGCGGGCGACCGTGAGGTTGATGTTTTGCAGCGCGCGGAACGGGCCCTTCTTGGTCTTGAAGGTCTGCTCGACACCCTGGATTTCGATGTACTTGGTGGTGAAAGATGTGCTCATGGTCGTCATCCTCGGTTGTTGGGGGTCTCAGGTTTCAGTTCTTCAGTTCTTCAGTTCTTCAGTTCTTCAGTTCTTCAGTTCTTCAGTTCTTCAGTTCTTCACTTCTTCGAAGGTGAAGGCGGTGGCGAGCTTGATCAGCGCAAACTCCAGCACCAGCCCCACAATGCCGATCACAAAAATCGCGATGATGATGTTCTTGACATTCAGGTTGTTCCACTCGTCCCAGACCCAGAAGCCGATGCCGACGCCGCCGGTCAGCATTTCTGCTGCCACGATGACCAGCCAGGCGGTGCCCACGGCCAGGCGCACACCGGTCAGCATGTAGGGCAGCACGGCGGGGAAGAGGATCTTGCTGACGATCTTCCATTCGGACAGGTTGAGCACCCGCGCCACGTTCATGTAGTCCTGCGGCACGCGCTGCACGCCTACGGCGGTGTTGATGATCATGGGCCAGATCGAGCAGATGAAGATGGTCCAGATGGCGGCCGGGTTGGCGCCCTTGAACACCAGCAGGCCGATCGGCAGCCAGGCCAGCGGCGATACCGGGCGCAGCAGGCTGATCAGCGGGTTGAACATGCGGCTCAAAAAGTCGAAGCGGCCGATCATGAAACCGACCGGAATGCCGACGATGGCCGCCATGCCGAAGCCCATGGCCACGCGCTTGAGCGATGACAGCACGTTCCAGCCCACGCCCTGGTCATTCGGCCCCTTGTTGTAGAAGGGGTCGCTGAACACCTGCACCGCCTGCGTGAAGGTGTCCCTGGGCGAGGGAATGCTGGCGCCAGTGCCCACGGAGACCAGCTCCCACACCAACACCAGCAGGCCCATGCCCAGCAGGGGTGGCAGGATGGCGAGCCAGAGAAATGACGAGTCCCATGGCTGCCGGGCTGTGGCGGGGGCTGCTGGGGCCGTGATGACGGACGGGGCTGGATTCTTCATGTCATGGTGGGCTGGCGCCCCGGGTTTGTGCGCGGTGGCAGCTATCGGATGTGCAGCGCTTCGTTCGCTGCTTCGAGCGGCTGGCGCTGCGGCGTCCAGCGGATTGTGGAATACGGCACTGACCATGGTGTCACGTCCTTTGGTGGGAGATTGATGAATGCTCAGCGGCTATTTCAGGCGTGGACCTTGAAGCCATCGGCGTACTTTTTCGGATCCTTGCCGTCCCATACCGTGCCGTCGATCAACTTGCTGGTGCGCATCGCGTCTTTCGGAACGCTGACTTTGGCCGCCGTGGCGGCCTGCTTGTAGATGTCGATCTGGTTGATCTGTTTGGCAATGCCGAGGTAGTCGGGGTGGTCCTTGATCAGGCCCCAGCGCTTGTGTTGCGTGAGGAACCACATGCCGTCGGAGAGGTAAGGGAAGGTGACCGCGCCGTCGTTGAAGAATTTCATGTAGTTCGGGTCATCCCAGGTCTTGCCCATGCCGTTCTGGTAGCGGCCCAAAATGCGCTGGTTGATGGCGTCCACGCTGGTGTTGACATAGGCCTTGTCGGCC
Source organism: Polaromonas sp. P4_F4 (assembly GCF_056401355.1). Lineage (NCBI taxonomy): Bacteria > Pseudomonadati > Pseudomonadota > Betaproteobacteria > Burkholderiales > Comamonadaceae > Polaromonas > Polaromonas sp. P4_F4. The sequence goes on along the minus strand of NZ_JBFUJO010000006.1, from coordinate 141,224 downwards.
ACGGTCTCGGCCATCTTGTTCTTGTTCTGCAGGCCGGCATCGATCCACTTGCCGGCTTCGATGATGGCGGCGGTGACGGCGCGTGCCGTGTTGGGGTATTTCTTGACGAAATCGCCGGTGGTGCCCAGCACTTTTTCCGGGTGGTCTTTCCAGATGTCCTGGGTGGTGACAGCCGTGACGCCAATGCCGTCAATGATGGCGCGGTGCCCCCAGGGCTCGCCGACGCAGTAGCCGTCCATGTTGCCCACGCGCATGTTGGCCACCATTTGCGGCGGCGGCACGGTGATGACCTTGGCATCCTTCATCGGGTTGATGCCGTTGGCGGCGAGCCAGTAATACAGCCACATGGCGTGCGTGCCGGTCGGAAAGGTCTGGGCGAAGGTGTACTCGCGTTTTTCGCTGGCCATCAGCTTGGCCAGACCCGCGCCGTCGACGGCACCCTTGTCGGCCAGTTTCTTGGACAGCGTGATCGCCTGGCCGTTGTTGTTGAGGGTCATCAGCACGGCCATGTCTTTCTTGGGGCCGGCGGTGCCCATGTGCACGCCGTAAATCAGGCCGTAGAGCACGTGGGCGAAGTCGAGCTCGCCGTTGACCAGCTTGTCACGCACGCCGGCCCAGCTGGCTTCCTTGGTGGGAATGATTTTTACGCCGTATTTCTGGTCAATGCCGAGCACCGAGGCCATGACCACCGAGGCGCAGTCGGTCAGCGGGATGAAGCCAATCTTCACTTCCTTCTTTTCAGGGGCGTCCGAGCCCTGGGCGTAGACGGCAGCACGCAGGGCCGGGTTGATGCCCACGGCACCCACTGCGGCAGCCTGCAGGACGGTACGGCGTGTCAGGGAGGATTTCAGCAGATCAGTCACGGTTTTGACTCCAGAAGTGAAAAACAAAAAAGCAAAAAACAAAAGAGGAAAACAAAAAAGGCGCTCGACCCGGGCAAACACAATGGATGTGAGTGCAGGGTGCGAACGCCTTTGTTCAGGGAGGACATTCCACTTCGCCGTTGAAGTGATATGCCCGATAGGGAGTTCAATGCAAGACCTGTGCCAGCAGGTTCTTGTGCTTCACATAGACTCACGACAGACGCGAGATGGCGCCTGGACCATTTGCCAATGGGCGCAACCAGCTACTGAATTGATAGCGTCGTGGGCCGCATGCGAGACCGGCTCACGATTTTTTTGATTCCGCACTGTATTTGTGCGGCGCACCATTTCGGAGCCAGGCCTGGCGGTGCGCCTGCATCCCCTGGCCGTTTTGATGTTGGGTCGGTGCGTCCATCAGGGGCCGCCTGGAGGATCCCTAGCCGCATTGCCCCACGTAACCGCATGCCGTGCAGAAGTCGCAGCCATCCTTCCTGATGACGGTCGGGTTGCCGCATTCCGGGCAGGCCTTGCCGGCCAGCGTGGCGGGCGCTTCCGCGTTCCTGGGGGATTCGAGCACGCCCATCTCCCGCAGTGGAAAGCCTTCTTCATTGAGGATGCCAAGCATGGCATAGCGGTGAATGATCAGGCGTGCCATGTAGGCTACGGTCGAGGGCCAGGTCTGCTGGCGTCGCTCGCCGTGTGGCAGGCCCGGCACAAAAGCCATGAAGTGACCCAGCGGCTCGGCGTAGTTGAGCAGCTTGCGCAGCTTCATGCCGATCCATGCCGGATCAATCACCCGCATGTCCAGCGACAGCAGGCGTGCCAGGCCATCGAGCGCGCGTGGGTAGTTGCCTGAAAACCCCACGGCACAGGGCCGGGTGACGGTGCTGCCGTCCGGACCCGGCAGGGTCACTTCTTTCAGCGTGAGGGTGAAGTTTTCGCCGGTGGCCGGGTTCTCGATGTCCACCGCCCAGGCCAGCGTGCCCGAGGGGCCGGTTTTCGGCTCCTCGCGGCTGAACATGGCGTCCATGACCGGCGTGATGCCGGCCTTGACGGCCGGCTGCAAGGACTTGAGCTGGTCGCAGCGCCAGCGGATGACCGCTGCGGTGGCCGCCACAACGCCCGGGAACAGGCGCAGTTCGCCGTGCGGTGGAAACGGCATCTCGAAGGCGCGTTCTTCGGCCACCGTAGCCAGCGCGTCCAGCTTGAGTTGCAGCCATGCCGGGTCGTTGGCGCGCAGATCCATCGACAGCGTCTTGGCCATTGCGCCCAGGCCACGGGGCTGTTCGGCACCGTTGACCCAGACTTCAAAGGGCTGCGACGCGCCGCCACCCTCAGGTGCGAGTTCGCCGACGAACAGCGCAAAGTCGCCGAAGGGGTGGTGCACCATGAAAGTCCAGGCCGGATTGCCCCCCGGCAACTCGGGCCGGCCCGGCCAGCGCAGGGACGAGAGCACAGGCGCGGGCAGGCGCTCCAGCGCCAGACGCCGGTTGGCATCGTTGATCTGCAGCGGAGCGGCCGTGGGGCCGACGCTGAGCACCGAACCCAGCACGGCATTGGGCCGGTAGGTGGCCAGCCCCTTCAGGCCGGACTGCCAGGCTTCGAGGTAGAGGTTCTGGAAGTCTGCGTAGGGGTAGTCGGCCGGCACATTGACGGTTTTTGAAATCGCCGTGTCGATGTAGGGTGCGACGGCCGCCACCATGGCTTCATGGGCCTGCGCGCTCATCTCCAGTGCCGTCACGAAGGCCGGGGTCAGCGCAGCGTCGTCGCCGCGCAAATGGCGGTAAAGCCGCCAGGCGTGGTCTTCCACCGCGTATTCCTTGAGGCTGCCGTCGGGCATGCGTTTCTTGCGGGTGTAGCGCCAGCTGAAGGCGGGCTCGATGCCGTTGCTGGCGTTGTCCGCAAACGCCAGGCTGATGGTGCCGGTGGGCGCGATGGACAGTAGGTGCGAGTTGCGCAGCCCATGCGCGCGGATGCGCTCCTTGAGCGGCTGCGGTAAACGTGAGGCAAAGCGCTGGCCGCTCAGGTACAGGTCGGCATTGAACAGCGGGAAGGCGCCGCGTTCGCGCGCCAGTTCCACCGAGGCGTCGTAGGCCGCATCGCGCATGACTTCGGCGATGTGCCGCGCCATGTCGCGGGCCTCGGGCGTGTCATAGCGCAGGTTGAGCATGACCAGCGCATCGCCCAGCCCGGTGAAGCCCAGGCCGACGCGGCGCTTGTTGCGCGCCTCTTCCTGTTGCTGCGGCAAGGGCCAGACCGTGACGTCCAGCACGTTGTCGAGCATGCGAACCGCCACGCGGGCCATCTCGGTAAACGCGGCCTCGTCGAAGCGGGCTTTTTCATCAAAGGGATCCAGCACAAAACGGGTCAGGTCGATCGAGCCCAGGCAGCAGCATCCGTAGGGCGGCAGCGGCTGCTCGGCGCAGGGATTGGTGCTGGAAATCGTCTCGCAATACGACAGGTTGTTGTCGTGGTTGATGTGATCGAGAAACAGGACACCTGGCTCCGCATGGTCATAGGTCGAACGCATGATCTGGTCCCATAGATCCCGCGCCCTGAGTTTGCGGTAGACCCACAGCCCGTTGTCGGGGCCCTGAAACGCCCCTGCGGCTTTCTGCTCCACGCCGGGCTGGGCTCGATGAACCAGTGAGACCTCTGCATCGGCGACAACGGCCTCCATGAAGGCGTCGGTGACCCCCACCGAAATGTTGAAGTTGCGCAGGTCGCCGTCATCCTTGGCGTGGATGAACTCTTCGATGTCGGGATGGTCGCAGCGCAACACGCCCATTTGTGCGCCACGCCTGGAACCGGCGGATTCGACCGTCTCGCACGAGCGGTCAAACACCCGCATGTAGCTGACCGGCCCTGAAGCACTGCTCTGGGTGCTGCCGACCCAGGCGCCGCGCGGGCGGATGCGCGAAAAGTCGTAGCCGACGCCACCGCCGCGGCGCATGGTTTCCGCCGCCTCCGTGAGGGCGGTATAGATGCCGGGGTGGCCGTCTTCCGTCTGCGAGATGGAGTCCCCGACCGGCTGCACAAAGCAGTTGATCAGCGTGGCCGACAGGTCCGTCCCCGCAGCGGACTGGATGCGTCCGGCCGGCAGGAAGCCCTGCTGCAAGGCTTGAAGGAAGCGGCCTTCCCACTGCTGGCGCAGCTCCGGCGCTTCAGCCTGCGCCAGGGCGCGCGCCACGCGCTGGGTGACATCCAGGATGCTTTTCTCCGTTCCCTTGCCATATTTCTCCAGCAGAATCTCTTCGCTGATGTCCTGAGGGGGGAGGGCATGGACGGCGGGGGCAGGTTTGGCTAGCTGGTCTGGCATGAGGCGGTTCCGGTGAATGGCTTGACGCATCGTACGGGTGGGATATGCCGGTCAGTTTGATTCAGCACAAACCTGGGGAAACCAATTTTTGCAGGATCGCCGTTCTACTTCAAGGGCGGTCTCAAGGATGAAGGGCAACACCCCCGCCGCACAGCAAGCGGGATATGCGTGAGATATGCGTATGAAAGGTATGCGCATGAAATCAGAGCCAAAGCAGAGCCAAAGCAGGGCCAAAGCAGCCGTGGCCTGGATACGCAGCCCCGCAGGGCTATTGCCGTTGGGTTAGTGGGCTACCGGGCTATTGGGCGTGAGTCCGGCTGAATGCTGGTGCCATTGCCCGATGAGTCAATCGCCTGCCCACCCGGCAAGCCGGGCGATCTCGGGATTTGGTGTGTTGCGCACCACATTTGTGCAGCGCACCATTTCGGCTGCGGGCCAGTTCAACCGAGCAGGTCGGCCGCGTCGAGCATGCGCTGCGCCACTTCACCAAGGCGCAGACCTTTGTCCATGGCGGCCTTGCGCAGTTTTTCATAGGCCACCTGCTCGGAAAGACCCTGGCGCTGCATCAACATTCCCTTGGCCCGGTCGATGATCTTGCGGTCGTGCAGTTCGGTTTTGGCATGTGCCAACTCGCGCCTGAGTTTCTGTTCGTATTCAAACCGCGCCATGGCGACGTCCAGAATGGGGCGTATCCGGTCGGGTGAGAGGCCCGCCACGATATAGGCAGACACGCCGGCAGCCACCGCATCCTTCACATGCGTGGTGTCGTTGTCGTTGGTGAACAGCACGATAGGGCGCCGCTCGTCGCGGGTGGCCATGACCACATGTTCCAGCGAATCGCGGGCCTCGCTCTCGGCGTCCACAATGATCATGTCGGGCTGCAGCTGGGCCAGCCGCTCCTCGAGAAAGGTGTCTGCCGGTAGCACCGCCACGATGTTGTAACCGTTTTCGAGCAAGCCAATACGCAACTGGCGAGAGCGTTCGATCAGCGCCAGGGCGGCCTCATCTGCTGCGTCGGATGTGGACAAATCCGGCGCAATCACAACAAGACGCAGGGATTGGGGCGATGACATGCGCCGTAACGTGCAAGATTCGCGCCAGTTTGGGGCTGCCCGTGCCGGTTTCTGCCGCCGGATGCTCTCCCAAGCCGGGGAGAAGCTCAAACCTTACACTTGGGACGATGCTAGTCCTTGGAATTGAATCGAGTTGTGACGAAACGGGTGTGGCGCTGGTGGATGCCGCCGGCAGCGATGTGCCGCGCCTGCTATCGCATGCCCTGTACAGCCAGATCCAGATGCACCAGGCGTATGGCGGCGTGGTGCCGGAACTGGCCAGCCGTGATCACATCCAGCGGGTCCTGCCCTTGACGCGCCAGGTCATGGACGAAGCCGGGTGGACGCTGGCGCAGGTGGATGTGGTGGCCTACACGCGCGGGCCGGGGCTGGCCGGCGCGTTGCTGGTGGGCGCCGGTGTGGCCTGTTCGCTGGCGGCTGCGCTGGGCAAGCCGGTGATGGGCGTGCACCATCTGGAGGGGCATTTGCTGTCGCCTTTCCTGAGCGCCGACCCGCCGGTGTTTCCGTTTGTGGCCCTGCTGGTTTCCGGCGGGCACACCCAGCTGATGCGGGTGGACCGTGTCGGCAGCTACGAGCTGCTGGGAGAAACCATTGATGACGCGGCGGGCGAGGCCTTTGACAAGTCGGCCAAGCTGATGGGTTTGCCTTACCCCGGCGGGCCGCATCTGGCTGACCTGGCACGGCAAGGCGATGGCACCGCCTTCAAATTGCCCCGGCCCCTGTTGCACAGCGGAGACCTCGATTTTTCGTTCGCGGGGCTGAAAACCGCGGTGCTGACCCAAGCCAAAAAACTGGGGCCTGAGCTGGAAAACCGCAAAGCGGATCTGGCCGCGGCCACCCAGGCTGCCATTGTGGAGGTGCTGGTCAAAAAATCGCTGGCCGCCATGGCGCAAACCGGCCTGAAGCGACTCGTCGTCGCGGGCGGTGTGGGTGCCAATGCCCTGCTGCGCAGCCAGCTGAATGCGGCCTGCCAGCAACGCGGCATCCGCGTGCATTACCCGGAGCTGCACCTGTGCACGGACAACGGCGCAATGATTGCGCTCGCCGCCGGCATGCGCCTGCAGGCCGGCCTGGAAACGCTGCAGCGTGGCTACACCTTTGACGTGAAACCGCGCTGGAGTTTGACCCCCACGGTCGCTCGCTCCGCGTAGCTCCCTGCCCCCAGAGGGGGCCGCTGCGCCTGCGGCCCGGCAAAGCCGGTTCCGCGGCCCTGGCTGGTATAACTTCCCGCCCCTCGTGGGGACCGCCGGCGAACATTCCAGCGGATACTCGGCCCTGATCAGGGATTACTGTATGTCGAGGTGGGTGACGTTGCTGACAGGGATTTTTTTGCCCAGCGTCAGCGTCAGCACGCCGTTTTCAAGTTTTGCGCTGCTGTTGGCGACGTCAATTTCAAGGGGAAAGCGCCAGGCTGCCTTGACGCTGCGGACGGCCTCAGCCTTGCTCGCCACGCGCACCACATCGCCTTCAATGCCAATGTCCAGCTGTTCTTTGGCCAGGCCCGGAACGTCGAGCTGCAGCGTATAGCTTTTCTCCAGGTCTTCCACGGTGGCGGACCTGGCCGCACCCGTGTCAGACAGCGACAAGAAGGTGTCATTGAGGAATTTTTCCAGTGCGCCATTGCTGACAACGGGCGGGTAGCTGCGCTGGAAGCTGCGGGCGGGACGGGGGGCAACGGAGTAAAACATGCGGGTTCCTTTGGTCGATGGGTGGGGAGGTTTTCCCCTTACACTGCGCGGCGTTCACCATGATTGCCGCATGCACATCAATTAGGTGTACAGACGATTTATTCAAGCGAAAAACCGGGATGTATTTATTCATGCAAAAACTCTTGAAACGCGTCGCACTGGCCCTATGTCTGGGCGCTGCTCTGGCCGCCCAGGCGCAGTCCGTCGCCCAGCCGCCGGTGCGGATCGCGCTCATCGAGAGCCTGTCCGGGCCATTCGCCAATACCGGTGAAGCGGTCTTTCGCAACCTGGTCTGGGCCACGGAGCGTGTCAATGCGCGCGGTGGCGTCAAGCTGCCCGGCGGTGCGCGCAGCCTGGCGGTCGAGCGCTATGACAACAAGGGGCAGAACGAGGAAGCCCTGGCGGCCCTGCGTTCGGCCATCGATGATGGTGTGACGGTGATCGCGCAGGGCAATTCATCGGCCATTGCGGCGGTGCTGATCGATGCCATCAACAAGCACAACGAGCGTGAGCCGGGCAAGCGCGTGCTGTTCCTGAACTATTCGGCGGTCGACCCTATCCTGACGAACGAAAAGTGCAGCTACTGGCATTTTCGTTTCGATGCCCACGCCGACATGCGCATGGCGGCCCTGATGGATGTGCTCAAGGATGACAGGGCGGTGAAAAGCGTCTACCTGATCGGCCAGGACTACAGCTTTGGCCAGGCGGTGTTGCGTGAGGCCCGCAAACAGTTGGGCGCGCAGCGTCCCGATGTGCAGATCGTCGGGGACGAGCTGCATGCGCTGGGGCGCGTGAAGGACTTCATTCCGTACGCTGTGAAAATCAAGGCCAGCGGCGCGCAGGCGGTGCTCACCGGCAACTGGGGCAATGACCTGACGCTGCTGATCAAGGCCGCGAAGGAAGTGGGTTATGAGGGCAAGTTCTACACCTTCTATGGCAATGCGCTGGGCGTACCGGCGGCGCTGGGCGATGCGGGCGTGGGAAAGGTGATTGCGGTGGCGGACTGGTTTCCCAATGAACCCGGCAATGCGTCCGAAGCGTTCTACCAGGCGTTTCGCCAGCGCTTTCCGAAGCCGCAGGATGACTATGTGCACATGCGCATGCAGCTGATGATGGAGGCTTTTGCGCAAGGTGTTGAAAGGGCCGGCTCGACGGAGTCGGGCGCCGTGGCCGCGCAGCTTGAGCGGGCTGCCGTGGCTGTTTCAGGTCACAAGGGCGCGATGCGTGCGGCCGACCACCAGTTCCAGCAGCCCCTGCTGGTGGCGATGATGGGCAAGCAGGGCGCGCCCGGCGTGAAATTTGATGTTGAAGGGTCGGGCTATGGTTTTCGCGTCATCAAGACCATCGCGCCCGAGCGGGCCGAGCAGCCGCACAGCTGCCGGATGGTGCGGCCCTGAGTTATCCCTTATCCCGTGAGTTAGCGCAACAGGTCCATAACAGGTCCATCCATTGCACCTGCTGCATCCACTGAATTGAAAGGCAAGCATGCGACAGGCAGTATTGAATCTTGAGGAATCGATGATCCGCCAGGTCGCCAATGCCGGCATGGGCCGCACCGACGTGCTCAAGTTCTGGTTTGGCGAGAGCGACGAGGTCACGCCTGCTTTCATCCGCGACGCCGCGATGGCTTCGCTGCAGCAGGGCGAGACTTTCTATGCCCACAACCTGGGCCTGCCCGAGTTGCGGGAAGCCATTGCCCGCTACGCCACCGCGCTGCGTTGCCCGGGTGCCGCCCCCATAGGTGTTGGGCGCATCGCCGTCACGTCGGGCGGCGTGAATGCGCTCATGCTGGCTGTGCAGGCACTGGTGGATGCCGGCGACGAGGTGGTGGCCGTGACGCCGGTCTGGCCTAACCTGACGGCGCAACCAGCCATCCTGGGTGCCCGGGTGAAGTGCGTCAGCCTCAGGCCGGTAGCGGGGCAGTGGCAGCTCGACATGGCGGAACTGCTGACGGCCATCACGCCCGCGACCAAGCTGCTGATCGTGAATGCCCCCAACAACCCGACCGGCTGGACGTTGACGCGCGCCGAGCAGGAGGCGCTTCTGGCGCACTGCCGGCGTACGGGCACCTGGATTCTGGCCGACGAGGTCTATGAGCGGCTGTATTTCGAAGCCACACCGAACGGCTGCGCCCCCAGCTTTCTGGATATTGCCGCCCCGGAGGACCGTCTCGTCGTCGTCCACAGCTTTTCGAAGAGCTTTCTCATGACGGGCTGGCGCCTGGGCTGGCTGGTGATGCCGGCTTCGATGACGCCGCACATGGGCAAGCTGGTGGAGTTCAACACGTCCTGCGCCCCGGTGTTTGTCCAGCGGGCCGGGCTGGTGGCGATTGAGCGCACGGCGGACATCACGCCCCGCGTGGTGGGCCACCTGAAGACCTGCCGCGACACGCTGATTCCCTTGCTGCAGGCCGTGCCCGGTGTGCAGGTGGCGCCGGCCAAAGGCGGGATGTACGCCTTTTTCAGGCTGGAAGGGCAGGCGGGGTTTAACGATTCGCTGGACACGGCCAAACGGCTGGTTGTCGAGGCCGGGCTGGGCCTGGCGCCAGGCAACGCCTTTATGGTCAACCCCACGCCCGAAGCCCAGGGCTGGCTGCGCTGGTGTTTTGCCAGCCAGGACGTGGCCAGGCTGGGGCAGGGCGTGGATCGCCTGCGGCGCTGGCTTGGGCTATAATCCAAGGCTCTGCGTAGTCGTACGGCCTTTTCAAGGCTGGCCTGCCAGAACACGACGAAGGCGGTCAACTCCCATGTCGGGAACGCTGCCTCGCTCGCAAGTGCACAAGTTGCAAGAGGAAAAACATGATCGAGAAATCAATCAAGGCCGAGATTGTCAAGGCCAACGCACGCGCTGCCAACGACACCGGCAGTCCTGAAGTTCAAGTGGCGCTGCTGACCGGCCGCATCAACGAGCTGACCCCCCATTTCAAGGCCAACGCCAAAGACCACCATGGTCGCCGCGGCCTGCTGCGCATGGTGAGCCGCCGCCGCAAGCTGCTGGACTACCTGAAGTCCAAAGACGCCGACCGTTACACCGCGCTGATCGCCAAGCTTGGCCTGCGTAAATAAACGGTAAAACGATTTGAGAGCGCCTGAGTTAGTTCACCTAGCTCAGGCGCTTTTTACTTCGGAGCAAGGCAAAACGAACGCGCGCTGTGTCATTCCACAAGAAAAGTCCTCATCACCCCGTGATTCAGGCGTTTTGTGGAATGGCATCGTGTTCAGCCAGCCCCGCTCCGGGCCCCAGGGTGCAGCCTCATGCACCCGCATCTAGTGGAGCAATAACATGAGCATTTTCAACAAAGTCACCAAATCCTTCCAGTGGGGCCAGCACAAGGTCACGATGGAAACCGGTGAAGTCGCACGCCAGGCCAGCGGTGCCGTCGTGGTTGACATGGACGGCACCGTGGTGCTGGCCACCGTGGTCGCCAAGACCGATGCCAAGCCCGGCCAGGACTTCTTCCCCCTGACCGTTGATTACCTCGAGAAAACCTATGCAGCCGGCCGCATTCCCGGCAGCTTTTTCAAGCGCGAAGGCCGCCCCAGCGAATTTGAAACGCTGACGTCCCGCCTGATCGACCGTCCGATCCGTCCGCTGTTCCCCGAAGGCTTCTTCAACGAAGTGCAGGTCGTGATCCACGTGCTGTCGCTGAACCCTGAAGTGGAGGGCGACATTCCTGCGCTGATCGCTTCGAGCGCTGCGCTGTCGATTTCCGGCATTCCGTTCAATGGCCCGATTGGCGCCGCACGCGTGGCCTATATCGATGGCCAGTATGTGCTGAATCCCGGCAAGACCCAGCTGAAAGATTCCAAGATGGATCTGGTCGTGGCTGGCACCGAAGCCGCTGTGCTGATGGTCGAGTCCGAAGCCCAGCAGCTGTCTGAAGAAATCATGCTCGGCGCCGTGGTGTTTGGCCACGAGCAGGGCAATATCGCCATCAACGCGATCCATGAACTCGTGCGCGACGCTGGCAAACCGGTCTGGGACTGGCAAGCGCCCGCGAAAGACGAGCCGCTGATCGCCAAGGTCAACGAACTCGCTGGTGTCAAGCTGCAGGCCGCCTACCAGATCCGCAGCAAGCAGGCGCGTACGCAAGCCTGTCGCGTGGCCTATGCCGACGTGATGGCCGCCCTGAAAGCCGACGGCGTGGAATTCGACGGCGTGACCGTTGAAGGCATGCTGTTCGACATCGAAGCCAAAATCGTCCGTAGCCAGATCCTGGCCGGCGAGCCACGCATTGACGGCCGCGACACGCGCACCGTGCGTGCCATTGAAATCCGCAACAGCGTGCTGCCCCGTACCCACGGCTCCGCCCTGTTCACGCGCGGCGAAACCCAGGCGCTGGTCGTGACCACGCTGGGCACCGAGCGCGACGCGCAGCGCATTGACGCGTTGTCGGGCGACTACGAAGACCGCTTCATGCTGCACTACAACATGCCTCCGTTCGCCACCGGCGAAACCGGCCGCGTTGGCAGCCCGAAACGCCGCGAGATTGGCCATGGGCGGCTTGCCAAGCGCGCGCTGATCGCCGTGCTGCCCACCAAGGAAGAATTCCCGTACACCATGCGCGTGGTGTCTGAAATCACCGAATCCAACGGCTCCTCGTCGATGGCTTCGGTCTGCGGCGGCTGCCTGTCGCTGATGGACGCCGGCGTTCCGATGAAAGCGCACGTGGCTGGTATCGCCATGGGCCTGATCAAGGAAGAAAACCGCTTCGCCGTGCTGACCGACATCCTGGGTGACGAAGATCATCTGGGCGACATGGACTTCAAAGTGGCCGGTACCACCTTCGGTATCACCGCGCTGCAGATGGACATCAAGATCCAGGGCATCACGAAAGAGATCATGCAGGTCGCGCTGGCCCAGGCCAAGGAAGCCCGCATGCACATCCTGGGCAAGATGCAGGAAGCCATGGGTGAAGCCAAGGCCGAGGTGTCTGACTTCGCGCCGCGCCTCTACGTGATGAAGATCAATCCCGAGAAGATCCGTGACGTGATCGGCAAGGGTGGCGCCGTCATCCGTGCGCTGACCGAAGAAACCGGCACCCAGATCAACATCGAAGAAGACGGCACGATCACCATCGCCTCCAACGACAGCGCCAAGGCCGACGAAGCCAAGCGCCGCATTGCCGAGATCACCGCGGAAGTCGAAATCGGCAAGGTCTACGAAGGCGCCATCACCAAGATCCTGGACTTCGGTGCACTGGTCAACCTGCTGCCCGGCAAGGACGGCCTGCTGCACATCAGCCAGATCGCCCACGAGCGTGTCGAGAAGGTCACCGACTACCTGAGCGAAGGCCAGATCGTCAAGGTCAAGGTTCTGGAGACCGATGAAAAAGGCCGCGTCAAGCTGTCGATGAAGGCCTTGCTGGACCGTCCTGCCCAAAATCAGGATCAGGACCGGGGTTAATCTTTTAACTGCTATTGATTTTGTAGCCGTCAGTCCCTGAATATGCGGCCTGACGGCGCAAATGATCTGGAATCCCTATGAAAGCCATTGAAATCACCTCCTATGGTGCGCCTGAGGTGCTGCGTCTGGGCGAACGCCCTGACGCGCAAGCCGGCGCCGGTGAAGTGTTGATTCGCGTCAAGGCCAGTGGCGTGAACCGCCCGGATGTCTTGCAGCGGACGGGGAACTACCCGGTCCCGCCTGGTGCTTCGGATATTCCCGGCCTGGAAGTGGCGGGTGAGATTGTGGCAGGTGATGCCGCAGCGATGGCGGCGGCCGGTTTCAAGATCGGTGACCGCGTTTGCGCGCTGGTCGCGGGTGGCGGCTATGCGGAGCTCTGCGTGGCTCCCGTGGGGCAATGCCTTCCCGTGCCCACGGGGAACGGCCGGGAACTGAGCGATGCGGAAGCGGCCTCGCTGCCGGAGACCTTCTTTACGGTCTGGAGCAATGTCTTTGAACGTGCGCGCCTGCAAGCCGGCGAGACGCTTCTGATTCAGGGCGGCTCCAGCGGCATTGGCGTCACGGCCATCCAGATGGCCAAGGCGCTGGGCGCCAGGGTTGTGGTGACAGCGGGCAGCGATGACAAGTGCGCAGCCTGCCTCGCATTGGGTGCCGACCATGCAATCAACTACAAGACCGCCGACTTCGTTGAAGAAGTGAAGAAACTGACGAACGGCCAGGGCGTCAATGTCATTCTTGACATGGTGGCCGGCAGCTACGTCTCCCGTGAAGTCGAAAGCCTGGCCGAAGATGGCCGTCTGGTCATCATTGCATTGCAGGGCGGTGCCAGGGCGGAAGTCAATGCCGGCCTGGTTTTGCGCCGGAGGCTCACCATCACCGGTTCGACGCTGCGGCCCCGTCCGTTGGCGTTCAAGGCCGCCATTGCACAGGCGCTCAAGGAAAAAGTCTGGCCGCTGATTGCCAGTGGGGCGATCAAGCCCGTCATTCACAGCACCTTTGCGGCGGTGGATGCAGGCAGTGATACGGGCAGCGGTGCAGCCCGGGCCCATGCACTGATGGAGTCCAACCAGCATGTCGGAAAAATCGTTTTAACCTGGTAATCAAGGCCAAGCAGGATGAAAAAGCTGATTGCGGGAAACTGGAAGATGAACGGCAGCCTGGCTGCCAATGCCGCGTTGCTGGAGGCGCTGGGGGAAGGGTTGAAAGACCTGAGCCTCCCGCTCACCTGCGAGGTGGCCGTATGCGTACCCGCGCCCTACCTGGCGCAGGTTCACAGCCTGACGTCGGGCCAACCCAGCCTGTCGACCCTGGCGTTGGGGGCGCAGGATGTCTCCGCGCAAGCCTCCGGTGCCTACACCGGCGAGGTCAGTGCGGCCATGCTCAAGGATTTCGGCTGCCGCTATGCGATCGTGGGCCATTCCGAGCGTCGCCAGTACCACGGCGAAACAGATGCGCTGGTGGCCGACAAGGCCAGGGCTGCACTGGCGGCAGGGATCACGCCCATCGTCTGCATTGGTGAAACGCTGGCCGAGCGCGAAGGCGGCCACACGGAAGAGGTGGTCAAGCGCCAGCTCGCGGCGGTGATTCATGTCAACGGGCACTGCATCAGCGAGATCGTGGTGGCCTACGAACCCGTCTGGGCCATAGGCACTGGCAAAACGGCCTCGCCCGAAGAGGCGCAGGCGGTTCATGCGGTGCTGCGGGCCCAGCTCAAGGCGGCGACCGACCATCCGATGCGTGTGAAAATTCTGTATGGCGGCAGCATGAATGCGGCCAATGCGGCGACGCTCTTGGGCCAGCCCGACATCGATGGCGGCCTGATAGGCGGCGCCTCGCTCAAAGCCCCGGATTTTTTAAAAATTATTGCTGCAGCCCAGGTTTGACCGGCGCAGAACGCTATTAAATTAGGAGTAAATATGAACGTTGTATTGACCGTTGTCCTTGCCCTGCAAATGCTCGCCGCCTTAGGCATGATTGGCCTGATCCTGGTGCAGCACGGCAAAGGCGCCGACATGGGTGCAGCGTTTGGCAGCGGCGGCTCGGGCAGCCTGTTTGGCGCCAGTGGCAGCGCCAACTTTCTGTCCCGCACCACCGGCGTGCTGGCCGCGGTGTTTTTTGCCTGCACCCTGCTGCTGGCGTACTTCGGCAATGCGCAGCCGCGCACCAGTTCCAGCGTGCTGGAAGGGGCTGCTGTCTCGGGGTCCGCTTCGGCGCCCGCGCCCGCCGCGTCCGGGCCTGCCGCACAAATTCCGGGCACCACGGCACCTGCGGGCGCCAGGCCGGCAGTTCCTGTGCCGCCTGCACCCGCCGCATCGGGGGCTGCGCAAATCCCGACGAAATAACGTGATTAAAAGGTGTCGCGCCCAGCCGGGAGTGGCGCGATTTCAGGTTAAACTCTAAAGCTGTCTGGGAAGCTCAAAACCGCAAGGTTTCCTCATGCCATCCAGACAGCTGAATACCGCGGACGTGGTGAAATTGGTAGACACGCTATCTTGAGGGGGTAGTGCCGAAAGGTGTGCGAGTTCGAGTCTCGCCGTCCGCACCAGATTGACAAGCATCGGCAGCGGCGCTTTGGGCGAAGCTGTCGGGGCAAACGGCAAGCTGAAACAAGCCGCGCAGGTGGCTTTTCAGAAGTTGAATCCACGATGAACCTCGATCAATACCTTCCTGTTCTCCTGTTTATTCTGGTCGGTGTGGGTGTCGGTGTGGTGCCCCAGGTGCTGGGTCGTTTGCTGGGCCCGGTGCGTCCCGACAGCGAAAAAAATTCCCCCTACGAGTGCGGCTTCGAAGCTTTCGAGGATGCCCGCATGAAATTCGATGTGCGCTACTACCTGATCGCCATCCTCTTCATTCTTTTTGACCTCGAAATCGCGTTCCTTTTTCCCTGGGCGGTTGCGCTCAAGGAAGTCGGTCCGGTGGGTTTCTGGTCGGTCATGATTTTCCTGGGCATTCTGGTCGTGGGCTTTGTCTACGAGTGGAAAAAGGGTGCGCTGGACTGGGAATAAGAAAAGATCCCGAGGGTTCTTCGCGACGAGGTCGCCACCAAATCCACCAAATAAGGTACGGGTATGTCACTTGAAGGTGTTTTCAACGAAGGCTTCATGACCACGAGTTACGACTCGGTGGTCAACTGGGCCAAGACCGGGTCGCTGTGGCCCATGACTTTTGGTCTGGCCTGCTGCGCCGTGGAAATGATGCATGCGGGTGCGGCCCGTTATGACCTGGACCGTTTCGGCATGCTGTTTCGCCCCAGCCCGCGCCAGTCCGACCTGATGATTGTTGCCGGCACGCTGTGCAACAAGATGGGGCCCGCCCTGCGCAAGGTGTACGACCAGATGTCCGAGCCGCGCTGGGTGCTCTCCATGGGCTCCTGCGCCAACGGAGGCGGTTACTACCACTACAGTTATTCCGTGGTTCGCGGTTGCGACCGCATCGTTCCGGTGGATGTCTATGTGCCGGGCTGCCCGCCCACCGCCGAAGCGCTGTTGTACGGCATCATCCAGTTGCAGCAGAAAATTCGCCGCACCAATACGATCGCGAGGGCCTGATGCTGTCCTCGTTTCCCGTTTCCGCCACGCAGCTTGGCGACACCATCGCGGCGGTGCTCGGCGACAAGGTCAAGAGCCTGAAGATCGCGCTGGGTGAGGTGACCGTGACGGTCGGCGCCGCCGATTACCTCGCGTCGGCCGTTCTGTTGCGCGATGCGGCAGGCTGCCGCTTCGAGCAGCTGATTGACCTGTGCGGCCTGGACTACTCCGAATACAAGGATGGTCAGTACGATGGCCTGCGCTACTGCGTTGCCACGCATCTGCTGTCGGTCAGCCTGAACCAGCGCGTGCGGCTCAAGGTGTTTTGCCCTGACGACGATTTTCCGGTCGTTGATTCGCTCAACGGTGTGTGGAACTCGGCGAACTGGTTCGAGCGCGAAGCGTTTGACCTCTACGGCATCATCTTTGAAGGCCACAACGATCTGCGTCGCATCCTGACCGACTACGGTTTTATCGGCCATCCTTTCCGCAAGGATTTTCCGACCACGGGCCATGTGGAAATGCGCTATGACGCCGAGCAAAAGCGCGTGATTTACCAGCCGGTCACCATCGAGCCCCGCGAGATCACGCCGCGCGTGATTCGTGAGGACAACTACGGTGGCCTTCAATGAGCCCCCACGCTCGTCACTGCGTGAGCCTGCGGCAGTTCGCTGCCCCTTGCACTAAAGAGTGGGGCGCTGCCTTGCTTGGGGCGGCCCGGCGCGGCGGCATTAGCACTGCAAAAATTTGGTAGACCATGGCTGAAATCAAAAACTACACGCTCAATTTTGGACCGCAGCATCCGGCGGCACATGGCGTTTTGCGCCTCGTGCTGGAGCTTGATGGTGAGGTCATCCAGCGCGCCGACCCGCACATCGGCCTGCTGCACCGCGCCACTGAAAAACTGGCCGAAAGCAAAACCTACATCCAGTCGCTGCCCTACATGGACAGGCTCGACTATGTGTCGATGATGTCCAACGAGCAGGCCTACTGCCTGGCCATCGAGAAATTGCTGGGCGTGGATGTGCCCATACGTGCGCAATACATTCGCGTGATGTACGCGGAAATCACGCGGCTGCTCAACCATCTGCTGTGGCTGGGTGCGCATGGTCTCGATTGCGGTGCGATGAACATCCTGATTTACTGTTTTCGCGAACGCGAGGCGCTGTTTGACATGTACGAGGCCGTCTCGGGTGCGCGCATGCATGCGGCCTACTTCCGGCCGGGAGGTGTTTACCGCGACCTGCCCGATACCATGCCGCAGTACCGGGTCAGCAAGATCAAGAACGCCAAGGCCATTGCGGCGCTGAACGAAAACCGCCAGGGCTCCCTGCTCGACTTCATTGACGACTTCGTGGCCAAATTCCCCAAGCTGGTTGACGAGTACGAAACCCTGTTGACCGACAACCGCATCTGGAAGCAGCGCACCGTGGGTGTGGGGGTTGTGTCGCCCGAGCGCGCGCTCAACCTCGGTTTCACCGGCCCCATGCTCCGGGGCTCCGGTTTTGCCTGGGACCTGCGCAAGCAGCAGCCCTATGACGTCTACGACCGCATGGATTTCGACATTCCCGTTGGGAAAACCGGCGATTGCTACGACCGCTACCTGGTTCGCATTGAGGAGATGCGCCAGTCCAACCGCATCATCAAGCAATGCATCGACTGGCTGCGCGTCAACCCCGGCCCGGTGATTACCAGCAACCACAAGGTCGCGGCACCTGACCGCGAATCCATGAAGACCAACATGGAAGAGCTGATTCACCACTTCAAGCTCTTCACCGAAGGTTTTCACGTGCCCGAGGGCGAGGCCTATGCGGCTGTCGAGCATCCCAAGGGTGAGTTCGGCATTTACATCGTCAGCGATGGCGCCAACAAGCCATACCGCCTGAAAATCCGCCCGCCCGGCTTCCCGCACCTGGCGGCCATGGACGAAATGTCGCGCGGCCACATGATCGCCGACGCCGTCGCCGTGATCGGCACCATGGACATTGTGTTCGGTGAAATTGATCGCTAAACCTGATGATTTCAACCATGATTTCTGAACAAACCAAAGCCCGTTTTGACCGCGAGGTTGCCAAGTACCCTGCGGACCAGAAGCAGTCAGCCGTGATGGCCTGCCTCACGATCGTGCAGGAAGAGCAGGGCTTTGTCAGTGCCGAGAGCGAGAAGCTGGTGGCCGACTACCTGGGCATGGCGCCGATCGCCGTGCACGAAGTCACCACCTTCTACAACATGTACAACCAGCAGCCGGTGGGCAAGTACAAACTCAATGTCTGCACCAACCTGCCGTGCCAGTTGCGCGATGGCGCCAAGGCGCTCAAGCACCTGGAGCACAAGCTGGGAATTTCCATGGGCCAGACAACGGCCGACGGCCTGTTCACGCTGCAGCAGTCCGAATGCCTGGGGGCCTGCGCGGACTCCCCGGTGATGCTGGTCAACGACCTCACGATGTGCAGCTTCATGAGCGATGAGAAACTGGACCAGCTCATCGATGGTCTCAAATCCGCCGAGGCGAAATAAGCATGACGCTCTCAAGCAACCTCCCTGACACTGCGGCGCAGAACGTGCTGGCGCAATTTGCGGCAACGGGCGTGCAGACCTGTTTTCATGGCCGGCATATCGAGCCGCAAATTCTTGCAGACCTTGATGGCAGCAACTGGCGTCTGAAGGACTACGAAGCGCGCGGTGGCTACCAGGCCCTGCGCAAAATCCTCAGCAAGGATGGTGGCGAAGGATTGACACCGGACCAGGTGATTGCCGAAGTCAAGGCGAGCAGTCTGCGCGGCCGTGGTGGCGCGGGTTTTCCGACCGGGCTGAAGTGGAGCTTCATGCCGCGCCAGTTCCCCGGGCAGAAGTACCTGGTGTGCAACTCCGACGAAGGCGAGCCGGGCACCTGCAAAGACCGCGACATCATGCAGTACAACCCGCACAGCGTGATCGAGGGCATGGCGATTGCGGCTTATGCGATGGGCATCAGCGTCGGCTACAACTACATCCATGGCGAGATTTTTACGACCTACCGGCGCTTTGAAGAAGCGCTTGACGAGGCCCGGGCTGCCGGCCTGATCGGCGAGAAGATTCTCGGCAGCAGCTTCACTTTCCAGCTCCATGCCTCGCATGGTTTTGGGGCCTATATTTGCGGCGAAGAAACCGCTTTGCTGGAATCGCTGGAAGGCAAAAAAGGCCAACCCCGCTTCAAGCCGCCATTTCCTGCCAGCTTTGGTTTGTACGGCAAACCCACCACCATCAACAACACCGAAACATTCGCCGCCGTGCCGTGGATCATCCGCAATGGCGGCCAGGCCTACCTGGAGTGCGGCAAGCCCAACAACGGTGGTACCAAGATTTACTCGGTTTCCGGCGACGTCGAATTGCCCGGCAACTACGAGGTGCCCATGGGTACACCCTTTGCCAAACTGCTGGAACTGGCGGGCGGCGTGCGCAAGGGCCGCACGCTCAAGGCGGTTATTCCCGGTGGTTCATCCGCGCCGGTGCTGCCGGCTTCCATCATGATGGATTGCACGATGGACTACGACTCCATCGCCAAGGCTGGTTCCATGCTGGGCTCGGGCGCGGTGATCGTGATGGACGACAGCCGTTGCATGGTCGAGTCGCTCAAGCGCCTGTCATACTTTTACATGCACGAGTCCTGCGGGCAATGCACGCCCTGCCGCGAAGGCACGGGCTGGCTGTGGCGCGTCGTGGACCGTATCCATAACGGCCACGGCAAGCAAACCGACATGGACCTGCTCAACTCGGTGGCCGACAACATTCAGGGCCGCACCATCTGTGCGCTGGGTGATGCCGCCGCGATGCCGGTCCGCGCGATGATCAAGCATTTTCGCCATGAGTTCGAGGCCATGATCAAAACACAGACACCACAAGCCGCCTCAGCCCAAGCTGCAACACCGGCCTGATTGCGGAAAGAAAACATATGGTTGAAATAGAACTCGACGGCCAGAAAGTGGAAGTGCTCGAAGGCAGCACGGTCATGCATGCTGCTGAAAAAGCCGGCACCTACATTCCGCATTTTTGCTACCACAAGAAGCTCTCCATTGCGGCGAACTGCCGCATGTGCCTGGTGGACATAGAGAAGGCGCCCAAGCCGATGCCAGCCTGCGCCACGCCGGTGACGCAGGGCATGATCGTGCACACCAAGAATGAAAAAGCCATCAAGGCCCAAAAGGGCGTGATGGAGTTTTTGCTGATCAACCACCCGCTGGATTGCCCCATCTGCGACCAGGGCGGCGAATGCCAGCTGCAGGACCTGGCCGTGGGTTACGGTGGCGGCGAGTCGCGCTACGAAGAAGAAAAACGCGTCGTGTTCCACAAGGACGTGGGTCCGCTGATTTCCATGCAGGAAATGAGCCGCTGCATTCACTGCACCCGGTGCGTGCGTTTTGGCCAGGAAATCGCCGGCGTGATGGAGCTGGGCATGTCGCACCGCGGCGAGCATGCTGAAATTGAAACATTCGTTGGAATGTCGGTGGACTCCGAACTGTCCGGAAACATGATCGACCTCTGCCCGGTCGGTGCGTTGACCAGCAAGCCGTTTCGCTACAGCGCCCGTACCTGGGAGCTGTCGCGCCGCAAATCAATCAGCCCGCACGACTCCACCGGCGCCAACCTGATTGTCCAGGTCAAGAGCAACAAGGTCATGCGTGTGGTGCCGCTGGAGAATGAAGACGTCAACGAATGCTGGATCGCCGACCGCGACCGATTTTCCTATGAAGCCCTGAACAGCGACGAGCGGCTGACCACCCCGATGCTCAAGCAGGGCGGGGTATGGAAGACGGTCGACTGGCAGACTGCGCTTGAATACGTGGCCAATGGCCTGAAACAGATCAAGGCCGATCACGGCGCCGCCAGCATCGGCACACTGGCCAGCCCCCACAGCACGCTGGAAGAACTGTACCTGGCCGCCTCGCTCATGCGCGGCCTGGGCAGTGAGAATATCGACTACCGTTTGCGCCACGCGGAATTTTCGGCGTCTCCGTCCATCCGCTGGCTCGGCACCTCCATTGCGTCGCTGTCGCAATTGCAACGCGTGCTGGTGGTCGGCTCCAACCTGCGCAAGGACCACCCCCTGTTTGCGCAGCGCATTCGCCAGTCGGTTCGCAAGGGATGTACGCTCAGTGCCATCAATTCGGTAGCCGAACTGGCTTCGGCAGATGCTTGGGCCATGCCGGTGACCCACGCGCTGATGGCCGGACCGGACACCTGGGCGCAGGCTCTCGCCGATGTGGCCACGGCGATTGCCGCCGAAAAGGGTGTGTCCGCACCTGCAGCCGGGCAGGCCACCGATGCCGCCAAGGCGATTGCCACGTCATTGCTGGGTGGTGAGCGCAAAGCCGTCCTGCTGGGCAATGCCGCGGCCCACCATGCCAATGCATCCAGCCTGCTGGCTCTGGCTGGCTGGATTGCCAGGCAGACCGGCGCGACCGTTGGCTACCTGACCGAAGCGGCCAACACCGTAGGTGCTCAGCTGGCGGGTGCCTTGCCGGGCAACCATGGCCTCAATGCCGCGCAGATGCTGGACGGCAAGCTGAAAGCGGTCATCCTGCTGAACAACGAACCCGAGTTTGACTCGGCGGCAGGCGCCCGGGCCAAAGCGTCGCTGAATACCGCCCAGATGGTTGTCACGCTGAGCCCCTTCAAGGCCAATATGGACTTCAGCGACGTGCTGTTGCCGATCGCTCCGTTCACGGAAACGCCCGGTACGTTTGTCAACGCAGAGGGGCGCGTGCAGGGTTTTCATGCGGTCGTCAAACCTCTGGGCGAGACGCGTCCGGCCTGGAAAGTCTTGCGCGTCCTGGCCAACCTGCTCGGTTTGCCTGGTTTTGATTTTGAGTCCTCGCAGGATGTGCTCAAGCAGATTGCCGGCGTGGACGCTGCTCTGGTTCCAGCCGACAGGCTGGGCAACGCCAGCGAAGCCGACATCACCTTGGTCGCAGCAGGCCCTGTACCCGCCGTTGCCAAAATTTACCAGCTTGACGGACTGGTCAGGCGTGCCACCTCGCTGCAGCTGACCGCCGATGCGCGCCAAGGCGCCCGGCTTGAACCAAGGCTGGAAGGAGCCGGCGCATGATTGACACAGTGTATGGTTTTGGCCAGGGCTTGATGGGTGGCATCTGGCCGGCCACGGTCTGGCCCGTGTTGTGGGCGCTCATCAAGATCGTCTGCGTCCTGCTGCCCCTGATGGGCTGCGTTGCCTATCTCACCCTGTGGGAGCGCAAGGCCATCGGTTTTACCCAGATCCGCCTGGGCCCCAACCGCGTGGGTCCCTCCGGCCTGTTGCAGCCGATTGCGGATGCGCTCAAGCTGCTCACCAAGGAGATCATCATCCCGACGGCCGCCAGCAAGGGCCTGTTCGTGCTGGGACCGATCATGACCATCATGCCGGCGCTGGCTGCCTGGGCGGTCGTGCCTTTTGGCCCCGACGTTGCACTGGCCAATATCAATGCCGGACTGCTGTTCCTGATGGCCATCACCTCGATGGAGGTGTACGGCGTGATCATTGCGGGCTGGGCCTCGAACTCCAAGTACGCCTTCCTTGGGGCCATGCGCGCGTCGGCCCAAATGGTGAGCTATGAAATCGCCATGGGCTTTTGCCTGGTGGTGGTTCTCATGGTGTCGGGCAGCCTCAACATGACCGACATCGTGATGAGCCAGGGCAAGGGAACTTTGGCCAGCCATGGCTGGACTTTCCTGTCCTGGAACTGGCTGCCGTTGTTGCCGATCTTTGTCGTGTACTTCATCTCCGGCCTGGCCGAGACCAACCGCCATCCGTTTGACGTGGTCGAAGGCGAGTCCGAAATCGTGGCCGGCCATATGGTCGAATACTCGGGCATGGCCTTCGCAATGTTCTTCCTCGCCGAATACGCGAACATGTGGCTGGTCGCCATCCTGGCCGTGCTGCTGTTCCTGGGCGGCTGGTTGCCGCCCGTCGAAGCCCTGAGCTTCATTCCGGGCTGGATCTGGTTGGGCGCCAAGACCTTTGTTGTGGTCACCATGTTCCTGTGGGTGCGCGCCACCTTCCCGCGTTTTCGTTACGACCAGATCATGCGCCTGGGCTGGAAGATCTTCATTCCCGTGACCCTGGTCTGGCTGGTGGTCGTTGGGGCCTGGATGCAGACCCCCTACAACATCTGGAAATAAACCATGTCTTCCGCAGTCGCCTCCGTCAAGGATTTTGTTTCGAGCTTCATGCTCACCGAGCTGTTCAAGGGCATGGCCCTGACCGGCAAGTACATGTTCAGCCGCAAGATCACGGTTCAGTTTCCCGAAGAGAAAACTCCGCTGAGCCCGCGTTTCCGGGGACTGCACGCGTTGCGCCGTTATGAAAACGGCGAAGAGCGCTGCATTGCCTGCAAGCTTTGCGAGGCGATTTGCCCGGCACTGGCCATCACCATCGAATCTGACGTGCGGGACGACGGCAGCCGTCGCACCTCGCGCTACGACATCGATCTGACCAAATGCATTTTTTGCGGTTTCTGCGAGGAAGCCTGCCCGGTGGACGCAATTGTCGAGACCCACATCTTTGAATACCACGGTGAAAAACGTGGTGACCTGTATTTCACCAAAGAGATGCTGCTGGCCGTGGGCGACCGCTATGAGGCCGAAATTGCCGCCAACAGGGCGGCTGACGCCAAATACCGTTGAACCACCTCGCCACGCAAGCCGGCTCAAGAAAGAATCCACAACAACATGGACGCTAAAACAGGTCTTTTTTATGTCTTTGCCGCGGTGCTGCTGTTTGCGGCATTCCGGGTGATTACCGCGCGCAATCCGGTGCATGCAGCGCTGTACCTGGTGCTGGCATTTTTCCAGGCGGCCGCCGTCTGGATTTTGCTGAAGGCCGAGTTTCTGGCCATCACGCTGGTGCTTGTCTACGTCGGCGCCGTCATGGTGCTCTTTCTCTTCGTGGTCATGATGCTGGACATCAATCTTGACAGCGTGCGCAAGGGCTTCTGGAAGCATTTCCCGCTGGCCGGCTCGGTGGGTGCCATCATCGCGCTGGAGATGTCTTATGTGCTGATGGGGGGGTTCCGCGAGCCTCCCAAAGTGGCCACTGCACCGGGACAGATTGGCGCGCAGGTCTCCAACACCAAAGAGCTGGGAAAGCTCCTGTATTCGGAATACCTCTACCCGCTGGAAGTTGCGGCGGTGATCCTGCTGGTGGCCATGATTGCCGCCATTGCACTGACCTTGCGTGAACGCAAAGACTCCAAATACATCAATCCTTCCGATCAGGTCCGGGTCAAGCGGGGAGACCGGGTCAGCCTGGTCAAGATGAAGTCTGTGGTCGCCGCACCTGCTACTTTGGGTACGGCAACTCCCATCGAGGAAAAACAATCATGATGCTCACGCTGGGACATTTTCTTTCGCTGGGCGCCATGCTGTTTGCGCTGTCGGTCATCGGTATTTTTTTGAACCGAAAAAATCTGATTATTTTGCTCATGGCCATTGAGCTCATGCTGCTGGCGGTCAACATGAATTTTGTGGCGTTTTCCTACTACCTGAACGACATGGCCGGGCAGGTGTTTGTGTTTTTCATCCTGACCGTCGCCGCCGCCGAATCCGCCATCGGCCTGGCCATCCTGGTGCTGCTGTTCCGCAACAAGTCCAGCATCAACGTCGACGAACTCAACACGCTCCAGGGTTAAAACAATGAGCGCAACCCTTTCTGCATCAACATTGCTGGCCGTTCCGCTGGCACCGCTGGCCGGCGCCTTGCTGGCCGGTATTCTGGGCACCTCCTTTGGTGGCAACTGGATAGGCCGCCGCCTGTCCCACACCTTCACCATTCTGGGTGTGCTGGTGGCTTTCGTCATCTCGGCCATGACGCTCAAAAGCGTGGCGCTTGAGGGGGCTCGCTTCAATGAAACGCTCTACACCTGGATGGTGGTGGGCGGTCTGAAGATGGAAATCGGCTTCCTGGTCGATGGTCTGACGGCCATGATGATGTGCGTGGTGACTTTTGTCTCGCTCATGGTGCACATCTACACGATTGGCTACATGGAAGAGGACGACGGCTACAACCGCTTCTTTGCCTATATTTCGCTCTTCACTTTCTCCATGCTGATGCTGGTGATGAGCAACAACATGCTGCAGCTGTTCTTCGGCTGGGAAGCGGTGGGCCTGGTTTCCTACCTGCTGATCGGCTTCTGGTTCAACAAGCCGAGCGCCATTTTTGCCAACATGAAGGCCTTCATCGTCAACCGTGTGGGGGACTTCGGCTTCATCCTGGGTATTGGTCTCATTGCAGCCTACGCCGGTACGCTCAACTATGCCGAAGCCTTTGCCAAGGCGGACGAGCTGTCCAGACTGGTGTTCCCGGGAACCGGCTGGATGCTGATTACCGTGATCTGCATCTGCCTATTTATCGGCGCCATGGGCAAGTCGGCCCAGTTCCCACTGCATGTGTGGCTTCCCGATTCCATGGAAGGCCCGACCCCGATTTCCGCGCTGATTCATGCGGCCACCATGGTGACGGCCGGTATCTTCATGGTGGCGCGCATGTCACCGCTGTTTGAGCTCAGTGATACCGCACTCAGCTTCATCATGGTGATCGGAGCGATCACGGCACTGTTCATGGGCTTTCTCGGCATCATCCAGAACGACATCAAGCGCGTGGTGGCTTACTCCACCCTGTCGCAGCTGGGTTACATGACGGTGGCGCTGGGTGCTTCCGCCTACTCCGTGGCCGTGTTCCATCTGATGACGCACGCTTTCTTCAAGGCCCTGCTGTTTCTGGCAGCCGGCTCGGTGATCATCGGCCTGCACCACAACCAGGACATCCGCTGGATGGGCGGCGTGCGCAAGTACATGCCCATCACCTGGATCACCTCGCTGCTGGGATCGCTTGCGCTGATCGGCACACCGCTGTTCGCCGGCTTTTATTCCAAGGACAGCATTATTGAGGCCGTGCATGAAAGCCACCTGGCGGGCGCCGGTTTTGCACATTTCGCGGTGCTGGCCGGCGTGTTCGTGACGGCCTTCTATTCCTTCCGCATGTACTTCCTGGTGTTCCACGGCAAAGAGCGGTTTGACCAAAACCCCGATGGACATCACCATGACGCCAGCGAGGAGCCGGATCCGCACCACCATCGCGAAGAACATCAGCCACCGCACGAGTCGCCGTGGGTGGTCACGGTACCGCTGATTCTGCTGGCCATTCCGTCGGTGGTCATCGGCTTCATGACGATCCAGCCCATGCTGTTTGGCGAGTTCCTCAAGGACGCAATTTTCTTCAATGCCGAAAAGCATCCCGCGATGGAGGAGTTGGCCAAAGCCTTCCACGGCCCGGCGCAAATGGCGTTGCACGGCCTGATGACGGCACCGTTCTGGCTGGCGCTGTCGGGCGTGGTGCTGGCGTATTACATGTACCTGGTCAACCCCGCGCTGCCCGCGCGCATCAAGCGCGCGGTGCAACCCCTCTACACCTTGCTCGAGAACAAATACTACTTCGACTGGTTCAATGAGAACGTGCTGGCCCGCGCAACGCGTGCGATAGGTACGGGTCTGTGGCGGGGCGGCGACGAGGCGCTGATCGACGGCGCACTGGTCAACGGCTCGTGGAAGCTGGTGGGCTGGGTATCGGGTGTCGTGCGCCGTTTGCAATCGGGCTATATCTACCACTACGCCTTCGGCATGATTGTCGGCGTCTTTGTGTTGATGACGTATTTCGTCTGGCTCAATAAATAAAACATCAAGGAAGAACAAGAATGGGTTTGTTGAGCCTTGCCATCTGGATGCCGATTATTTTCGGTGTCGTGTTGCTGGCGCTGGGTCGTGACGAGCAGGCACGCAGTGTGCGCTGGATCGCGCTGATCGGTGCCGTGGTCAGTTTTCTGGTGACATTGCCCCTATATGACGGCTTTCAGCTGGGTACTTCGGCCATGCAGTTCGTCGAAAAAGGTCCCTGGATACAGCGCTTCAATGTCAATTACCACCTCGGCGTGGACGGCATCTCGCTGTGGTTTGTGCTGCTGACCGCTTTCATCAATGTGGTGGTCATCATTGCCGGCTGGGAAGTGATTACGACGCGTGTGAATCAGTACATGGCGGCCTTCCTGATTCTCAGCGGGCTCATGATTGGCGTGTTTACCGCGCTGGACGGCCTGTTGTTTTACGTGTTCTTCGAAGCCACGCTGATTCCGATGTACCTGATCATCGGTATCTGGGGTGGCCCGAACAAGATCTACGCCGCTTTCAAGTTTTTCCTGTACACGCTGATTGGCTCACTGTTGTTGCTGGTTGCGCTGATTTTTCTGTACAACAAGTCGGGCGGCAGTTTTGACATTCTCACGTGGCACAAGCTGCCGCTGGGCGGTACGGTGCAGACCCTGCTGTTCTTCGCCCTCTTTGCCGCGTTCGCGGTGAAGGTGCCGATGTGGCCCGTCCACACCTGGTTGCCCGACGTGCACGTCGAGGCCCCCACAGGCGGCTCGGCCGTGCTGGCTGCCATCATGCTCAAGCTGGGCGCATATGGTTTCCTGCGTTTTTCAATGCCGATCGCACCGGACGCCACCCACGAATGGGCCTGGCTGATGATTGGCTTGTCGCTGATTGCCGTGATTTATGTCGGGCTGGTAGCCCTGGTGCAGCAAGACATGAAAAAACTGGTGGCCTATTCGTCGGTGGCGCATATGGGTTTTGTCACTCTGGGTTTCTTCATCTTCAGTGACCTGGGTGTTTCAGGCGGTATCGTGCAGATGATCTCCCACGGTTTTGTGTCGGGCGCCATGTTCCTGTGCATCGGCGTGCTGTACGACCGCGTTCACTCGCGCGAGATCGCCAGCTACGGCGGCGTGGTCAACACCATGCCCAAGTTTGCAGCGTTTTCCTTGCTGTTTGCCATGGCCAACTGCGGCTTGCCGGGCACGGCCGGTTTTGTCGGCGAATGGATGGTCATTCTGGGCGCTGTCAAGTCCAACTTCTGGATGGGCGCCGCCGCCGCGACGGCACTGATTTTTGGTGCCGCCTACACGCTGTGGATGTTCAAGCGTGTCTACCTCGGGCCGGTCGCCAACGATGACGTCAAGGCCCTGACCGATATCAACAGCCGTGAATTTTTGACGCTTGCCTTGCTGGCGATCGCCGTGCTGTACATGGGTATTTATCCCAAACCGTTTACCGACGTGATGGACACCTCGGTGGCGGACCTGCTCAAGCATGTGGCCGTATCGAAACTGAACTAGGCAAAGAATTCAGATGATTGACAAACTCTCCTGGATCACGGTTTATCCTGAAATCGTCCTCGTGGTCATGGCCTGCGTGATTGCGCTACTGGATCTCGGGGTGAAAACCCCGCGCCGCACCGTTACCTATGTACTGACCTTGCTGACCCTGGCCGTGGTCGCTGCCATGGAAGCTTTCTATGCGCTGGGCGGTCAGACTTTTTACGGCTTTGGCAACATGGTGGTCAGCGACCCGATGGGCGGCTGGCTCAAGTGTTTTGCCAGCATCAGCCTGATGGTCACGCTGGTCTACAGCCGGCCTTATGCCGCCGATCGCGACATGTTGCGCGGTGGCGAGCTGTTCACGCTGGGCCTGTTTGCCTTGCTGGGCATGTTCGTGATGATCTCGGGTCATAACTTCCTCGTGATCTACATGGGCCTGGAGCTGATGACGCTGTCCAGTTACGCCCTGGTCGCCTTGCGCCGTGACAATGCCACCGCCACGGAAGCTGCCATGAAGTACTTTGTGCTGGGTGCGCTGGCGTCCGGCTTTCTGTTGTACGGCCTGTCGATGCTGTATGGCGCGACCGGCTCGCTGGACCTCAATGAGGTCTTCAATGCCATCGCCAGCCGGCAGGTGAAGCACCAGGTGCTGGTGTTTGGCCTGGTATTCATCGTGGCTGGCCTGGCGTTCAAACTCGGCGCCGTGCCTTTCCATATGTGGTTGCCCGACGTCTACCACGGCGCGCCGACTGCTATCACCCTGCTGATTGGCGGTGCGCCGCAGCTGGCGGCCTTTGCAATCTGCATTCGCCTTCTGGTGGAAGGTCTGTTGCCCCTGGCGATTGACTGGCAGCAGATGCTGGCGTTGCTGGCCATCGGCTCGCTGCTCATTGGAAACCTGGCTGCCGTGGCGCAATCCAACCTCAAGCGCATGCTGGCGTTCTCAACGATTTCGCAGATGGGGTTCCTTCTGCTCGGCCTGCTGTCCGGCGTGGTCAACGGCAACCAGATGAATACCGAAACGGCCTACAGTGCGGCAATGTTCTATGCGGTGACCTATGTGCTCACCACGCTGGGCGCTTTCGGCATCATCCTGTTGCTGGCCCGTGCCGGGCATGAGTCTGAAGAAATCACCGACCTCGCCGGCCTCAACCAGCGCAGCCCGCTGTATGCCGGGGTCATGGCAATTGCCATGTTCTCGCTGGCCGGGCTGCCGCCGCTGGTCGGGTTTTATGCCAAGCTGGCGGTGCTGCAAGCGCTGATTTCATCGCAGCTGACCAGCTATCTGTTGCTGGCCATTTTTGCGGTGATGATGTCGCTGATCGGCGCGTTCTACTACCTGCGTGTGGTCAAGGTGATGTACTTTGATGCGCCCGAGAGCCACAATGCGCAGCCGATCTCGGCGCCGGCAGACGCCAAGGCCGTGCTGGCTGTCAATGGCGCGCTCATTCTGATCCTGGGCATTGTCCCCGGTGGCCTGATGACCTTGTGCGCACAGTCCGTCAGCAGCATCGTCAAGTCGCTGGGAAGCTAGGCCTTCCCTCATGAGCCAGACCGTTTCAGTCTGGGTGGTTGTGTTGCTGGCTTTGCTGTTGGCCAATCTGCCCTTCGTCAGCAACCGCCTTTTCGGGGTGTTTGCGCTCAAGACACCCAAAAATCTGGCGGTGCGATTGCTGGAACTGCTGGTCTGGTACCTGATCACGGGCGGTGTGGGTCTTTTTCTGGAGCAACGCGCCGGTCAAATCGCGCCGCAGGGCTGGGAGTTTTATGCCATCACGGGCACACTCTTCATTACCTTTGCATTTCCCGGTTTCACCTGGCGTTACCTGTTCAGGCATCGCTCATGAATCGCTCATGAGCCTGCTGTCGCAGGCAAGGAAAGCAGCATGGACTCCAGCAAATTGAGCGAAGTGAGTAAATTGAGCGAATTCAGCCATCTGACCGAGACGCCAGTCGGCTCCGAAGACATCCTCAAGGGGAATTTTCTTCATGTCCGCCGCGATACCGTCCGACTGCCTGATGGCACCCACACTGAGCGCGAGTACGTTATCCACCCTGGCGCTGTGATGATCGTGGCGCAACTCGATGATGGCCGGCTGGTGCTGGAGCGCCAATACCGTTATCCGATGGGCTCCGTCATGATTGAGTTTCCTGCCGGCAAGCTGGATGCCGGCGAGGCATCGCTGGCGTGTGCGCAGCGTGAGCTGCTGGAGGAGACCGGCTATACCGCGCGGCAGTGGGCGCGAGCCGGTGTGCTGCACCCGGTGATTTCCTACTCTACCGAATTCATTGACATCTGGTTTGCCCGCGACCTCACGCTGGGAAGCCGGCAACTGGACAGCGGCGAATTCCTCGAAGTGTTCACCGCGACGCCGGCCGAACTGTTGGCCTGGTGCGGCAATGGGCGGGTGACCGATGCAAAGACCCTCACCGGCGCCTTGTGGTTGCAAAACGTGCTGTCGGGGCTATGGGCATTGGACTGGCAAACCACCGCGCCGTAGCGACCTTGCGATAATCCGCTCATGAAAGTCCTGAATCTCCAGTGTGCGCACCAGCATTCCTTTGAAGGCTGGTTTGCGTCTGAGGACGATTTTCAGACGCAACTGGCGCGTGGATTGGTTGAATGCCCGATGTGTGCCGACAAGGGCATTCACAAGCTGCCCAGCGCACCACGGCTCAATCTCGGCGGGCACCCGGCCCCGGCCGCAGTGGGCCAGGGGCCGCAGGAGGCACAATCCACCGCGCCTGCTCCGCGCGTCCGGGAAGGCGCTGCAGCATCTCGCGGGGACGCCCTGACCAGTGTGGTGGCCGGTGCAAGCCCTGCCGAACAGGCCGCCTTCCTCAAAGCGTTGCGCCATGTAGTGGCTCATACCGAGGACGTTGGTGAACGCTTTGCCGACGAAGCAAGGCGCATGCACTACGGCGAGGCCGAGGCACGCAGCATTCGCGGCCAGGCCAGCGCGCGCGAAGCCGTGGAGCTGGTGGAAGAGGGCATTGATGTCATGCCCTTGCCACTGCCCCTGGCCGTCAAGGAAACCCTGCAGTGAAATTGGCCCCCACGGTCGCTCACTTCGTGTAGCTCCCTGCCCCCCGAGGGGGCCGCTGCGCCTGCGGTCTGGCAAAGCCAGTCCCGCGGCCCCTGCTGGTGAAGAGGGAGTCGCCCACGGTCGCTCACTTTGTGTAGCTCCAGCCCCTCGGGGGCCGCTGCGCCTGCGGCCCGGCTGAGCCGGTTCCGCGGCCCTTGCTTAAAGTGTCGAGCCGCCAAAGTCGTTCATTGCACTCAGCTCTTTGGCGCGATGGGCTCCTCTTGACTCAGCGACTCAGGGGTACAGACCGCGC
This sequence comes from Polaromonas sp. P4_F4, assembly GCF_056401355.1. Lineage (NCBI taxonomy): Bacteria > Pseudomonadati > Pseudomonadota > Betaproteobacteria > Burkholderiales > Comamonadaceae > Polaromonas > Polaromonas sp. P4_F4. Next base: position 109,827 of record NZ_JBFUJO010000006.1, on the reverse strand, counting down.
AGCTGGCGGGTATGCAGGATGCGTTTGCAGGCCACGATAAACGTCGCGGTACGCAGCGTTACCTTGTGGTCCTGCGCGACTTGCCAGACACCTGCGAAAGCCTCTTTCATGATGCGGACCAGGCGTGCGTTGATCTCGCCCTCGTCCCAGAAAAAGCTGGAAAAGTCCTGCACCCATTCAAAATAACTGACGGTCACGCCACCGGCGTTGGCAATCACGTCGGGCAGCACCAGTACATTGCGTTCCTGAAGGATGTCGTCGGCTTCGGGCGTGGTCGGGCCGTTGGCGCCTTCGATGATCATGCGTGCCTTGATGCGGCCGGCGTTGGCGGCCGTGATCTGCTCTTCCAGCGCAGCCGGAATCATGATGTCGCAGTCGACTTCCCAGAACAGATCATTGGCAATCACTTCCGCGTTCGGGAAGCCTCCCACGCTGCCGGTTTCGGCCACATGCCTGATCAGGGCTGGCACGTCCAGACCGGCTTCGCGGTAAATCGTGCCGCCATGATCCTGGACGGCCACGACACGCGCCCCCATTTCATGGAACAGCCTGCCGGCGACGCCGCCCACGTTGCCGAAGCCCTGCACCGCGACCCGCGATTTGCTGACGTCCAGGTCGATGTGCTTGGCCGCTTCCATACCCACCGTGAACACGCCGCGGCCGGTGGCATCGCGGCGCCCCAGTGAGCCCCCCAGATCGACCGGCTTGCCGGTGACCACCCCGGTTGACGTGGAGCCCGTGTTCATCGAGTAGGTGTCCATCATCCACGCCATGACCTGCTCGTTGGTATTCACATCGGGCGCCGGAATGTCCTTGGTGGGGCCGATGATGATGCCGATCTCGCTGGTGTAGCGCCGTGTGATACGCTCCAGCTCGCCCAGCGAGACGGTTTTGGGATCGACGCGTATGCCGCCCTTGGCGCCGCCGAAAGGCACGTTCACCGCCGCGTTCTTGATGGACATCCAGGCCGACAGCGCCATCACTTCCGACAGTGTCACATCCTGGTGGAAGCGCACGCCGCCCTTGCCGGGACCACGCGACACGTTGTGCTGCACCCGGTAGCCCTCAAAGTGCGCAATGGTGCCGTCGTCCATGTTGATGGGCACATCGACAACCAGGATGCGCTTGGGCCGCTTGAGCGTTTCTGCCCACCGACCCAGGCTGCCCAGGTGCGGTATCACGCGATCCACCTGCTGTAGGTAGTTGCCCCAGGGCCCGAGCTTGTCGGCCTGCAGGTAAGAAGGAAGCGAATGGGTGCCTGGTGCGGCGCTTGCGCTGGGGGTGGATGCTCGTGACATGCAAAATCTCCTTGTGGAACAGTCAGGTCGCCAAGCTTAGAAGCCGCGAGTCAAACTGTCCAAGGCATTGTTCGGTCATCGTCATGCAAAAAATGCATAGATGCGATTTTGCGATTCCCGGGCCTGGACAGGCTGCCCAGCCCAGCTCAGACGTTGAACTGCAGCGCCGCCAGCCGTGCATACACGCCGCCACGGTTCACCAGTTCGGCATGCGTTCCTTGCTCGACCAGCCGGCCGTGGTCGAGCACGACGATGCGGTCGGCCTGCTGCACCGTGGCCAGGCGGTGGGCAATCACCAGCGTCGTCCGCCCCTTCATGGCCGACTCCAGTGCGGCCTGCACCATGCGCTCGCTTTCCGCATCCAGTGCGCTGGTGGCTTCATCCAGCAGCAGCAGCGGCGAATTCTTCAGCATGGCCCGCGCAATCGCAATGCGCTGGCGCTGCCCGCCCGACAGCCGCACGCCGCGCTCGCCCAAAAAGGTGTCGTAGCCTTCCGGCAGCGCGCTGATGAATTCATGCGCAAAGGCCGCGCGCGCCGCCGCCCTGGTTTCCTCATCGCTGGCGCCGGGCTTGCCATAGCGGATGTTCTCCAGCGCGCTGGTGGAGAAAATCACCGCGTCCTGCGGCACGATGCCGATGCGCTGGCGCAGGTCCTGCAGTGCCATGTCAGACGTTGCAACACCGTCCAGTTCAATGCGGCCCGAGGCCGGGTCATAAAAGCGCAGCAGCAGCTGGAACACGGTACTTTTGCCGGCGCCGCTGGGCCCCACAATGGCCACGGTCTGGCCGGGCGCCACGCTCAGAGTGAGCTCACTCAAGGCCGCCTGCGCCGGGCGCGACGGGTAATGAAACGTCACGGCTTCAAATTTAATGGCGCTGCCTGAGCGTATCTCGGGGGGCGCGGCTGGTTTCGACGGTGAAACAACCGGCGAGCGGGATGCCAGCAGCTCCATCAGGCGCTCGGTCGCACCGGCCGCGCGCAGCAGGTCCCCATAGACCTCGCCCAGCACCGCCGAGGCGCTGGCCAGGATGATCACATAGACCACGGTCTGGCCCAGGTGGCCGGCGCTGATGTCGCCGCGCATCACCGCCTGGGTGCCCTGGTACAGGCCCCAGAGCAGGGCCGCCGACGTGGCAATGATGATGAACGCCACCAGCACCGAGCGTGCCCTGGTGCGCCGTATGGCGGTGTTGAAGGCGTTGGTGGTGGACAGGTCGAAACGCGCGGCCTCCCGTGACTCGGCGGTATAGCTCTGCACCACGGGAATGGCATTCAGCACCTCCGCTGCGATCGCGCTGGAGTCGGCTACCCGGTCCTGGCTGGCACGCGAGAGTTTGCGCACGCGCCGCCCGAACCACACCGAGGGCGCCACGATCAGCAGCAGGACGCCAAGCACCTGAACCATCAGGTAGGGGTTGGTGTAGACCAGCATGCCCAGCGCGCCGACACCCATCACGGCGTTGCGCAAACCCATGCTCAGCGACGAGCCCACCACGGTCTGCACCAGTGTCGTGTCGCCGGTCAGGCGCGACAGCACCTCGCCGGTTTGCGTGGTTTCAAAGAATTCGGGGCTTTGCCGCACCACATGCGAGTACACCGCATTGCGCAGGTCGGCCGTGACCCGTTCGCCGAGCCAGCTGACCATGTAAAAGCGGCCTGCAGAAAAAAGCCCCAGCGCGGCGGCAACGGCAAACAACTCGAAAAAGTGGGTGCGCAGCGCCATCAGTTGGGAGCCCTTGTCCGTCACGTTCAGGCCGCCATCGATGAGGCTGCGCAGCGCCAGCGGAAAGACCAGCGTGGCCACGGCCGCCATGACGAGAAAAAACAGCGCCAGCGCAATCCGGCCGCGGTAAGGGCGCAGAAAGGGCACGAGGCCCGACAGGGAGCGGGGCGAGCCCTTGGTTGCAGCGGAACGGGTCATCGATGAGGAGGAGGTAGCCATCCTGCAAGTCTAGCCGTTAAAGATGCCATCGCAAACACAGCCTTGACAATATTTGCTTAGGCATGTATTATTTGCCCATGGCTTCAAAAAGCAAATCAACCGACAACTCAAACCCATTCGTCGACGCGCTTTCGTGCCCGCTGGTGGAGTTTTACCGTGCCGAAGGCTACAAGCCGGACGACAGCGTCGGCTACCTGATGCGCCGCATCATTGCCTTGATTGCCCAGGGCGTGGAGCGCGAACTTGAGCCCAAGGGCCTGACCAACGCGCAGTGGGTGCCGCTGCTCAAGCTCTACATGGGCCGGGCTTCGACGGTGGCCGAACTGGCGCGCACGTGCGAGCTGGATGCCGGCTCCATGACGCGCCTGCTGGACCGGCTGGAGGCCAAGCAGCTATGCCGCCGGGTTCGCTCCTCGGACGACCGGCGGGTGGTCAATCTGGAGTTGACAGACGCGGGCCGCACCGCTGCCCAGGAAATCCCCGCCATCCTCAGCCGCGTCCAGAACGCTCATCTTGCCGGCTTCTCGGTCGAGGAATGGCAAACCCTCAAAAGCTATTTGCGCCGCATTCTTGACAACGCGCAAACCATTCAAGCCTCGGTGGAAAAAAATGAGAAGTGAAACAAACGCCCCTTCACCTTCAATAACCGGCCCGGTGACTGCGCCCGAGGGCAGGTCAAAGCGTTTGCCGCTCTGGCATGCGTCCGTGCGCATGGCCCTGGTGACGGCGGCCGGCCTGGTGGCCGCGAGCCTGATGGCCACGGGCCTCACCGGCTGCGCCGACATGTCCGGCATCGCGCCGCAGTCCAGCCTGCGCGATGCGCCTTCGCTGGGCCTGAACGCCGATGCGGCAGCAGGGCAGACAGGCGTCGCCGCCGAGTGGTGGCGCGACTTTGGCGACGAGCAACTCAATGGCCTGATTGCCCAGGCGCTGCAAAGCAGCCCCAGCCTGAAGCTTGCACAGGCCCGCCTGGCACGGGCCCAGGCCGTGATGGAAGTGGCGGATGCCGCCACCTTGCCGCAGCTCAATGGCCAGATCGACCTGACACGCCAGCGCTACACCGCCAACGGCGCGGTGCCCCCACCGCTGGCGGGCGCCATCCGCGACAGCGGCACGGTTCAGCTCAACGCCAGCTGGGAACTTGATTTCTTTGGAAAAAACCGCGCCGCACTGGATGCCGCCCTGGGCAGCGCCCATGCGGCCGAGGCCGACGCACAGGCCGCGCGCGTGCTGCTTGCCAGCAATGTAGCCCGCAGCTACTTTCAGCTGGCTCGCCTCCACGAGCAGGCCTTTGTTGCGCGCCGCACGCTGGCGCAGCGGGAAGAAACCCTCAAGCTGGTGCAGGACCGCGTCGCTGCCGGGCTCGACACCCGGCTCGAGCTGCGCCAGAGCGAGGGCGGCCTGCCGGAGGCGCGCCTGCAACTGGAGACGGTGAAGGAGCAGATCGCCCTGACGCGCAACGCGCTGGCGGCCCTGGTTGGGCAAACCGGCAGCGCCCTGGCCCAGAATCCAACCGCACTGGCAGCTATTAAAACTGTAGCATTGGCGCCGACCATTCCGGCAGACCTGCTAGGCCGCCGGGCCGACATTGCCGCCGCGCGCTGGCGTGTCGAAGCCGCGTCCAAAGACGTGGTGAATGCGAAGACACAGTTCTATCCCAATATCAACCTCGTTGCCTTTGCCGGTTTTTCCAGCATTGGCCTGGGCCGTCTGCTTGACGCCGGCAGCCAGCAGTGGGGCGTAGGCCCGGCGCTGCGCCTGCCGATTTTTGATGCGGGCCGGTTGCGCGCCAACCTGCGCGGCAAGACCGCCGACCTTGATGCCGCCGTCGAAAGCTACAACGCCGCCGTGATTGATGCGGTGCGTGACGTGGCCGACCAGGTGGCCTCATCGCAGGCCATTGGCCGTCAGCAGGCCGAGCAGCGTTCCGCGCAGGAGGCCGCAGAGGGCGCTTATGAAATTGCCGTGCAGCGTTACCAGGCTGGCCTGGGCAACTACCTCAATGTGCTGACGGCCGAAACCAGCGTGCTGACCCAGCGCCGCCTGGCGGTTGACCTGGCCGCCCGCGCGCTGGACACGCAGGTGGCGCTGATGCGCGCACTGGGTGGCGGTTACACGCCAACGTCAGTAATCGCTACCCGAGCGCTATAAAACCCGTAGCTTCTTTCGTCCGTGTTTGTTGGGCCAGAGGCCTGGTTGACCTAGTTGACCTAATAGACCTAATTGACTTAATTGATCAGGAACATCATGACAACTCCAGAATCCTCGCCATCCGCAGCTTCTTCTGACGCACCCTTGCAACCGGCCGCCGGCAACCCCCGGCGCAAGAAAGCGCTGACCGCGCTGGCCAGCGTGGTGCTGGTCGCCGGCCTGGGCTGGGCCGCCTACGAGTACCTCGTGGCCAGCCATTACGAGTCGACCGACAACGCCTACGTGCAAGGCAACGTGATCCAGATCACGCCGCAGATCGGCGGCACCGTCATGGCCATCATGGCCGACGACACCGACTTCGTGAAGGCCGGCCAGACGCTGGTGCAGCTCGATCCGGCCGACGCCAAAGTGGCACTCGACCAGGCCGAAGCCGCGCTGGCCCAGGCGGTGCGCCAGGTGCGCACGCTCTACGCCAACAACGGCACGCTGGCCGCCCAGATTGCGCTGCGTGACGCCGACGTGGCCCGGGCCCGCAGCGATATTGCCCGCGCCACCGATGACCTCAACCGCCGCCAGTCGCTCACCGGCAACGGCGCCGTGTCGAAAGAAGAACTCAACCACGCGCAGACGCAGCTGGCCAACGCCAAAAGCGCGCTGGCAGCAGCGCAAGCCGGCGTGGTGGCCGCGCGCGAGCAGCTCACCAGCAACCAGGCCTTGACCGAGGGGACCAGCATCGAGCAGCACCCCAGCGTGCAGGTGGCCGCCGCCAAGGTGCGCGAGGCCTACCTCGCCACACAGCGCGCCGGCCTGCTCGCTCCGGTGGACGGCTACGTGGCCAAGCGCACAGTGCAGCTCGGCCAGCGCGTGGCGGCCGGCACGCCCATGATGTCCATCATTCCGCTCAACCAGGTCTGGGTGGATGCCAACTTCAAGGAAGTGCAATTGCGGAATATCCGCATCGGCCAGCCGGTGACGCTGGTGGCCGACCTGTATGGCAAAAAAATCCAATACAAAGGCACGGTAGCGGGGCTGGGTGTCGGCACGGGCGCGGCCTTTTCGCTGCTGCCGGCGCAAAACGCCACCGGCAACTGGATCAAGGTGGTGCAGCGCGTGCCGGTGCGCATTGCGCTCGACGCCAGGCAACTGGCCGACAACCCGCTGCGGGTGGGTTTGTCGATGGACGCGGAAGTCGACGTCAGCCACAAGGATGGCAAAACGCTGGCCGACGCGCCGCGCGATGCGGCCCAGGCGCACACGCAGACCTATGGCAGGCAGGACGACGCCGCCAATGCGGATGTGCGGCGCGTGATTGCGGCCAACAGCGGCAAGGCGCTCAAACCGGCCAAGGCCGCCGCCGTCGGCACGTCGGCCCAACCACCGGGCGATGCCCCCACGGCGGATCAGATCGGCAGCGAAGCGCAGGGCCTGCCATTCACGCAGGCGCTGTCGGTTGCCAGCAGCCGCGCGGCGCAGCGGCAGGCGCACTAAGCCCCGTTCGAGCCCCGTTCCCCTGTTATTTCCCGCAGCTCCGCACGGCGCGCAACCTCCACGGCCTGCCTTGTCCTGCTCCTGCTGCTTACTCATTGGGTTTTCATGGCTTCAGCACCTGCCCCTGCCTACATCCAGCCGCCGCCGCTGACGGGCTCTGCCCGCCTGTGGGGCACGCTGGCGCTGTCGGCCGCCACCTTCATGAACGTGCTCGACACGTCGATTGCCAACGTCTCCCTGCCGGCCATTGCCGGCGACCTGGGCGTGAGTCCCAACCAGGGCACCTGGGTCATCACCAGCTTTGGCGTGGCCAACGCGATCGCCGTGCCGCTCACCGGCTGGCTGTCGCAGCGGTTCGGCCAGGTGCGCCTGTTCACGGCCAGCGTCATGCTGTTTGTGCTCACGTCATGGCTGTGCGGCCTGGCCCCCAACATGACCACGCTGATCTTCTTTCGTGTCCTGCAGGGGCTGGTGGCGGGCCCGATGATTCCGTTGTCGCAGTCACTGCTGCTGTCGAGCTACCCCAAGGCGCTGGCGGGGCTGGCCATGGCGCTCTGGTCCATGACCACGCTGGTCGCGCCTGTCATGGGGCCGCTGCTGGGCGGCTGGATCACCGACAACATTTCCTGGCCCTGGATTTTTTACATCAACATTCCCGTGGGCTTTGGCGCGGCCTTCATCACCTGGAGCATCTTCAGGAAGCGCGAAAGCGTGACCCGCAAGCTGCCGATCGACTCGGTCGGCCTGGCGCTGCTGGTGATCTGGGTGGGTGCGCTGCAGATCATGCTCGACAAGGGCAAGGAGCTCGACTGGTTTCACTCCGGTGAAGTGGTGGCCCTGGGCATTGTTTCGCTGGTGGGCCTGATTGCCTTCGTCATCTGGGAACTCACCGAAGAGCATCCGGTGGTTGACCTGACGCTGTTCAAGCGGCGCAACTTCTGGGCAGGCGCGGTGGCGCTGTCGGTGGGGTACGGCCTCTTTTTTGGCAACGTGGTGCTGCTCCCGCTGTGGCTGCAGCAGTACATGGGCTACACCGCCACACAGGCTGGCATGGTGATGGCGCCGGTGGGGGCCATGGCTCTGCTGCTGTCACCGCTGGTCGGCAAAAACATCGCCAGGGTGGACCCGCGCCGCTTCGCGGCTTTTGCCTTCGTGGTCTTCGCGCTGGTGCTGTGGATGCGTTCCAACTTCAACACCCAGGCTGATTTCAACACCATCCTGATACCCACCATCATCCAGGGTGTGGCCATGGCTTTCTTCTTCATCCCGCTGGTCACCATCACGCTGTCGGGCATCTCGCCCGAGAAGATTCCGGCGGCTTCGGGCCTGTCGAACTTCGTGCGCATCACGGCGGGCTCCTTCGGCACCTCAATCGCCACCACGATCTGGCAAGACCGCGCGGCCATGCACCATGCCCAGATCAGCGAATACGTCAACCAGGGCAGCACCGCTACCAACAGTGCACTGACGGGCCTGGCCGGGGCCGGGCTGACGCCCGACCAGGCGCTGGGCACCATCAATCGCCTGGTGGACCAGCAGGCCTACATGCTGGCGGCGAATGATGTGTTCTATGTGTCCGCGCTGATTTTCCTGTTGCTGATTCCGCTGGTGTATTTGACGCGGCACGCCAAGGCCGGGGCAGGGAGTTCGGATGCTGCGGCGGGGGCGCATTGAGGAACGACATGGGCCAACGGCCACTTTTTTCAGGCTTCCCCGGCCTTCCCGACATTTCCCGTTTTTGAAGGCCGGGCCGCCTGCTGGTTGCCCACGGCGCCTTTGGCGGCCTGCCGCAGGCCGGCCAGGGCGGGTTCCAGCACTGCCATGTCTGCGTCTGCCGCATAAACGGCGTAAGCCGGGTACAGGAATTCGGGCGCCCCGGGCACCCGGTGCAGTCGTCCTTCCTTCAGGTGGCTACGCACGACGTTTTGCCGGAAATAGCCCGCCCCGCCGACGGTAAGCAGGTAGCCCAGTCCCAGCGGCCCCAGGCTGGACGACACGCCGACGCTCGAAAGCCCGGGAAAGGCCAGGCTGTGCTGCGCGGCAAACTCGCTGCCCCAGTCCACGTACACATAGTCGGCCGCCTGCGGCGCCTGGGCGCCGGGGGTCGTCGTGACCAGCACCAGCTTTTCCTCGATCAGCAGCTCGATCCGCAGGCCGGGCCGCTGCCGCGGTGCATAGGCGATGACGATGTCCAGCGTACCGTTGGCTACGCGCTCCAGCAAATCCTCCGCGACGCCGACCTCTGCGCGCAGCGCGAGATCCGGCGCGCTGTCGCGCATCCCGAGCAGCCAGTCGAGCATCAGCGGATCCCATAGGCTGATTTCACAGCCCACCGTGACCAGCGCGCGGCGCCCCGGCGGCACCGCCATCTGCTGGCGGGCCCGCTCCCAGACCTGCACCATCGTCATGGCATGGCGAACGAACTGCTCACCGGCCGACGTCAGCGATGCCCCGGCGCGGTTTCTCACGAAGAGCGTGCGCCCCAGCAGCTCCTCCAGCGTTTTCACCCGCGCGCTGATCGCGGTCTGGGTGACATGCAGGCGTTCGGCGGCCTGGGCAAAGCTGTGGCAGGAGACGATCTCGAGGAAAGTGCGGGCGAGGTTGATATCCACAGAGGGGCTCCAGCGCCGGGAAATGGCTATATAAAGCAAATTTTATGCATTGAAAAGCAATATAAGTCATCTTATTTTTTAATGGTAAACCCTATAATTGCGATGTGGCCCCTGTCCGGCAACGCCCCGTTGCCCTCATGCCCACCAGAAAGGAACTTCCATGAACCGTACCGTACTTTTCGCCAGCAATGCCTCGGTCGACCATGCGCCTCTGGGCCAGCCGTCGGCTTCCTTGCTCGTCCACAAGGTCGTGCAACTGATCAATAAGGGCCTGCTTGTTGCATTGGCGCCACGCCAGCGCGATGCCAGCCAGGCCCATCCCTGGCTGTCTGACCGTATCCAGCGCAACATGGGCGCCCGCGCTCGCCGCCTGATGCGCGCAGATTACTGAACGTTTTCCGCCGTTTCTGACCGCGCATGGTGCCGCTGGCCGGCCTTTGCGCACCTTCCTGCCTTCCTTCCCGTTGTAGCTCAAGTGCCGGTGACGGTGTTCGGGCCGGACTCAGGCCGCCTGCGAACGCATCTTGGCGATGCGCGCCGGAATGGGAATAATGCTCGTGATGACCCTCCCCGAGGCGTCATGAACGCGGCTCTTTGAGCCGTTTGTCTTCCCCGACCAGTTTGTGCGGAGGTAGCCATGAGCAAGACAATTGTGCGGACCGACGAGGCGCCAGCCCCTGTAGGCCCTTATTCGCAGGGGTTAGTTCTTGATGGCTGGATCTGGACATCCGGCCAGGTCGCACTGGATCCTTCAACCGGGAAAATCGTTGGGCAGGATGCGGCGACGCAGGCAGACCGCGCTTTAAGCAACATCGAGGCCATTCTGAAGGCCGGCGGGTCCAGTCTCGGGCAAGTCGTCCGTGCCACGGTGTATTTGACGAACATGGACGACTTTGCCGCAGTGAATGCGGTCTATGCCCGGTACTTTCCGAGTGCATTTCCTGCCCGGTCATGTGTTGAAGTGTCCCGTTTGCCGCTGGGCGCGCTGGTGGAGATCGACGTCATAGCCAGAGTCACCGCCTGACCCGTTTTCTGTTTTCTGGCATGCTCCACGCAGTCGGGCGCGGCATTCGATTCTTTTTTCCGGCGACGGTGCTTCCTGCGCTGGTGCGACATGAAGCTGCTGCGACATGAAGCAAGCGCAAAACGTGGCACAGATGTGGCGCAGGTTTCACCTATACGGTCAAATTCCGCAGGTTTTGCGGCAGGCATTGCGGCAGGCCGCAGAAAATCACTCCGTGTTGAAGTATCGAATCCTGCAACTGCCCACTCTCGCCCTCACCCTCGGCCTCGCCGTTGTCCTGCAAGGCTGTGTGTATGTACCCCGAACGACGCAGGTCTTCGACCCCGAGTGCCAGAGGGTGTCCAACCACATGGTCCTGCAGGAGGTCCAGGTGGCGGCCATCCATAGCTGCGCCAACGAAGCTTGCATCGCCCTCGTTGTTGGCGCCGGCATCTTCACTGCAGCCTCGGTGGTGGTTTCCGGGCCCATCGTTGTCGCAGGTAATGTTGCCTACTGGTTCGAAAACAAGGCCCAATGCCAAAGGGCTCAACCCTGATTCGGTGCAACAGCTCGAATCGTCCCCGACTGAGCGGGCATGCCGCGGGAGGGACGTGCCCGATTGTCGATGAGCGCTGAGTAGCACTGAGCCAGTATCAGGTACAGCATTCAACGCAACGGTGTATCAACCCGTGGGCAGCCACGCTGGACAGCCAACCCGGTTTGCCGCACGATGTATGGCCTTCTTTCGGGAGAAAAATCATGTCTGCCTACCTCATTGCCGACACCCACATCACCAACCCTCAGATCTACGACGAATACAAGCGACAAGTGGCGCCTTTGGTTGCAAAGTTTGGCGGGAGGTTTCTGGTGCGCGGCGGTCACCACGAACTTCTCGAGGGGAATCTTCCGGTGCAGCGCCTCGTGGTGATCGAGTTCCCGAGCATGCAGGTATTGAAGGCCTGGTATCACTCGCCGGAGTACGCGCCCCTGCTCGCCATGCGTCAACCGGCAGCAACCGATCATCTCATTGCCGTTGAAGGCTGCTAGCCCGAACCCTCCGTACCGGCCTTGAACGACGTGTAAGCATGTTTAGCGACGTTCAACAAAGCGTGCAGGCTGTGGCCCAAGTGAGCTCCCCAATATCAACGACCAACGACCAACGACCAACGCAAGGTGGAGGTGCCCCGTGACGGCGTACCACCTTGATGTGTGCCTTTCCCGCTTCAGCGAAAGGAGCCCGGAATGCGTGATATCAACGACTTTGACATTCTGATACTGCCTGGCGGGCACAACTCGGGGCCCGATCACTGGCAGACGCACTGGGAAGCGGCGTTCCCCAACATGCACCGTGTCGAGCAGGACGACTGGGAGGCGCCCGTCTACGCGGATTGGTCCCGCCGGCTCACCGAGGCCGTCAGCCGCTGCGAGCGGCCCGTTTTGCTGGTCGCCCACAGTCTTGGGACGGCGCTGGCCACCCGCTGGTCGCAGGAGGCGGACACCGAGGCGGTAGCCGGGGCCTTTCTGGTCGCTACGTCCGACATCGACCGACTCGCCGGAACGCCCGGGCAGTTTATGCGCGGCTTTGACCCCATCATCATGAATCGGCTTCCGTTTCCGTCTGTCGTGCTTGCCAGTCGCAACGATGACCGCGTCACTTTCGAGCGGGCCCAAGCCTTCGCGACCGCCTGGGGTTCGCGCCTCATCGACGTCGGATCCCTGGGCCATATCGGATCGGCGGAAAAGCTCGGTCTCTGGCCGCAAGGGCTGGTCTGGTTCGGCCAGTTCATGGCCTGCGTCGGATGACCTCACCGCCGGCCCGCTACAGCCGAAGCCGCTGTGCGTAACCCGTCATCTCCAGGTAGCCGCGGCCCACGCGTTTGCCGTTGCTGTCGATCAGCTCGCTCAGGCCTTCCCAATACACCGCGCCGGTTGACAGCCGGCTGTCGAGTTCCTGGTTGTCTATCACGGCCCTGACGGTGTAAAAGTCGGCGGGTGTGCGGACTATCCATTCGACCGGGTAGGTCGTTTGCGTCAGCGGGCTCTTCCAGCTGCGCACGGGTTTGAAAATCACTTCACCCCGGCTGAAGGTGTGCAGCCCGGCTTTCGGCGACCTGAACGAGCCGCCGTCCCATAGCGCACTGCCGTCCTTGTGCCGCAGCTGGAAGGCGGTGAGGGCGCTGCCATCGTCCAGGTTCATGCCTATCCAGTCCCAGCCGGTCGCGCCGGGATGCAGCAGTTCCTCGCTCCACTCATGGTCCAGCCAGGCCTTGCCCGTGACGTCAAACACCTGGCCCTTGAGTTCCAATTTCCCGCGGGTGGCCAGCTGCGGCTGGCTGTAGTAGTAACTTGCCTGCTGTTCCTGCGGCCCTTTGCGCGAAAGCCCCTGCCTGCCTTGCAGCAGCACGGCCTGGGTTTCTTCAAATTGCAGCTTCAGGGCAAAGTCTGAAGCCGGCAACTCCGCGCTGTAGCGGCTGGCCTGGCCCTGCAGCGACCAGTCGCGCAGCTTGATGTGCATGTCCGCTTCGCTGGCAAAAGCCACGCCAAAGCCGTCACGCGCAATGCGCTGGTCATGCCAGAGCTTTTTGCCCTGCACGTCGGTGATGGCCGCATGCGCGAAGAGCAGTTGCCTGGCCGCAAACCTTGACGCCATGCCCTGGGTGCCCTCAACCCGTGAGCGGAAAAATGTGAGCTGAAAACCGAACTCCCGCCCGCCGCCTGCGGTCGCGTGCCCGGTGATGTACCACCACTCGGTGCGAAAGTCCGGGTGCGAGCCGAAGTCGCGCGGAAACTGCATTGCTCTCAGCGGTAAGGCGCACGCCGGCCCGGTCCAGGCCAGGCCCGCCAGGCCGGTCGCCAGCAGGAAGCGGCGCCGCGGCATGCCGTGCGTGATGCAGGCGGGCGTCGTGGGAGGGCTCATGTCTTGATTCTCGCAGCAGTGCGCCTGGCGTGGCAGCGGCCGGGCGGCGTAGTTGCATGGAGCCACTGGAAGGTCTATGCTTGAAACTGCACGAGTCACTCTAGTCAGGAGGTGCACCATGTACAAGCGGATTTTGCTGGCGTACGACGGCTCCAAGTCAGGGCAAAAGGCCTTGCTGGACTGTCGGGAAATTGCGCAGTGGAGCCAGGCATCAGTAAACCTGATTGCCGTCACACCGCTCTACATGCAGGTGATGGGCGTCGAAGGCGGCATTTATGACAGCGGCCTTGCCGAGCAGGAGAAAGAAAAGTACCAGGCCATTCTGGACGAAGGCTTGAACCAGCTGGTCAGCGCCGGCTACCAGGCTCGTGGGGAAGTGCTACTCGGTGAAACCGTGGATGAAATCACCAAATATGCCAAAAAGATAGAGGCCGACCTGATCGTGGTGGGCCACAAGCATCTGGACGGGTGGGCTGCCCGCTGGTGGCGCGGCTCGGTTTCAAAATCGCTGATCGAGCACGCACCCTGCAGTGTGCTCGTGGTCATCATTCATTGAGCCGCTGGGTCTGCGGCTCCGCGCCGCCTTATCCCGTTTCCAAATCAAGCGTGAACGCGAAGGCTCGCCGCAGACAGTGCTATAGCACGGCAAGGCGGGCCGACAAAGTGCACGTTTGATTTGGAAATGGAATTAGCGGCCCCGCGCCTGGTGGGGCACCACAGTGTGGCGCTGGCCGGTTTGCGGCCTTGCCGGCTGGTCGTCATGGAGGTGTTTGCGCGATCGCGGTGGCGGCGCCGGCTGGATTCTGGCCACGGCGGCCCGGGTCTGGGGAGGGCCTGAAAAATAGGCATTCAGTTGCGCACTCAGCGCGTCCCAGTTCGGCACCAGCCAGATGACCAGCAGGCACAGCAGGGCCAGAACAATTGCCGCAAACAGGATGTTCATTGCACACCTCCTAAAAGCCAACAGCTTGATCTGCATGCGCTAGCAGATGCCCGCATGCTACCCCTGTTGGCGGTGTTGTGCACCCGAATTTTGCGGTCCGGTCTTTTGGGTTTTACGCGCTCTGGCCCGGCGGCGCAGTCTGGAAAACAATTTCGCCGCTGGGCACATGAATGACCCGGACTTGCTGGCGCGTCGGATCGGCCACGCTTTTGACTGCCACGGCGACCGCCAGCGAGCAGTTCCCGTACAGCGGCTTGAACGACGAACACGGCAGCAGGCTGCCGCTGAGCGGGTCTCTGCTTTCAATGCGGAATTGGGCGGACGACATGACGAAGACCTCCTCAATTAAAACCATCTCAAAACCAGACAAGACTCAAAGGTATGAAAACCTGCGCATCACCGCCATTGTGAAGGCATCAGGCGATGCCATGATGACAATTCAGCGTCAGAACTGTGACGAGCGTAAATAAAAGAAAACGGGCATGCACCTGCAAAGGTGAATTAGCCGTCGCCAGACGGCGAGGGCGCGGCCGGCGCGGCGGCCGCAGGGCTGCCAGGGACGGACTACCCGGCGGGCTACCAGTCTTCCTTGACGGCCAGCACGGCATCCTTGCCAGCCGCCGCCCGCCCCGCCAGCCAGGCGGTCAGCGTGCCCGCCACCACGACCGCCGCGCACAGGGCCAGCAGCCGCAGCCATGGCAGCATCAGGTCCATGGTCCAGTGAAAGCTTTGCGGATTGACCACGTGAACCAGTATGGTGGACACCGCCAGGCCCAGCGCCAGGCCAGCCAGCGCGCCGACCACCGTCCAGGCCGCTCCTTCGCCCGCCACCACCGTCAGGATTTGCCGCCGGGTCAAACCCAGATGCGCCAGCAGGCCAAATTCCTTTCGGCGTGCCAGAACCTGTGCACTGAAGCTCGCGGCCACGCCAAAAAGCCCGATGGCAATCGCCACGGCCTGCAGCCAGTAGGTCACTGCAAAACTGCGGTCAAAGATCCTGAGCGAGATGGCGCGAAGCTGGCTGACGGACGCCAGCTCCAGCAGGGTGCCCGCTCCCGGCTGCTGCTCGGCCAGCCGGCGTACTGCCTGCTGCACCTGGGCCTCGCCCACATCACCGTTCAGCCACAGCGCCACGTCGTTGACGCGCCGGTCGCCGGTCAGGCGCTCAAAGTCCTGCTGCGCCATCACGATCGTGCCAAACTGGCGCGCGTAATCACGCCAGACGCCGGCCACAAAAAATGGCGTGGCAAATGACGTGGCCAATGGCGCGGTAAATGGCGCGGCACCCGGAGCTGCCGGGCGGGTTGAGTTTGCAGGCGAATCGGGAGCTGGTGGTGCCCGGTTTTCCGGGGTGTAAGCGCCAAAAGCCTGTGAAAGTGGAAGAAACACGCTGCCCGGCCGGGCGCCATACAGATCCACCATCGCTTCACTGACATAGATGCCCGCATGCCCGGGTGGCACCGGCAGCGGGCTGCCCACCAGCGGCAGCGTGGTGGCCGCATCGCCGATAGCGCGCGCAATCAGGGTGACGGCTGGTTTTCCCGGGTCCAGCAGCAACTGCCTGGTGCGCAGGGCGCTCACGCGCGCCACGCCGGGCAGGCGGGCCAGCGCCTCGACAAAGCCGGGCGGGAAATAGGCGGTGTCGCTGGCCGGGCCGCCTAGACCCGTGCGCACATACAGGTCGGCGGGCAGCACCACGTCCAGCCAGTGCGTGACCGAGTCGCGGAAACTCGCCACCATCACGGTCAGCGCCACGGCCAGGCTTAGCGACGCCACCACGCCGCTGACGGCCACGGCCGCGCTTTCGCGCACACGGCGCGCGCGCTCGACGGCCAGCAGCGGCAGCAGGCGGTGGGCCACCCAGGGGCTGAGCCTGCCATACAGCAGCGCAATCAGCCAGGGCAGGGCGGTGATGCCGCCCACCAGCAAGGCGCCGACAGACAGGTAAGCCGCCAGCGGAATGCCAAATACCGGCGGCGCCATTGCCAGAAGGGCGCTGGCAGCTATCAACATGACACTCAACCAGCGCGCAGAGCCGGCGCCGGTGGCCAGTCCCAGCCCCTTGAGGGTTTGTGCCGGCGGCAACCGCTGGGCGGTGCGCGCCGGCCACCAGCCGCCCACGCCGGCCGCCGCCACGCCGAGCGCGCCATAGACCAGGGCTGCCCAGCCGTTCCACTGCAGGGTGGGGGCGACACCGGCGAAATAACCGCCACCCAGGTCCCCGCCCAGAAGACGCAGCGCCAGATCGGCCAGCGCGCTGCCCAGCGCAATGCCCGCGGCGCTGCCCACCAAGCCCAGCAGCAGCGATTCAGCCAGCACCAGCCGCAGGCGTTCGCGGCCCGTCAGGCCCAGCACGCCGAGCAGTGCGAAGTGCTGGGCGCGCTTGGCCACGCTGAGCGACAGCACCGAGAACACCAGAAACGCACCGGTGAACAGGGCCACCAGCGCCAGCACGGTCAGGTTGACCCGGTAGGCGCGCGACAGGTTGCTCACGCGTTGCGCGGCGTCCCCGGGGGCGGTCGCGGTGATGTGGGGCGGCAGCTGCAGCGAGGCGGCGAAGCTTGCCGCATCACTGCCGGCTTTCAGGCGCACGTCAATTCGCGACAGCTGGCCGCCCTTGCCAAACAGGTCCTGTGCGGCGGCGATGTCCATCACGCCCAGCGGGCCGCCGCCCGTGCTCACGCTGCCGGTGACCGTGACGCTTTTCCATTGCAGGCCGCTTTGCAGTTGCAACTGGGCGCCTTTGAACACCTGGCGGGCGGCGGGATTGAGAAAAATCGTGTCCGGCGCAAACAGCGCAAAACGGTCCGTCGCCGCGACCGCGGCATCCGAAGCCGGAACCGGCATCAGCGCCGGGGCAATGCCGGCCACCACCAGTGCATCGACGCCGACGATGCGCAGGGCCTGCCGCTCTCCCTTGCCGCCCAGTGCGTAGGTGGCCAGTTCCAGCACCGGGCTGGCGAGTGCCACCTGGGGATGGTTGGCCACCTGCCGGTAAAGCGCTTCATCAAAGCCGCCCTGCACAGCCCGCAGTTCCAGGTCAGGCTGGCCGTTGACGGCGCGCACGGCCTGGGAAAACTCGCTGAGCGCCGAAGCATTGATCAGGTGCACCGAAAACGCCAGGGCCACGCCCAGCATGACGGCGACCACGGCGGCGCCGTTGCGCCATGGGTGGTAGCGCAGTTCCTTCCAGGAGAATGTTTGCAAAAGGGCGAACACAGTTCCTGCATTGTGAGGGATGCCCTTCGATCAAAGCGCCAGGTTGTTAGTTGGCGTCAAAGCGTGTGGCGTTCAACAGGGTGTCCAGGCGTGCTGCGCGTTTGGTCAGTTGGTCCATCACACTGCTGAAATTGCCCGAAGCGCCGGAGCCGCCCACCATGGCCTTGGTCAAGGCATCAAACAGTTCCAGTTCCACAATCGGGCGCAACTGGTGGTTGGAGGAGGCGATAAAGCCCGACAAGCCATTGATGCTCTTGAGCGTGGCCTTTTCCGCCCCGGTTTTCCCGTAGGCGATAAAAAACTTCCTGACGCGCTGTTGTGTGGCGGCGGGCAGGTCCTTGCGGTACATGAGCGGGTCGTTGGGGATCAGGGGCGACTCCCAGATGACCTTGACCTGCTCGAACTTCTCCGGCAGCTCGGCCTGGAACCGGGGCAAATCCTCGGTGTTGTTGGTGCCCAGGTCAGCCCGGCCTTCGGCCACCGCGAGAAAGTTTTCGCGGTGCGTGCCGTAGGTGACGGTTTTGAAATGTTTCGCCGGGTCAATCTTTGCCTTCTGGAACACGTAGTAGTAGGGCACCAGGTAGCCCGACGTGGAATTTTTTGCGCCCAGGCCCAGCGTATACGTGCCGGGTTGGGCGAGCGCATCGCCCATGTTACGCACAGGGCTGTTTTTCGGCACGATCAGTACCGACTTGTAGCCCCGGGTCTTGTCGAGCCTGACCATCTGGGCAAAGATTTGCGCCTGCTCTGTCTCCACCAGCTCGACCGCCAGCTTGTTGTTGATCCACGCCACCTGGATCCGGCCCTCCTTGATGCCGGTGGAAATGTCCGCATAGTTCTTCGAGGCGACTGCGCGCACGGGCGTCTGGAGTTCTTTGGAGAGCGCGTCTGTCAGGGGCTTCCATATCTCCAGTGTCTGCTCCTCGGTGGCGCCTGCTGCGATGATGCCCAAGGTGAGCGGGGCTGGCGCGTCTGCGGCGTAGGCGGTCGGGAGCGAGCCCAGCAGCATGAGGCTCAGCATGACGAGGGCAGGGAGATGGTTTTTCATCCGGGGAAACTCCTGTCGTGAGTGGTGAGTGGTGAGTGGTGAGTGGTGAGTGGGGGGTGAGTGCCGGGATGGGCAAAAGCAAGCGGCCAGCGTTGGCAAACGACCGGGTGTGCGGCTTCAACTGAGCGGCTTCGACTGGAACTGAAACTCCAGCGCTGCCGGAATCAACGGAGCAGCGCCGGGGCGGTGGCTCAGGCTTTGTCCGCCTTGCCGGCTGCCGCGGCGAAGCGCGACAGCATCACGTCGGGCAGAAAGGGACGTCGTCCGCTGTCTTCGGCGGCTTCCTTGCGCCGGATGGCATTGCGCACCATCAGCGAGCCGACGTAGCGGATCGGCTCCGGCGGAAAACGGCCGAGCGGTCCGCGAATGAGCGGGCTGCGCGTCCATTCGTTGTCCAGTCCCAGCGCCAGCGAGGACAGCAGCTCGCCGCCCATGCGGCTGGGGCCGACGCCGTTGCCCGAGTAGCCGAAGCCGTAGAACACGTCGGGGCGGCCGCGCAGGCAGCCGAAGAAGGGCAGGCCGGTGACCGAGCGGTCGGAGGCACCGTTCCAGCTGGCGGCAACCGGCGTGCCGGCCAGTTCCGGGATGAAGCCCCGCAGGCGTCCGGTCAGCTCCTCGCGGTAGGGCGAGGGCTGGTTGAAGACGGGCAGCATGCGCCCGCCGTAGGCAAAGGTGTTGCCGCCCTTGCCGAACATCAGCCGGCCGTCCGGCGTGCTGCGGTAGTAGTGCACAAAGATGCGCGAGTCGAGCACCGAGATGCCGCCGTCCAGGCCCGAGGCGGCCAGCGCGGCCGCGGCCGGCTCGGTGATCACCATGTCGCTGGACACGATGGCAATGCTGCGCTCGAACTCGCGGAAGCTGCTGGCCATCCAGGCGTTGATCGCAATCACCACGCGGTCGGCCGTGACCTTGCCGTGCGGCGTGCGAACCACCGGGGGCGAGCCCTCTTCCAGGCCCTGCATCGGCGTTCCTTCATGCAGCCGCACGCCCAGGCCGAGCGCCACCCTGCGCAGCCCGCGCACCAGCTTGCCGGGCTGCACGCTGGCGGCCACCGGCGAGTACCAGCCCTCGAGGTGGGCGCGGGATCCGGCGCGGCGCTGCAACTCGTGCGGGGGCATCTTCTGCCAGGAATTGATGCCGTGCGCTTCAAGCGCGGCCACCACCGCATCGGAGGCCCCGAGCTGCGCAGCCGATGTGGCGGTGAACAGCGTGCCGTGGCGCCGCCATTCGCAGTCGATGCTGTGCTCGGCGCAAAACGCCTCGATATCCAGCAGCGCCTGCTCGGAAGCGCGCACCAGGCGCACGGCTTCGGCGTCACCGAACAGCCGCTGCAGGGTGAAGAACTTCGTCGACCAGGTCAGTGCGCAGCCGCCATTGCGTCCGCTGGCGCCGCCGCCGCAGACATCGGCCTCCAGCACAACCACATCAAGTTCGGGCCTGGCCTGCTTGGCGAGGATGGCGGTCCACAGGCCGGTGAAGCCGCCGCCGATGATGCACAGCTGGGCGCGTGTGTCGCTCGCCAGCGCCGGGGCCGGGCCGCCATCGTCGGTAGCGAGCGCCTGCGATAGCCAGTAAGGGCGTTGCTCCATCGCTCAGGCCGCCAGCAGGGCCAGCAGGGTTTGCGGGGCATGGTAGGTGTAGCGCAGGTCATTTGCCACCTCCAGGCAGGTGACCTTGCCGTCAGCGACGTTGAGGCCGTTGCGCAGGTGCGCGTCATCGTTCAGCGCTTGCCGCCACCCTTTGTTCGCGAGGGCCAGCACAAAGGGCAGGGTGGCGTTGTTCAGGGCGTAGGTGGAGGTGCGCGGCACGCCGCCCGGCATGTTGGCCACGCAGTAATGCACGACGCCGTCCACCACGTAGGTGGGGTCGGCGTGGGTGGTGGCGTGCGAGGTTTCAAAGCAGCCGCCCTGGTCAATGGCCACATCAACCACCACCGAGCCCGGCTTCATGCGCGACAGCAGCTCGCGCGACACGAGCTTGGGTGCGGCCGCGCCGGGAATCAGCACACCGCCGATCACGGCGTCTGCCGACAGCACCTGCTCCTCGATGTTGTCCCGATTCGAGAACAGCGTGATCACACGCGCGCCCAGCAGGCGGTCCATGCGGCGCAGCGCATCGAGGCTGCGGTCTATCACCACCACCTGGGCACCGGTGCCCACGGCGATCTGTGCAGCATTGGAGCCGACAACGCCCGCGCCGAGGATCACGATTTTGGCCGGCGCCACACCGGGCACGCCTCCCAGCAATATGCCGCGGCCGCCATGGGCCCGCTCCAGGCTGTGCGCGGCCGCCTGCACCGACATGCGGCCGGCGACTTCGGACATCGGCGCCAGCAAAGGCAAGCCGCCCCCGGCCTGGGTCACGGTTTCGTAGGCGATGCAGACCGCGCCGCTGTCAACCAGTTCCTTGCATTGCTGCGGGTCGGGCGCCAGATGCAGGTAAGTGAAGAGCAACTGGCCCGGCCGCAGCTGCGCGCGCTCCGAGGCTTGCGGCTCCTTGACCTTCACCACCATGTCGGCGCGCGCAAACACTTCATCAGCACCCTGGACAATACCGGCACCCGCCTTTTCGTACTCGGCGTCGCTGGCACCGATGCCGGAGCCTGCGTTGCGCTCCACGATCACGCGGTGGCCGGCCGCCGCCAGCTCACGCACGGACGACGGTGTCAGGCCCACGCGGTATTCATGGTTCTTGATTTCCTTGGGAATTCCGATGAGCATGGTGTTTGTCTCCTGGATCGATGAAGTCAATGAAGTAATAAGGCAATAAAAGCAATAAAGCAAGAAGGGGCTAAAAGAAGGGGTAAAGGCAGAGGCACAGATAAGGGCACGGGTAAGGGCAGGGATAAGCGGCGGCTGCGGCTTACCAGGGTAGCGAGTAGGTCTTGGTGTTGCAAAAACTCTTCATCGCTTCAAGCACACCTTCCTTGTAGCCCAGCCCCGAGTCCTTGATGCCGCCGAAGGGCGTCATTTCCAGGCGGTAGCCGGGCACCTCGCGCACGTTGATGCTGCCTACATGCAGCTCCTGCACCACGCGGGTGATGGTGTCGAGCCGGTTGGTGCAGAGCGACGACGACAGGCCATAGGCCGTGCCGTTGACGATGGCAATCGCTTCATCCAGTGTCTTGAAGCGGATCACCGGCGACACCGGGCCGAAGGTTTCCTCCCTGACCACGGTCATGCCGGGTTGCACATGGTCCAGCACGGTGGGGGAATACAGCGCGCCGCGCCGCACATTGCCCACCAGCAGCTTCGCGCCCTGGGCGATGGCCTCGTTGACCACCTTTTCAAAATGGATCGCGGCGGGCTCGTCGATCACGGTGCCCATGTCCATGGCCGGGTCAAAGGGGTCACCGTACTTCAGCGCCCGGGTTTTTTCCACCAGCAGCTCGACAAAGCGGTCGGCCACGCTCTCCTGCACCAGGATGCGCTTGATGGCGGTGCAGCGCTGGCCCGAATTCTTGTACGACCCGCTGGCCGCCAGGGTGGCCGCTTCCTCGATGTCGGCATCGTCCATCACGATGATGGGATCGTTGCCGCCGAGCTCGAGAATCTGGCGCTTGTAGACGGCCTTGCCGGCGATGTACTTGCCAATGGCCACGCCGCCGGTGAATGTCACCAGGTCCACGTCGGGGCTGGTCAGCAGCTCGTCGGCGATCTCGGCCGGATCGCCGGTCACGACCGACAGCATCTGCGGCGGCAGGCCCGCCTCGTACAGGATGTCGGCAATCAGGTAGGCCGCCAGCGGCGTTTTCTCGCTGGGCTTGAGCACCACGCGGTTGTTGGTGGCTACCGCCGGCGCGATCTTGTGGATCACCTGGTTGAGCGGGTGGTTGAACGGGGTGATGGCGGTGATGGCGCCGAGCAGCGGCTCTTTCAGCGTGTAGACCTTGCGACTCTTGCCGTGCGCCGTCAGGTCGCACGAGAACACCTGGCCGTCGTCCACCAGCGCCTGGTTGGCCGCGAACAGCATCACATCGGAAGCGCGGCCGACTTCATACTGCGTGTCCTTCAGGCACAGGCCCGATTCCAGCGTGATCAGGCGCGCAATCTCGTCGCGGCGTTGGGCGACCAGCTCGCCGGCTTTCATCAGGATGCGGTAGCGGTCGTGGCGGGTCAGCGTGGAACGGTAGTCGCGCGCAATGCGCAGCGCACGCCGGACATCGTCCAGCGTGGCCTTGGGCACGGTCGCGACGATCTTGCCGTTGTAAGGGTGTTTCACCTCGATGACGCGGTCGCGCGAAACTTTTTCACCGGCAATGCGCAGCGATTCATACAGCACCCGGGAAGGAAGTGCCTGGGAGGGGGCATCGGCAAGTACGGCAGACATGTTGGTTCCTTGTTTCTGTTTCTGTGGCGGTTCGATGATTTTTTTGGCGGGTTAGCGGGCCAGGTTGAGGCCGAGTTCGAAGGCGTCAAAATTGCGCCAGCGCCGGTCGGGGAAGGCCTGTGGCACCTGGCGGTTGACGACCAGCGGCACCTTTTGTTCAGACAGGCCGCCGTGGGAACGCAGCGGCACGTCCAGCCCGGAGAGGTCATGGCGCGCGGCGTTGGTGCCGATCACCGTGTCCTGGCTGGCCACCACCACGATGTCTCCCACCCGGTCGAACGGCAGCTCGAAATGGTCGCAGGCCTCCAGGCGCGACAGCACCGTCTCAATGCCCGGCAGCGCGGCAATGCGGTCACGCAGTGCGCTGGCGTCCACATCTTCCGGCACATAGACCAGCGCGAACGAGCCGAGCGCGCCGTGGTGCACCACATACGGGTCGGTGATGGGCAGGATTACGCGCGCATGGTCCTGGCCAATCCATTCGTCCAGCGTGTCCTGCAGGTAAATCACATTGGGCTGCCCGTCCGAACCGTGCTTGTCGTTCATGCCATGGTCGGCGGTGAGCACAATGGTGGCGCCCAGCATGTCCAGCCGGGCGAGGTTGCGGTCCATCATGGCGTAGAAGTCGTTCGCCATCGTGGTGCCGGGGGCTGCCTTGTGCTGGATGTAGTCGGTGGTGGACAAATACATCAGGTCAGGCCGCTCGCGCTCCATCAGCTTGACGCCCGCGACAAACACAAACTCCGACAACTCGGCGCTGTAGACCGAAGGCACCGGCATGCCGACCATGCCGAGCACGTCGTCAATGCCGTTTTCCTCGACGCTCACCTGGTCGGCCTTTTCCGAGGAAAAGCAGATGCCGTCCATTTTGTGGCCCAGCAGCTTGCGCAGTTTGTCCTTCGCCGTGATCACGGCTACCTTGGCGCCCGCATCGGCGAAGGCTGCAAGGATGGTGCCCGCGCGCAGGTAGCGGGGGTCGTTCATCATCACCTCTTCACCCCGTTCGCGGTCGAAGAAATAGTTGCCGCAGATGCCGTGCACCGAGGGCGGCGCACCCGTCACGATGGACAAATTGTTCGGATTGGTAAAACTCGGAATGACGCAGTCCGCCATGTAGCAGGTGCCGCGCCCGGCCAGCAGCCTGCCCAGGAAGGGTGCCACGCCGGCCGCCACGGCGGCGGTGATGTATTCGTACTGGCAGCCATCCACGCAGACCACCACCACCGGGTGGTCCATCCATTGGTAGCGCCTGTCGTTCACGGTAATGTCTTTGTTCATGATGTCCTCAGGGGTTGATGGCCATGATGGGCCGTGGTTTTTTCAGGGAAATTGCGGGAAATTGCAGGGGAGGTCGGCTCGCTGGGGCCTCTTCCAAAAGCCTTGTGCATGCGGGCCCGGCTGTCGGCCGCATGGGCGCGCAGCGTCCGGCCGGCGCGCTCAGGGTCGCGTGAGGCAATGGCCAGCACGGCGGCCTTGTGTTCGGCGTTAGAGACCGCAAAGCCGCCCCCGTCCTGCAGGCCGCGCAGGCGGAACAGCAGCAGCTCCTTGGTCAGGCGCCGGTAGGTGTCGCTCAGCCGGGAGTTGCCGACAAAGCCGACCAGCGCATCATGGAACTCCAGGTTCAGTGCGTGGTAACGCTTGATGTCCTGGCGGCTCATGGCGTCGTCCATTTCGGAGAGCAGACTCTTGAGCACCTTCAGCTGCGGCGTCGTGATGTGCACGGCGAGGCGGCGTCCGATCATGTCATCCAGTACCTCGCGCAGGTCGTAGATTTCGTCGGCTTCGGCCAGCGTTATTTCCCGCACGAAGACCCCGCGGTTCTTTTCCGAGCGGACCAGGCCGCATTCTTCCAGCGCGCGCAGTGCCTCGCGCACCGGGCCGCGGCTGGTGCCGAAGCGGGCGGCGAGGTCGCTTTCATTGATGCGCGCGCCTCCGGGCAGCTCGCTGCGCAGGATCATTTGCTCGATTTCGGCCTGCACCAGTGACGGCAGGGTGTTGGCCTGCAGCATTTGCAGGGGGGACAGGGGATAGAGGGGAGAGAAGGCGGAGAGGTCGGGTGAGGTGCTCATGAAGAAGTCCGGTTTCTTTTCTGGTCGATACGGCAATTAAATCCTGCAAATTGAAGATTGTCAACAATTGACATATTACGATCTGCAATTTACTATTCGCCGAAGGTGCTGCAGAAATTCCCGGAAGACCACCGAAACGAACGCAATCACCGGCATGGCCGGCCCATGCTCCACGCCACCGACAACGACACAAGGAGATAGCAGATGGATATGAGACTGCCAGCGGAAATGGCGAGCTTCGCCTCACCGCATCACACGACCGGCATTGCGCTGGGTATCGAGGGCGTGCACAAGCGCTTTGACAAGGTCACGGTGCTCCAGCACATAGACCTGGAAGTCCGGCAGGGCGAGATGCTGTGCCTGCTCGGGCCCTCGGGCTGCGGGAAAACCACGCTGCTGCGCATCATTGCCGGACTGGAAACGCAGACCAGCGGCCGCATCGTGCAGAACGGCCGCGACATCTCCTGGCTGCCGCCGGTCAAGCGTGACTACGGCATCGTGTTCCAGTCCTACGCCCTGTTCCCGAACCTCACCATCGCCGAGAACGTCGCCTATGGCCTGGTGAGCCGGAAAAAACCGCGGGCCGAAATCAGCGCCCGCGTGGTGGAACTGCTCAAACTGGTGGGCCTGCCGACGTCGGGCGAGAAATACCCGGCCCAGCTGTCGGGCGGGCAGCAGCAGCGCGTGGCACTGGCGCGAGCGCTGGCGACCGCCCCGCGCCTGTTGCTGCTGGATGAACCCCTGTCGGCGCTCGATGCGCTGGAGCGCATCCGCCTGCGCGGCGAGATCCGCCGGCTGCAGCAACAGCTGGGCGTGACCGCCATCATGGTCACGCACGACCAGGAGGAGGCGCTGTCCATGGCCGACCGCATTGTGGTGATGAACCATGGGGTGATTGAGCAGATCGGCACGCCGAACGATATTTATGAGCGCCCCGCCACCCCTTTCGTGGCGGACTTTGTCGGCAAGGTCAATGTGTTGCCGGCCATCGCGCTCGGGCAGGGGCGTTTTCGCGCCGGCCGCCTGGAACTGCATTGCAGCGGCGAGCATGGCGACTACACGGCCGGCCAGGCGGTCAGGCTCTACCTGCGCCCGGAAGACCGGGCCGTTGGCCATGAACGCGAAGGGCAGCCGAACCGCGTCCGGGGTGAGGTCCTGAAGGTTGAATTTCTGGGCAGCTCGTGCCTGGCGGAAATGCAGATCGACGAGCTCGAAGGGCAATCGCTGCACCTGTGTTTTTCGCTGAACCAGCTGCACGACCTGGGCGTGCAGGCCGGTGCGCGGATCGACCTGGCGCTGCGCAGCGAACGCATCCGGGTGTTTCCGGCGGTGGCCGGCGGGGCTCAGTTATGAACGCCCGCGCCGCTACGCTGGCCGGGCCGCCGCCTGCAGCGCGCCGCCAAGGCCTGTCGCGAGAGGACATCATTGCGCGCGGCGTGCTGCTCACGGTGATGCTGTTCCTGGTGCTGTTCCTGCTCGCGCCGATGGCGTCAATCTTTGCGCGGGCCGTGCAGGACAACGATGGCAACTTCATCGGCTTCACCCATTTTGTCGAGTACCTGCAGACCCCGGCACTGCTGGGCGCAGCCTGGAACTCAATCTGGGTGGCCGCCACCGTGGTCATGATTTCGGTACCCCTGGCCTTCACCTTCGCCTATGCGCTGGCCCGCAGCTGCGCGCCCTTCAAGGGCACGTTCCGGCTGATCGCGCTGATCCCGCTGCTGGCGCCTTCGCTGCTGTCGGCTATCGCCTTCATCCAGTGGTTTGGCAACCAGGGCGTGCTCAAGCCGGTGCTCGAGCTGATCGGGCTGGGCTCGATCTACGGCGCGCCGGGCATCATCCTGTCGGAGGTCTACAACACCTTTCCGCATGCGCTCATGATCCTGCTGACGGCGCTGTCGCTGGCCGACGGACGGCTGTACGAGGCTGCCGATTCGTTCGGCACCTCGACCGTGCGCAAGTTCTTCACCATAACGCTGCCGTCCTGCAAATACGGGCTGATCAGTGCGTCCACCGTGGTCTTCACTTATGTGATCAGCGACTTCGGCGCACCCAAGGTGATAGGCGGCAACTTCAGCGTGCTGTCGCTGGACGTGTTCAAGCAGGTCGTCGGCCAGCAGAACTTCGGCCGCGGTGCAGTAGTGGGCCTGCTGTTGCTGCTGCCTTCGATCGCCTCCTTTCTGATCGACAGCCGCGTGCGGCGCAAGCTGCGGGCCCAGCTGTCGGCGCGCTCCGTGCCCTACGCGGCCAAGCCGCAGCGGGGCTTCGATACCTTGATGACGGCCTACTGCACGCTGGTGTGCGCGCTGCTGCTGGCCGTGGTGGGCATGGCGATCTGGACGTCCTTCATCAAGCTCTGGCCGTATGACCTCTCCTTGAGCCTGCGCCATTACGAGTTCGCGCTGGTCGATGGCGACCTGGCCTCGGCCTACACCAACAGCCTGAAGATGGCGGTGTGCGTGGCTTTCTTCGGTTCGCTCACGGTGTTCATTGGCGCTTACCTGACCGAGAAGACCCGCGGGCTGGAACTGATACGCCCGCTGATGCACCTGCTGGCCATGCTCTCCATGGCCGTGCCGGGACTGGTGCTAGGCCTGGGCTACATCATGTTCTTCAACCATCCCAACAATCCGCTGGGCTTCCTGTACTCGACCATGACCTTACTCGTGCTGTCGGTCATCGTGCACTACTACACCTCCAGCCATCTGACCGCGGTGACGGCGCTCAAGCAGATCGACAATGAATTCGAGGCCGTGTCGGCTTCGCTGAAGGTGCCGTTCTACAAGACCTTCTTTCGCGTGACCTTGCCGGTGTGCCTGCCAGCGGTGCTGGACATCGCGCGCTACTACTTCGTCGTGTCCATGGCCACGCTGTCGGGTGTCGTCTTCCTGTACTCGCCCGACACCATCCTCGGGGCCGTGGCCATCATGAACCTTGACGAGGCCGGCGACATCGGCCCGGCGGCGGCGCTGGCCAGCCTGACCGTGCTGACTTCTGTCGCGGTGTGCCTGGTGTATGCGGTGGCGACGCGCGTGCTGCTGCGAAAAACCCAGGCGTGGCGAAACGTCGCCCGCCACTGAGGCCTGATCCCTTCCTGCCGTCCACTTTTTTTGTTTTCCATTTTTTCCAAAACACCCAAGGAGCTTTCATGACCACCGACGCCATTCTTCTGACCCCCGGACCGCTGACTACGTCCAGCCGCACCAAGCAAAGCATGCTGCGCGACTGGGGCTCCTGGGACACGGATTTCAATGCCATCACCGTGCGCCTGCGCCAGGGCCTGCTGCGCATCGTGCACGGCGAAGGCACGCATGAGTGCGTTCCCCTGCAGGGCAGCGGTACCTTTTCCGTCGAGGCGGCCATTGGCACGCTGGTGCCGCCGGCCGAAAAAGGGGGCCATGTGCTGGTGCCGGTCAACGGCGCCTATTGCCAGCGCATCGCCAAAATCTGCAAGGTGCTGGGCCGCAAGCTCACCACCTTCGAGTATGCGGAAGATGCGCAAATCCGCCCCGAAGACATTGACCGGCTGCTCAGCAAGGACCCCTCCA
The DNA here is from genome assembly GCF_056401355.1 of Polaromonas sp. P4_F4. Taxonomy (NCBI): domain Bacteria; kingdom Pseudomonadati; phylum Pseudomonadota; class Betaproteobacteria; order Burkholderiales; family Comamonadaceae; genus Polaromonas; species Polaromonas sp. P4_F4. The sequence goes on along the minus strand of NZ_JBFUJO010000006.1, from coordinate 81,259 downwards.
TCACCCACGTGGCGCTGGTGCACTGCGAAACCAGCACCGGCATTCTGAACCCGTTGCACGAAATTGCACTGGTCGTTCAGCGCCACGGCAAGGGCCTGATCGTCGATGCGATGAGCTCGTTTGGTGCGCTGGAAATCGATGCACGCAAGACGCCGTTCGACGCCGTGGTTGCCGCGTCGGGCAAGTGCCTGGAAGGCGTTCCCGGCATGGGCTTTGTGCTGGCGCGCCGCGCCGCGCTGGAGCGCTGCGAGGGTAACTGCCATTCGCTGGCGATGGACCTGTACGACCAGTGGGCCTACATGAACAAGACCACGCAGTGGCGCTTCACGCCGCCGACCCATGTGGTCGCCGCGCTGGACGCCGCGCTCACGCAGTATTTCGAGCAGGGCGGGCTGGCCGCGCGCGGCGGCGCCTATGTCACAAATTGCCGCGAGCTCATCAGCGGCCTGGCCGGGCTGGGCCTGCGCAGCTTCCTGCGCGCGGCGATCCAGGCGCCCATCATCGTGACCTTTCACGCGCCGGCCAGCCCGGCCTACGAGTTCAAGGCTTTCTACAACGCGGTCAAGCAGCGCGGCTACATTCTTTACCCCGGCAAGCCGACGTCGATGGAGACCTTCCGCGTCGGTTGCATGGGCCAACTCGGCCCGCGCGGCATGGCGGGTGCTGTGGAAGCGGTGCGCGATGCGCTGCAGGAAATGGGGCTGGAGGTCGCGAGCGCCGAGTGATGGGGCGCGGCATCCCGGGGGCGCGTTCAAGTATTTGACGGAACTGGTACGCTGTTGTTTTTTCTTGTGGCCCTTGTGGCTTTTCCCGCCTTATTCGAACGAAAGCGCTTCCTGTCATGCTGCAACTTCCTGTTTACGACGATGTCCTCGCCGCCGCTGCGCGGCTTGAGGGCCACGCACATCGCACCCCGGTACTGAGGTCTGCCACGGCCGATGCCCGCTGGGGTGCGCAGTTTTTCTTCAAGTGCGAGAACTTCCAGCGCATGGGCGCGTTCAAGTTTCGCGGTGCATTCAATGCGCTGTCAAAGTTTGACGCGAGCCAGCGCCGGGCCGGGGCGATCGCGTTTTCATCGGGCAACCATGCGCAGGCGGTGGCGCTGTCGGCGCGGCTGCTCGGCATGCCCGCGCTGATCGTGATGCCGCAGGACGCGCCGGCCGCCAAGCTGGCCGCGACGCGCGGTTACGGCGCCGAGGTGGTGCTGTACGACCGCTTCAGCGAAGACCGCGAGGCGCTCACGCAGCGGCTTGCGGCCGAGCGGGGCATGACCCTGATTCCGCCCTATGACCATCCCGACGTGATTGCCGGCCAGGGCACGGCCGCCAAGGAGTTGCTTGAAGAGACCGGCCCGCTCGACCACCTGTACGTGTGCCTGGGCGGTGGCGGACTGACCAGCGGCTCAGCGCTTTCGGCGCGGGCACTGGCGCCGCAATGCAAGGTGTATGGCGTGGAGCCCGAAGCCGGCAACGATGGCCAGCAGTCGCTGCGTGCGGGCCGGATTGTGCATATCGAGACGCCCAAAACCATTGCCGATGGCGCGCAGACCCAGCACCTGGGCCAGTACACCTTCGGCATCATCCGGCGGGATGTCGATGACATCCTCACGGTGAGCGATGCGCAGCTGGTCGAGGCCATGCGTTTTTTTGCCGAGCGCATGAAGATGGTGGTGGAGCCTACGGGTTGCCTGGCGTTTGCCGGGGCCTGCGCGGCGCTTCAAGCTGATCCGGCCCTCAAAGGCAGGCGTGTCGGCGTCATTGTGAGCGGCGGCAACGTCGACCTGGCGCGCTACGCGGAGCTGCTGACTGCACGCTGATGGATTCCCGGGCCGCCACGCACTGAAAATGTGTTTTTGGTTTTTGATCAGCGCGGCGTCAACATCAACGCAAACCTGTTCAACGTCCTCCCCGGCGGCAATCAGGCCTTGATGCCGCCGGCGCTCAGGTGCAGCCGGCGGTCCGCCCGTGCGGCGGCCGCCTCCGAATGGGTGACAAGGACCAGCGAGGCGCCATGCTGGCGGGTTTGCGCAATCAGCGCGTCCATTACTTTCGCAGCAGTTGTGGGGTCGAGGTTGCCGGTGGGCTCATCGGCCAGCAGCAGGGTGGGGCGGTGCACCAGCGCGCGGGCAATTGCCACGCGCTGAAGTTGCCCGCCGCTCAATTGCTGCGGCAGTCGCTTGCCCAGGCCGGCGAGGCCCACGGCATCCAGCATGGCCTGCACCCGAGCATCATCGGGCTGACCCAGCAGCAGCAGCGGCAGTGCGACGTTTTGCGCCACGTCCAGGTGCGGCAGCACATGAAAGGCCTGGAACACAAAACCCACGTGCTTGCGGCGCAGCAGCGCGCGCTGGTCATCGGTCAGCGTGCCCAGATCCGTGCCATTGAGCCACACCGAGCCCTCATCCCAGGTGTCCAGCCCGGCCATGCAGTTCAGCAGCGTGGACTTGCCCACGCCCGACTCGCCGATGACGGCGACAAACTCACCGGGCGCGACATCGAACGAAACGCCGGTGAACACCGGGGTTTCAACATACCGTTTGGCGAGATTGCGGACCTGCAGCATCGCCCTATGCTACCCGCAGTGAACCGGGGTGAGAGCTCTTCCACCAGCCGGGGCCGCGGAACCGGCTTCGCCGGGCCGCAGGCGCAGCGCCCCCTCGGGGGACAGAGAGCTACACGAAGTGAGCGAACGTGGGGGCTAAGCGCAGTGAACCGGGGTGAGAGCGCTTCCACCAACAGGGGCCGCGGAACCGGCTTCGCCGGGCCGCAGGCGCAGCGCCCCCTCGGGGGACAGAGAGCTACACGAAGTGAGCGAACGTGGGGGCTAAGCGCAGTGAACCGGGGTGAGAGCGCTTCCACCAACAGGGGCCGCGGAACCGGCTTCGCCGGGCCGCAGGCGCAGCGCCCCCTTGGGGGGCAGAGAGCTACACGAAGTGAGCGAACGTGGGGGCTAATCCTTGTGCCAGCGCTCCAGCCAGCGCATTGCCAGCTTGCCTGCGGCCTCGCGGCCGCCCAGCCCGAACGACAGCGCCACGGCAACGGCCACCGCGCCCAGCGTCAGGCCGAAGGCCAGTTGCACGATTTCGTTGGCAAGGCCCATGGCGCGCAGCCCCATGGCGAGCACCAGGCCCAGGATGCCAATGCGGGCAATCTCTGCGAGGCCGGCCGCGTGTTTGCCGCCGGCCTTGTGGATGGCGTCATAGGCCAGGTTGGAAATCCAGAAACCGACGGCCAGGATGGCGCCGCCCAGCAGCACATCCGCAGCAAACCCGATGAAGGAGGACACCATGTTCCGCATCTGGCCGAAACCGAGCTGGCTGGCGGCCTCGGTGGCGGCGAACAGCATGGCAAAGAACATCAGGAGCGCTGACGCCAGGCGCGAGGGCCGGGCGGCACCCGACAGCACATGCTGTATGCCCATTTTTTGCGGCAGGTTGTCGACCCCGGCGCTTTCCATCAGGCTGGCCAGCAGGCGCGAAGCGAAGCGCGCGATGTACCAGGTCAGCAGCAGGATCACGGCCGCCGCCACGATGTGCGGCACTGCGGCAAACATCAGGTCGAGCATTTGCGAGGCCGGACGCGACACGGCATCGATCTTGAGCGCGTCGAGCGCAGCGATCAGCGAGGGCACGAACACGAAGATAAAGACCAGTGTGCCCGCCAGGGCCGACAGGCGAATGGAGCTGTCGAGCCCGACCCGCTGGTTCAGGCTGTCGGCGCCGGCCGCTGCCAGCAGGTTGGTCACCAGGCCGCGCAGCACGCGGGCCACGATGTAGCCCACGCCGCCGATCAGCAAGGCTGCGAACGCGTTGGGCACCATGGCCAGCAGCTTGTTGAGCATGCCGATCACTGGTTCGAGCAGGGCATTGAGCTGGAAGGCGTTCAGGATGGCCGGCAACAGCATGAGAATCACCAGCCAGAACAGCACATTGCCCACGTTCCGGCTCATAGGCGCCATGCCGGCCTCGGTGGAGAGCTTTTCATCGAGTGTCGTGGCGGCAAGCGCCCGGGCAGCCAGCGCGCGCAGCACGGTGGCGAGCAGCCAGGTGACCAATGACAGCACGGCCCCGGCGAGCAGCTTGGGCAGGTAGCCGATGATGTCGCCCATCATGGCGGCGAAGGGGTTGGTCAGGAGCGAGAGGTCCAGCACATTGAGCACGGCGACCAGGGTGGCCAGCAGGATCAGCCAGAACACGCCCACTGCCACCGGCGATTCAGCATCGAGTTGCACGCCCGTGCTTTCCTCGACGCGGGTATTGACCTTGAGCAGCCGCAGCAGCCTGCGCATGCCCGCGCGCGCCGCAACAGCCAGCAGCCAGCCCAGGGCCAGGATGGCGACAGCGCCGAGGACTTTGGGGAGATTCGCGCCCAGGCTGGCTTGCAGCGAGGTGACGAAGGTTGACAGGTCCATGATGCGCTCTCCTTGTTTGTTATTACTTGAGGCAGGCAAGACTCGCGCGCCGGACGCGCGCCCCATTCTGGCACCGGCGGTCACCACAAGCAAGCCGGCTATCGGCTGGACTTTTCGATGTGTTGAGCCACTGCCTGCAGAACCAGCGGCAGCGCCTGGTCGGTATCGCAGGCGATGATGTGGCGCTGCGGCATGGAGCGCAGCCAGGTGATCTGGCGCTTGGCCAGCTGGCGCGTGGCAAAGATGCCCTTGTCGCGCAGCTCGTTCATCGGGAAGCTGCCGCCGGGGCTGCGCGCCTCCTGCGCGTCCAGCAATTCCCAGGCCTGGCGGTAGCCGACGCAGCGCATGGACGGCAAATCCGGCGTCAGGTCGCCGCGCGCGCGCAGGGCTTTGACTTCCTCGAGAAAACCGGCCGCCAGCATGACGTCAAAGCGCTCGGCAATGCGGTGGTGCAGCCAGCTGCGCTCTTGTGGTTCAAGGGAAACAAGGAGTGCAGTCTTCTCGTCCCGGCCGCCATCAACTATGGTTTTTGCGGCGTTTTGCCGATGAAAGAATGACAGCGGCTGCCCGGACACCCGGAACACTTCCAGCGCGCGCGAGATACGCTGTGAGTCATGGGGGGCCAGCCGGGCGGCGGTGACCGGGTCAACGGTTGCGAGCTCGGCATGCAGCGCAGGCCAGCCTTTGGCGGCGGCTTCGCTGGCCAGTTCGGCGCGCACCGCCGGGTCGGCCTTGGGCATGTCGTCCAGGCCGTCAAAGAGTGCCTTGAAATACAGCATGGTGCCGCCCACCAGCAGCGGCAGCTTGCCGCGCGCGGCGATGTCGTTGATCAGGTGCCGGGCATCGGCCACAAACTCGGCGGCGCTGTAGGCCTGCAGGGGGTCGCGGATATTGATCAGGTGATGCGGCACGGCCGCGAGTTCATCGACCGTGGGTTTGGCTGTGCCGATGTCCATGCCGCGGTAGACCAGCGCCGAATCGACGCTGATGATCTCGACGTCATGCTGCCGCGCAATGGCCATGGCGGCGGCCGTTTTGCCGGAGGCTGTTGGCCCGGCGAGAGCAATGTATGTGGCCCCCACGCTTTTCACTTCGTTCATGCGGCGGCCTCATGGGCAGGCTCTCCGTATTTCTGCACCACGGTCCAGGCGCTGGCGGCAATCAGGATGCTCCAGAACCACACGCCGTTGGTCAGCGGCAGGACGGTGCCATCCATGTGTGTGCCCAGCCAGCCGCCCATGCCAAAAGCCACCACCATCATCAGGAAGCCGTTCATGGCCGAGGCTGCGCCTGCCGCATGCGGGAAGGGCCCCACCGCGCCGCTCTGGCCGCAGGGCTGGTGCACGCCGTGGGCCAGCATGAAGAGGTAGTAGGGCAGCATGATGGCCCAGACGTTGTGCAGGCCGGCCCAGGCAAAGACGCCCATCAGCGTGCCGCCCGCCAGGCTCAGGCCTGCCGCAATCGCCACCGACTTGCGCACGCCAAAACGCGGCAGCAGACGGCGGCAGATAAAGGTGCCCGTCAGGTAGCAAAAGCACATGGAAAACATCACCAGGCCGTACTGCGTTTTGCTCAGCCCCAGCACCTTGATGAAAACAAATGAGGACGTGGCGAGAAAGGTGAACAGCCCGCCATACGAGGCGGCGGACAGCGCCGAAAACACCATAAAGGTGGGGTTGCCGAGGATATGCATCCACGTGTGGCGCAGCGCGGCGGGATGCAGCGCCCGTGGGTTTTTCTGCCGCAGGGTTTCTTCAAAGCGCAGGGCGACCAGCGTCAGGGTGCAGGCGCCAAATACGGCCACGGCCATCAGCGCGACGCGCCAGCCCCCAAACTCCGACAGCAGGCCGCCCAGCGGCGCGCTGACGCAGGCCAGCACACCCAGGCCGCTCAGGCCCTTGGACATGATGCGGGCGCCTTCCTGCGGCTGGTACAGGTCCCGGATGATGGCGCGCGCGCACATCACGACAGCGCCCATGGCCGCGCCCTGCACAACACGCCAGACGATCAGCAGCGCCATGGAAGGCGCCAGCGTGCTGCCGATCGAGGCCAGCGTGTAAGTGGCCAGGCCCCACAACAGGATGGGGCGCCGGCCGAAGCGGTCGGACAGCGGGCCCCAGATCAGCTGCGAGACGCCGAAAGCCAGCAGCAGCGCACTCAGCGTGAGCTGCGCCTGCGACATCGGGGCGCCAAAGCCTTCGGTCAGCGCCGGCAGGGCGGGCAGGTACAGGTCGGTGGTGACCGGCTGAATGCCCAGCAGCATCGACAAAATCAGCACGATCAGGCCGGCCGACATGGACGGCGACGCTACAGGGCTGGCGGCAGTGGGCGACGCAGCATCTGAAGACATTTTTCGGGAGGGGGCGGACATCCGTCTGAGGGTATCAGATTGCCCGCCGTACGCTCCACCGTGCACGCGGCCCTACGCTCGGCCCCTATGTGCCGCAGCCATACCGGGGCGGGGGGCACTTTGCGGCCGGCCAGCTTATTGCAGATGGAAAAGCTGTGCCAGCGCCTGCCGGTATTGCGGCTGGCCGACCAGGTTGGTGTTGTGGTGCGAGCCGCCCTCGACCAGCATGAACAGCTTGGGCTCGGCCGCTGCGTCAAACAGCTTGCGCCCCAGGTCGGGCAGGATCAGGCGGTCTTCCCCACCGTGGACCACCAGCAGGGGCGAACCGATCTGCCCCACTTTGCGCACGGCTTCAAAGCGCTGGGTGATCAGCAGGGACAGCGGCATCCAGCCCCATTTGGAACTGCTCACCACGTCGGCAATCGAGGTGAAGGTGCCTTCAACGATCGTGCCGCTTTCATCGGTGACTTCGTTGGCCAGGTTGATGGCAATGGGCCCGCCCAGCGAGTGGCCGAAGATATAGCGGGGCCGGTTCGGGTACTTTTGCGCCAGCCAGTCCCAGGCGGCGCGGGCGTCTTCGTAGGCCGATGCCTCGGAAGGCAGCTCGTGGGTGCTTTTGCCAAAGCCGCGGTAGTCGATGGCCAACACCGAAAAGCCCAGTTCCTGCATGCGCCGCACGCGCGGGGCGGAGCCGGTGACGTTGTAACGCGCGCCGTGCAGGTAAAGCATGACCGGTGCTTCGCCGGCTGCCGGCCTGTCCCTGTCCGTGTCGGCGGGCAGCCACAGCCCATGAAGGCGGATGTTCTGGTCGTTGATCCTGGAGTTGAATTTGATCCAGACGTCCTCCATGCCTTCGGCGGCTGCGGCGCCTCCGCTCCAGGTACGGTCGCTGGGCTGGAAAATCCAGTCGCGCTGCTTTTCGTCGAGCGTGGCGCAGCCGACCATCAACGCCAGCGCCGTGCAGAAGGTAGCGAAGAGGTGCCAGCGTTTCATGAAGGTAACTGATACGTTGGCGGTCGGAAAGTTCAGCGCCCGCGCAGAAACAGGGCGTCCAGCTCCCGGATGCTCACCTGCCGCCAGGTGGGTCGACCGTGGTTGCACTGGTCGGAGCGCTCGGTGGCTTCCATCTGGCGCAGCAGGGCATTCATTTCGTCCGTCGTGAGCTTGCGGTTGGCCCGCACGGCGCCGTGGCAGGCCATGGTGGAGAGCAGCTCATTTTGGGCCCGCTGGATCACGGTGCTGGCGTCGTGCTGGGCCAGCTCGGCCAGCACGCTGCGGGCCAGCTCCACAGCGTCCCCCTGCGCCAGGCTGGTCGGCACCGCACGCACAGCCAGGGTCCTGGGGGAAAACGGCGTGATTTCCAGGCCCAGGGTGGCCAGCGTTTCGATGCAGGCTTCGGCGGTGGCCACTTCCTGTGGGCTGGCGGCAAAGGTGGCCGGAATCAGCAGCGGCTGGCTGGCGATGCGGGCGCCTTCGCTGCTGTCCATCTGGTTTTTCAGCCGCTCGTAGACGATGCGCTCGTGGGCCGCGTGCATGTCCACAATGACCAGGCCCTGCGCGTTCTCGGCCAGCACGTAAATGCCCTGCAGCTGGGCGATGGCGCGGCCCAGCGGCCAGTCGCCGGGCGGCAGGGTATCTACCGGGCCAGCAGAATAGGCGGCAGGGGGGCTGGCCGGCGAGGGTGAAAAGCTGTTGCTTGCCGCTGGGCCGCCCGGCTGCATTGGCGCGGGCCACATGGCTTCGAAGTCCGACGCACGGCTGCCGCCGTTCGCTGCGAAATTGATAGCTGGTTGTGCCCACGATTTCTGGGCAAAACCGGGACTACCGAAGCCTGATGCTGAAGATTCGCCGGAAACCGGCGGGAAGGCCGCTTCGGCCGCAGCGCCGTCGGGGCCGGCCGCAGCAGCCGAGCGTGGCGCGGCCAGCGCGTTTTCGGTCGCGTGGCGCACCGCCTGATGCACCTCGCGGCTGTCGCGAAAGCGCACTTCGATTTTGGTGGGATGCACGTTCACGTCGACGCGGGCCGGGTCCATCTCGACATACAGCGCATACACCGGCTGGCGATGGCCGTGCAGCACGTCTTCATAGGCGCTGCGCGCCGCATGGGTCAGCACCTTGTCGCGTACATAGCGGCCATTGACATAGGCAAACTGCTGGTCGGCCCGCGAGCGCGCGGCATCCGGAATGCCGGCGCGGCCCCACACGCGCACCGCGGGCAGCCCGTCGGCCCGCCGCGCCGCGCTTTCGTAATGGACTGCGACGGATTGCTCGACAAAGTCGCTGCCCAGCACATCGGCCAGACGCTGCGCGTGGGCCGCGGCCGGCTCGCCGTGGCAGGCGCGCCATTGTTCGACCAGCTTGCCCTCGTGCCAGATGGCAAAGCCAACGTCGGGCCGCACCAGCGCATGGCGGCGCACGGCTTCAATGCAATGGGCCAGTTCGGTGGCGTCGGTTTTCAGAAACTTGCGGCGCGCCGGGGTGGCGTAAAAGAGCTCGCGCACCTCCACGCTGGTGCCCCGGGAGCGCGCGGCCGGCTTCAACTCGCCGGTGCGGCCATCGAGCTGCCAGGCATGGGCGGCCTCGCCAGCATTCCCGGTGGCGCCATCGGGCGTTCTCGACAGCAGGCTCATGTCGGCAATCGAATTGATGGCCGCCAGCGCCTCGCCGCGAAAGCCCATGGTGCCGACGGCTTCCAGGTCTTGCAGCGAGGCGATCTTGCTGGTGGCGTGGCGCCTGAGGGCGACCGGCAATTCCTCGCGCGGAATGCCCTGGCCGTCGTCTTCCACCAGAATCAGCCGCACGCCGCCCGCCAGCAGCCGCACCGTCACCTGCGTGGCTCCGGCATCCAGCGCGTTGTCTACCAGCTCGCGCACCACAGAGGCAGGCCGTTCGACCACTTCGCCCGCCGCAATTTGGCTGATCAGCTCGTCGGGGAGTTCGCGAATGGGGCGGCGGGGGGTCGGAGTGCTCATTGCCTGGGATTTTAGAGGGTCACCTTTTTTTCGATGGGAAAGGCTGCAGAGCCTGGTAATAACCAAGGACCGAGGAACCAAGGAACCAAGGAACCAAGGAACCAAGGAACCAAGGGCTGGGCATCAAGGGCTTGTTTGCGCAAGTTGTAATATTCTGTTGCCTGCACCCTAACGCAGTTTGCAGTCCTGCCAAACCTGCCTGCTAACTCCAAGAATCCAAAGGAAGCCATGTTGTCAAAATTACTTGTTCCCACCGCCTTGATCCCCCTGCTCCTGCTTGCCGGCACGGCGGCCCTGGCGCAAAGCGCCCAGGCGCCCGTGTGCGTGCACGACGAAAGTGTTAAGGAGCGTTTTTTGCCCGTGGAGCTGCTCACCGGCAACCCGATGACAGAAACCCGCGAACTGGTTTTTGCGCCGGTCGACCGGGCGTATCCTTTTGTGGACGAGCTGCCGGACGGCTCGCTGGGCAAGGGTGAAGCCGCGCTCAAAGGGCCAATGTCATGGGAGGGCCAGGGCGGCACGGTATATGAAATCTACGAGCGCAAGGTGCCGCGTGCGCACGAGCGCTTTGCGCTGACGCCCGACCGCACGGCCATTGGCCGCGTGTACGACCAGCGTTTTGGCAACGCCGTCAACGAAGGCAAGTTTCCGGTCGGGGTGTGGGCGCAAGGCCAGACGCGCCGCTACAACACCAGCTATTTTTCGCCGCGAGGCGTGCGCAACGAGACCTCGACGGTCGAAATTGAAAAACTCTCATGCACGTATGAGGGCGTGCCTGGCGCCGTGCAGTACGGCTGGAAAACCAGCAGCGGCCTGAGCTATGGCTATATCTATGTACCCGGCAAGGGCCTGACGCATGTCATGACGCGAGCGGGCGGCCGCTGAAGCACGGGTTCCGGCACCAGCCGGCTGCGCCGACCCCCCCCCGTGGGGACGGTTTCATACCTGTCAAAATCCCCGGCATGGAACTAGTTACCTTTCTCATCGATTTCATCCTTCACGTCGACAAGCATCTGGAAGTCTTTGTCACCAGCTACGGTGCATGGGTCTACGCCCTGTTATTCCTGATTATTTTTGTGGAAACCGGCGTAGTGGTCATGCCGTTTTTGCCCGGCGACTCGCTGCTGTTTGTGGTGGGCGCGATGTGCGGCGTGGGCCTGATGAGCTATCCGCTGACGCTGGGGCTGCTGTTTGCGGCAGCGGTGTTGGGCAACCAGTCCAACTACACCATCGGCCATTACTTCGGGCCCAAGGTGTTCCAGTGGGAAGATTCAAAATTCTTCAACAAAAAAGCCTTCAACCAGGCGCACGCCTTCTACGAGCGCTATGGCGGCATCACCATCATTGCAGCGCGCTTCATGCCTTTTCTGCGGACTTTTGCCCCTTTCGTGGCCGGTGTGTCGCAGATGACGCGCAGCAAATTCACGCTGTACGACATCACGGGAGGGGCGCTCTGGGTGGGGGGCATTGTCACAGCGGGTTATTTTTTCGGTAATGTGCCGTTTGTGAAGACGCACCTGGACAAGATCATCTGGGCCATGATTCTGATTCCGGGCTTGTTTGTGTTGTATGGCGCGTGGAAGGCCCGCCGCCAGGCGTCGCAGGCCTGAGGCACCCCGGCTCGGCCCGGCTCAGCCGCCGACCTTGAGAAACAGGTCCGGATCGGGTGCAAAGTTGGCGTGCAATGGCAGCAGGGCGCCGCCCAGCGCGCGGGCGTCCGGGCCCATGTCGCCGGCGATCACCGTGGCTGGCCACAGGCCTTCCCAGTTGTAGCGGCCCAAGGCTTCACGGGTGCGCTCGATCAGCTGCAGCAACAGGGGCCGGCAGAACGAGCCGTCCATCACCACGGCATCAATGTCCAGGAAGGCCGTGGCGCTGACCACGCAGTGGGCCAGCGCATTCGCGGCACTGGCCACCCAGGCGCTGGTCTCCTGGTCAAACGGGGGCAGCAGGGCCCGCTCGTCGTAGGCCGCGGCCGGGTCCAGCCCGTGTGCCACCAGGCGCTGCTCCAGCTCCCACAGCGAGGCCTGGCTGATCAGTTGGGGCGGCGCGTCGGGCCCCTGCGCCACCTGCAGGGGTAGCGAGGCCACGGCACCGGCGTTGCCATGGATACCGGCATGGGGGTGGGAGTTGATGACCAAGCCCCCGCCAACAAAGGTGTCCACAAACAGGTACAGAAAACTCTTCAGGTCGCGTCCGCGGCCGGCCACCAGTTCGGCCACGCAGGCGGCCGATGTGTCCTTGGCAAAGTTCACCGGCAGGTCGGCCATGGCCTGGACTTCAGTGCCCAGGTCGATGCGGTTCCAGGCGTCCGACTGGTCGTCCGACAGCCCCAGCATCCGGTGCCAGCCGCCGAACTGGAACGGTGCGGCGACGCCGACCCCGACCAGGCGCGGGGTCAGCGGACCGAGCTGCTCGCGCAGGGTGCGCAGGTGCTGGCCTATGGTGGGAATCAGCGTACCGGCCTCGGGAAAAGGGTAGGTCACCGACAGCCGCTGCCGGACTTTGCCGGTGAAGTCCACCAGCAGGGAGTCGGTGCTGCGCCGGCCTATCTTGATACCGACAGAAAAGGCGCCGTCCGGATTCAGCGCCAGGGGCACCGACGGCTGGCCGATCCGTCCACGCACGCGGTCCTGACGGATCAACAGGCCGTCTTCCTCGAGCCGGGCCGTGATCAGCCCTATGGTCTGGGCGGTCAGGCCGGTCAGGCGGGCCAGGTCGGCTTTGGGCAGGCTCCCGTGCAGGCGCAGGGCCTGCAGCACCACGCGCTCGTTGAACTGGCGCATGCCCACCTGATTGGAGCCGCGCGGACGCAGCAAGCGCGGCGGCGCAGGGGAAATGGCTCCGGGGGCGGGTGAAGCGCTGGCTCGTGTCATGGCCGCAGATTCTCGCCGATCACGCCCTTGCGCAGGATGAAGTTGCCAAAGGGCTGCAGCTCACCTGTCACCACGATGGCATAGGCCCGGCGCACCCGGTCATAGAAGGCATGGCGTTCGATGGCTTCGGCCTGCTGATGCGCCAGCAGGTTCGGCGCCAGCTGCGCCAGCACCTCGCGCTGCAATCCCGAGCAGTAAGGTGCCTCGGTACCACTGACCTGCATGTAGGCCACCGGGTGGTCCACATCTTCGGCCAGGGGCAGCAGGGAGATCACGGCCTGCGCCGTCCGCGCCATGCCGTGGCCGGGCAGGCGTAGCACGGGCTTGCCTTCTCCCAGGCTCATCGCGGTGAAGTTGGCGTCGGCCAGCACGAGCGCATCGTCGTGGCCCATTTCGGCCAGCAGCTTGAGCAACTCGGGGGTGAGGAGGGGGTCGATGCCTTTAAGCATGGGGCAATCTCATGGTCACGTTGAGTGCGAACAGGCGTTCAGGCCAGCGCGGCCTGCGGTAGTTCTTCGGCCGTCTTGGCGCCGGTCATCACGGCGACGGTATCGCTCATGCTGATGGTTTTGGGGTTGACGACGGCCGCACGCCGGCCCAGGCGCTGGATATGGATGCGGTCCGCCACCTCGAATACATGCGGCATGTTGTGGCTGATCAGGATCACGGGCAGGCCCTTGTCGCGCACGCGGCGAATCAGCTGCAGCACCATGTTGCCTTCCTTCACGCCCAGCGCGGCCGTGGGCTCGTCCATGATCACCACATGCTGCGCGAAGGCAGCGGCGCGCGCCACGGCCACGCACTGGCGCTGGCCGCCGGAGAGTGTCTCGACCGCTTGCGTCATCGAGCGAATTCCGACCTTGAGCTCCTGCATGCGGGCAATGGCCTGCTCCAGCATCTGCTTCTTGTCGAGCAGGTGCAGCAGCTTGCCAAGGCCTTTGGTCTTGATGAGCTCGCGGCCGAGGAACAGGTTTTCGGCAATGCTCATGGCCGGGGCAACGGCCAGGTCCTGGTAGACGGTCTCTATGCCGGCCCGGCGTGCATCGATGGGGGACTTGAAGCGCACCGGTTTGCCGTCCAGCAGCAACTCGCCTTCATCGGGCACGGTCGCCCCCGACAAGGCCTTGATCAGGGAGGACTTGCCGGCGCCGTTGTCGCCGATCACCGCCAGGATTTCACCGGCGCGCAGCTCAAAGTCGGTGCCGTCCAGTGCAGTCACCTGGCCGTAGCGCTTGACCAGTCCCTTGGCCTGCATCACCAGGGGCGCGGAGGCGTCGGGTGAATGGCTGGTGAATTGGTTGGGTGATGTGGTGGTATTCATCAGCGGGGCCCCTTGCGCGACATTTGGTCAGCAGCAACTGCAAGGATCACCAGGATGCCGGTGATCAGCGTTTGATAAACGGAGGCGACGCCCATCAGCGTCAGGCCATTGCGGAACACGCCCACAATCACCGCACCCACCAGCGAGCCCAGGATGATGCCGCGCCCGCCAAACAGGCTGGTGCCGCCCAGCACCACGGCGGTGATGGCATCCAGGTTTTCGGTCTGCCCGGCGTTGGGGTCGCCCACGCCGGTGCGCGCGACCGACAACAGGGCGGCGATGCCGTAAAAAAACCCCGCCAGCGCATACACGGTCACCAGCACGCGGTCGACCCGGATGCCGGTCAGGCGCGCGGCTTCAGCGTTGTTGCCCACGGCGTACAGGTGGCGGCCCGGTGCGGTGTCCCGCAGCACGAACCATGCGAGGGCGTACAGGGCAATCATCGTGACCGTCCCGAGACTGACTTCGGTGCTGCCCAGGCTGAAGGTGTTGCCCAGGGCGGTCATTTCATCCGGGAGATTGGAAATGATTTGCGCGTTGGAGTAAATCTGGGTGATGGCAAACGCGATGTTCAGGGTGCCCAGCGTCACGATGAAAGGGGGCAGCTTGACGCGGGTGACCAGCAGGCCGTTGATGAGTCCAAAGCCGGTGGTGACCGCCAGCCCGCAGACAATGGCCAGATAGGGGTTGATGCCGTAGTTCACCGCGAACTTGGTCATGATCATGCTGCCCAGTGCCATGACCATGCCGCAGGACAAGTCGATGCCGGCAGTCAGGATGATCAGGGTCTGGCCGATGGCCAGGATGCCCACAACCATCACCTGCTGCAGCACCAGGGACAGGTTTTCACCGGTCAGGAAGCGGTCTGACTGGGTGGTAAAAAAGATGCAGGTGGCCAGCAGGGCCAGCCAGGGGCCGAGAGCCCCCCACGGGATGTGGCGTGAAGTTGAATTCATCGGTGAGCCCCTCGAAGTGATGGAAGGAACGGGGGTGCGCTCAGGCGGTCCCGCCAACCCAAGATCTGCTTCGGGCAATTGCCGGGTCATTTGGCGCCCCAGCAAAGGTCCATGCCCGTCTTGATGTCCTTGCTGTCCACGCCGCTGACCGGCCTGGCCGCGATCAGGGTGACGCCGGTGTCGGTGTAGCCCGAGGACTTCTGGCCGCCCTTGGCGTATTTCACGCCCGCCTCCACGCCCAGTGCCGCCATCTTCAGCGGGTATTGCTGCGAGGTGGCGGTGATCATGCCGGCCGCCAGGTCCTTGATGCCCTGGCAGCCGCCGTCAACGGACAGGATCAGCACGCCTTTTTCCTTGCCGGCCTTCTTCAGTGCGTTGAACGCGCCAGCAGCGGCGGGCTCGTTGATGGTGTAGACCACGTTGATGTCGGGATTTTTCTGCAGGCAGTTTTCCATCGCGGTCTGGCTCTTGGCCCGGTCGCCAAAGCTGTCGGCCATGCACACCACGGCAGGGTCCCGCGACAGTTCGTTGGACTTGGCGTCTGCCGCGGGCAGGCCAAAACCCTTCATGAAGCCGTTGTGCCGCTGCGCGCCCACCGGATGGCCGGGCAGCAGGTCGAGCGTGACAATCCGGGCGGGTTTTCCGGCCAGTGCCGCCCTGGCGTACTGACCCACCAGGACGCCGGCCTGGTAGTTGTCGGTGGCAAACAGCGCGTCGGCGCCGGCAAAGGGGCTGTCCAGCGCGATCACCTGCACGCCCTTGGCCTGCAGTTTCTTGACGGTGGGGGCGATGGCATCGCCACTGGCGGTGATCAAAATGGTCTTGGCACCGGCAGCTGCCATGTTTTCAAGGGCGGTGATCTGGCCTGCGGTGTCGCCGTCGGATTTTCCGGCCGCGGTCAGCAGCTTGGCACCGAGTTTTTTGGCCTCGGCCTCGGCCCCTTCTTTCATTTTGACAAAGAAGGGATTGGTTTCGGTTTTGGTGATCAGTCCGATCACCGGCTCGCCCGCAGCGAATGCGGAGGCTGCGACCAGCGCGAGGCTGGACAGCGCGAGACGGGTGGCGGTACGGGCGATGGCTGGTTTCATGCGAGTTGTCTCCGGCTTGATTTGATGTCTATGGTCGGGGTCAGGGCTTGCGACCGGGGGAAAGTACCCATTACCAATGGGCTTGAGGGAACTATAGTGGCGCTGTAGTTACTAAATCAAGTTGTTTTAGTTATGGAAAACCCTCTAATTATGGAAAACCCTGATAAAACTCCGCAGGTGGCCACGGCCGGCGAAGCGCTCATCGATTTGATCCTGCAGCCCGACGGGCGCTACGAGCCCTGCATTGGCGGCGCGGTCTTCAACCTGACGCGGGCGCTGGCCAGACAGGACATTGGCACGCTTTACCTCAACCCCCTGTCGGGAGACCGCTTCGGCCGCCAACTGGCGGCGGCCCTCGTCAGCGACGGCGTGCAGCTGGCCCATCCGCAGCCGGTGATGCAAAGCACCTCGCTGGCGCTGGTGGGGGTGGACGACAAGGGTCACCCCGACTATGCCTTTTACCGTGAGGGTGTGGCGGACCGTGCGATCTCGGCGGAACGGCTGATCCAGTCGTGCCGGCAAGCGCCGGCGCTGCAGATGGTCTGCACCGGGGCGCTGGCGCTGGCGCCGGAGGATGCCCAGCACTACCTGCCTTGGCTGCGCACGCAGCGTGAAGCGGGCACGCTGGTGGTGGTGGATGCCAACCTGCGCCCCTCGGTGATGCCGGACCTGGAGGCGTACCGGCGCCATGTCCAGGCCGTGATGCAGCAGGCCGACGTGCTCAAGGTCAGCGACGAAGACCTTGAGCACCTCGCAACGCCAGGAGGAGATGCGCTGGCGCGCGCCCAGCACCTGCTGGACGCGACGTCGGCCCGCCTGCTGGTGCTGACGCTCGGTGCGCAGGGCGCCTGCCTGCTCACGCGCGACGGCCAGCAGTGGCGGGCGCGCGAATCCCGACCGCTGGAGGTGGTCGATACCGTGGGTGCCGGCGACTGCTTTCTAGCCGGCATGCTGGCCGCATTGCTAACGCCAGATGAGATGGGGCGAGGCTTGGCTGCGGCTGCCGCTGTGCGGGCGCCGCTGGACGACGCGGCGGGCCGCAGGCTGCTCGCGCATGCCCTTGCCAGCGCCAGCCTTTGCGTCATGCGCCGCGGCTGTGTACCGCCGACACGGGTACAAGTGCAGGCCAGGGTCAAGCAGGCGCCCTGCGCGTTTGGCTTACCCGGCGCCTGGTCCTGATGTGCCGCGCCGCGAATTCACGCTGTACGACATCGCGGGAGGGGCGCTCTGCGTGGGCGCCATTGTCACGGCGGGTTATTTTTTCGGTAATGTGCCGTTTGTGAAGACGCACCTGGCAAGATCATCTGGGCCATGATTTTGATTCCGGGCTTGTTTGTGTTGTATGGCGCGTGGAAAGCCAGACGCAACGCCAGTGCGGCAAGCTGAAGTTTCCGGCAATCCTGTGTGAATCCGGCCTTGCCTGCGGGTGAGAAATAACCCGGGCGCGTCAACCCGGGCAATGTCCCTATGACGGGATTTTCATCAATGGGGTGGTTCGCGGGCAGCGCTACGGTCAGATGCCGCGATCCCGTCGTCCGTCGGTGGTCCGTTTAGCGATTGTGACTGTCAATTGCGCCAGGGTGCTTCCGTTGATCTTGCGTTGATCTTTCATTGACAAGAGGTGCCAGCGAGGTGCCAATGCTGTCACAGCAACTTCATCTGCCTGTGTTTTTATCGAATCGGGAATTGTCCCAAAAACACCCCGGAGAGAAACGTATGGAAGACACCATCAATGCGTCGCGTCGCAGTCTTTTGAAGGGCGGCACGGCCGCTGTCGCTATCCCGTTCGTCGCAACGCTGCAGGCCTTTGCAGCACAACGCGCCGACGCCGCGCAGCCAGCGCCATCATCGATCGTCGGCCCTTATGGTCCGATTCGTCCAAGCAGGGACCTGAGTACCGGGTTGGAACTGCTCCAGCTTCCCGCCGGATTCAGCTATCGCAGCCTGTCATGGACGGGTGATCTGATGGCCAACGGGCAGCCGACGCCACGCGGCCATGACGGTATGGCTGTCGTCGCAGAACGTAACGGGCCAAAGGGCCCCGAAATCGTGCTGATCCGTAATCACGAGCTGGGTGAGGGCGCAGAAGTCATCGGTGCGGGCGCGCAGTATGACCGCAGCCAGGTTCAAGGCGGAACCACCAACATCACTTTCCGGCACGGCACCTCGGAACCGGCCCTCACCGTGCCGAGCCTTGGCGGTACGCTGGTCAACTGTGCCGGTGGCGTCACGCCATGGGGCACCTGGCTGACCTGCGAGGAAACCATCGCGGACCGTACTTCAGTGGGCGGAAGAAAGCACGGCTATGTTTTCGAAGTCACAGCCGACCCGTCACAGACAACAGGCCAGCCGATTGTTGAAATGGGCCGTTTCAGCCATGAAGCGGTCGCAGTCGATCCCGCCACCAGCATTGTTTACCTGACGCAGGATGACCGCAACAAGTCGGGCCTGTATCGTTTTATCCCGCGCAATACCAGCATGCAGCCGGGGGCTCTGGCGCAGGGCGGCACTTTGCAGGCGGCGCGCGTCAAAGGCCAACCAAAAACGAGCCTGATTGTTGCAACGCTGGGTGACACGTACGAGCTGGAATGGGTCAACATCCAGTATCCGGACGCCGACCCGCAGGTGTACCTTGTGCCGGATGCGTCCGGCCTCGCTGCCGGCCCCTTTGTGCAGGCCTGGGACCAGGGCGCGCTGCGTATGAGCCGCGGCGAAGGTGCGTGGTACTTCAACCGCAAGATGTATTTCGTCGATACCTCGACGGGCAGGGATGCCGGCGGCCGGCCAGGACGCGGTGAGGGTGCAGTGTGGGAGCTCGATCTGGCGACGATGCGTTTGAAGGCGGTTTTCGTGTCCGGCAGTGCTATTGCGGGCAACAACCCCGACAACATCACCGTCAGCCCTCGCGGCGGCGTGCTGTTGTGCGAAGACGGTGGTGGCGTGGCGGACGAGTTCGGATTCGGCGATCGTCTGATGGGCCTGATGTCAAACGGCGCAAGCTACATTTTTGCGAAAAACAATGTCATCCTGACGCCGCAGGACATCACCAGCTCCGGCAAGAAAGTTGTGCCGGAAGACTACCGCGATCGCGAATTCGCAGGCGCCTGTTTCGATGCCAAGGGACAGACGCTGTTCGTCAACATCCAGACACCGGGTATTACCTTTGCGATCTGGGGACCATGGGCGCGCGGCACGCTGTAAAGCTGGTCGATTGGCAAACAAGAAGAAGGCGACTCGCTGAAATTCAGGAGCCGCCTTTGTGTCTTTGTGTCTTTGGGTCTTGTCTTTGTGTCTTTTGTGTATATGGCAGCGAGAGGATCCTCAACCCGCTGATCCATCCGCTCTGAACTGGCCCGCCCATCTGCCCCGTTCATCAGGTGCTTGCAGGCGGGCCGGCTTACCCCGCAACAGCGCGTCAACAGGGCAACGGCTTGTTATTTAGCGGTTTTTGCCGATCTCGTTACCGATCAACGCACCTGCGGCAGCGCCGCCCACTGTTCCGATCGTGCTTCCGCCGGTCACGGCACTGCCGGCTACGCCGCCAATGACTGCACCCGTGGCGGTACCGATTTGGGCATTGGTGGGATTGGTTCCGCAACCGGTCAGGGCAATCAGGCAAGCCGCTACCGCCGACATCAAGAGTTTCGCATTCATAGAGATACCTTTGTTAAGAGTTTCAGGCTCTTTCACGACCGACATCCATGTCTCTTCACGTTGCTTTGCTTTGCCTTGGCGTTTGCCTGTACCTTCAATGTAGGGCGGCGAAGGGTCTGGAGCTGTAGGAGAGGGGCGTCGCTGGCTGTCGGTTGGGACTGCACAAACCCCCGGCCAGGTCGTCTGTGGGGACGGATTACAGCGCGCGACTCCGCGCCAGTGGCGGGTTCCTGGCAAAGTAGCGGCTGATGCCGCGCATCAGCGCATCCGCGAGCTGGATCTGGTAGTCATCGCTGCGCAGCCGGGCTTCTTCCTCCGGATTGCTGATGAAGGCGGTTTCTACCAGCACGCTGGGAATGTCGGGCGCCTTGAGCACCGCGAAACCGGCTTGCTCGACCCGCGGCTTGTGCAGCCTGCCGACATGGCCGATCTCGCCCAGCATGGCGCTGCCCAGCTTGAGGCTGTCATTGATCTGCGCGGTGGTGCTCATGTCCAGCAGGGCCTTCTGGACCTGCACGTCCCGGGCCTTCACATTGACGCCGCCCACGAGGTCGGCGGAATTTTCCTTCTCGGCCAGCCAGCGCGCGGCGCTGCTGGAGGCGCCCTTGTCACTCAAGGCAAACACGCTGGCGCCTTGCGGGCGGGCGGTAAAGAAGGCGTCCGCATGGATGCTGATGAAAAGATCGGCCTGCACGCGGCGCGCTTTTTGCACGCGGATGTGCAGCGGCACAAAAAAATCGGCATCGCGCGTGAGGTAGGCGCGCATGTTCGGTTGCTGGTTGATGCGGTCGCGCAGGCGATGCGCGATTTGCAGCACCACATCTTTCTCGCGCGTGCCGCCGGGCCCGACCGCGCCGGGGTCCTCGCCGCCATGTCCCGGGTCCAGCGCCACGATGACGAGCCGGTCTGTCTTGCCTTCGGTCCGCCCCTTGCCAGCGGCCGCCATGTCGCCAGGCGGCCGGGCGGCGGGCAAGGGCAAGCGGTCGTCTGCAGAGCCAGCCAGCGGTGGGCTGCCCGATGGCTTGTCGCCACCGGCCACTGCGCCCGATGGGGCTCGTCCGGTCTGACGGGCGATCAACTCGCCCAGCGGGTCGGGGGCTGCGCTCGTGGATGAGCCGGCGCCGGCCTGTTTGTCGGCCAGTCGCTCGGCGATCAGGGCCTCCAGTGGGTCGATGGCCTGCGCCGGGTACAGGTCCAGCACCAGCCGGTGCTGGTAAGCCGCCACGGGCGGCAGCGTGAAGACCTGCGGCAGCATGGCCTGCTTCAGGTCAATCACCAGCCGCACCACGCCTGGTGCGTTTTGTCCGACACGAATTCCTGAAATATTGGGGTCGTCCGATTTCACCTTGGCCACCAGCTCGCGCAGGGCCGGAATCAGGTCTATGCCTTCAATGTCAACGGCCAGGCGCGGCGGCTCGGCCACAAAGAACTGCCGGGCCTTGATTTCACCGTCGGACTCGATGGTGACCCGGGTGTAGTCTTTGGCCGGCCAGACGCGCACGGCGACGATGGTGGCGCCGCGGGCGATGTGCTGCGCGCCCAGCAACAAAACCACGCCGCCCAGCTGCAAGGCGCTGCGCCGGTTGAAGTGGCGACCGCTTTTATTCATCATGCCAGCAGTTTTGCGCCGATGGCGCTGTGAGCTGTCGCTGTGACTGAACGGGACGTGTCACTCAGCACCTCCATCTTGAGCAGCAGGTCGGGCGGCGGCAAATGGACGCCCGCTTTCTCGGGCCACTCGACCAGCTTGAGCCCGGGGCTGGCAAAGATGTCGCGGAAACCGGCTTCTTCCCATTCCCGCGGATCATTGAAGCGGTAAAAGTCAAAGTGCCAGATCGACAGGCCCGAGGGATTCATGCCGGAAGAGGGCAAGGTGTAGGGCTCCACCACGGCATAGGTGGGGCTTTTGATGCGGCCCTTGACACCGAGGGCCCCCAGCAGGTGGCGCACAAACGTGGTTTTGCCTGCCCCGAGGTCGCCTTGCAGCTCAATCAGCGCCTGCCCGATCGCCGGTTGCCGCGCCAATGCCTGCGCAAAGACAAGGGTTGCGGCCTCGTCCTGCCAGACAATGTTTTTTACAATCAGCGGGTGGACCTGAACAGTCATCAATTCAATCATCAATTTGTAAATCAAATTCAGACTTGGGCGCGCGAGCTTGGATTTTCGCAAATTGGCGTGGCCGGTGTCGATTTGTCATCAGCGGAACCTGGATTATCAGCCTGGCTGGCCGCAGGCTTTCATGGTGACATGCATTACATGCAAGCGCACGGGCTGAAACGGGCGCGGCCGGCTGAACTGATTCCCGGTACCGTGAGCGTCATCACGGCACGCATGGATTATTTACCGGCCGCCACGTCGGCGGTGCCGGGTGAATGGCAGGCCATCGAGTTCAGCCGGCTCGGGCGGCCCACCGAAGGTATCGTCTCGGTGTATGCCCGGGGCCGCGACTACCACAAGATCATGCGTGCCCGCCTGCAAAAACTCGGCGAGCGGATTGCCGCGCACGTCGAAAAACTCGGCCACCGCGCCTTCACTGACTCGGCGCCGGTACTGGAGGCTGAGCTGGCTGCCCGCAGCGGCCAGGGCTGGCGCGGCAAGCACACACTGCTGCTCAACCGCGAGGCGGGCTCGATGTTTTTTCTTGGCGAAATCTATGTGGACCTGGCACTGCCGCCCAGCGCACCGGTCGCACCGCATTGCGGCACCTGCAGCGCCTGCATCGACATCTGCCCCACGCGGGCCATCATTGCGCCGTACAAGCTCGACGCCCGGCGCTGCATTTCCTACCTGACCATAGAACACGCCGGATCCATTCCGCTGGAACTGCGCCCCTTGATGGGTAACCGCATCTACGGCTGCGACGATTGCCAGCTGATTTGCCCCTGGAACAAGTTCGCGCAACGCAGCGCCCTGCCTGATTTTGACGAGCGCCAGGGTTTGACGGGGCAGCAGCTTGTGACCCTGTTTTCCTGGACCGAGGAAGAATTCTTGCGCTTTACCGAAGGCAGCGTCATCCGGCGGATCGGGCACGAGCGCTGGCTGCGCAATGTGGCGGTGGCCATGGGCAATGCGCTGCATGCGAATGCGGGCGCCACAGCCATTCGGAGCGGTCTCCAAAGCCGTGTAGACCATCCCAGCGCGTTGGTGCGTGAACATGTGGCCTGGGCGCTCGCCCCGCTATGACGCCAGCGTGATGTGCAACTGGATGGGCTCTGCAAGAGGTGTTAGCCCGTAGCGGGGACGTATGAACAAGGTGGCTTGATACGAGCCGGGATGGCCCGGCATGTCGGTCAGCACAATGCGCGCCTCTTGCAAGGGTATGCTGGCCCAGACCTGCTGTGGCGCGTCGTCGTCCAGCAGCACGTATTGCGAAAGCCAGGTTTGCAAAAACGCTTCGACGTTGCTGCGGGTCAGAAAGCTGCCGATTTTGTGCCGCAGGATGGCCTGAACATGCCGGGCAAAACATGTTGCAGCCAGCAGGTGCGGCAGCGAGGCTCCCGGCGGCAGCTGCGTGGGTTGTGTCTCCAGAAGGTTGAGCTGGGAGGTTTCCTGGAGTGCCACAGGCCAGCCATGCACCGAAAAGGCATTGGCAACAAGCGCGGTCAGCCAGCAAGCTGCGTGGCCGTCCGCCGGTCTTGGCCTCACCAGGGCAATGAAGCGCGTTTCTTCGCAGCCCAGCCGAACGGGTTCTTTGGCCAGCGCGGACGGTGACTGCGCAATCAGCGGTGTGTGGGTTTGTGCCGCCAGCCGGGCCAGGCGCGACAGCAGCACAAGGTCGTCCGCACCGTTGCCGAATTCATGCAGGCTGACCAACAGGCTGGCGGGTTGGCCCCCGTACGTGCCCGACTGGGTTTGGTGAATCCGCTTGAATAAAAGGCTGTCACCGATGAATCCCGTGCGGCCCAGATCCTGCAAAAGTTCCGGTTTGCTGGTGTCCAGCAGCAGAAGCGACAACGCGGGGCTGGTCTTTACGTTGAGCACCAGATTGGCCAGCGCCTTCCATGTGATGCCCGAACGCGCAAGCCGTGGTGCCTTGTCGCGCATGAACTCGCAAAAGCTGTCCCGGTCGATGCCTGCCATGGACCGTGATGCGTAGTCGACGGTTGCCGTCGTGTCCGAGTGGCCCTCTGACAGGTCGGCAAGGAGCACCACCACGAAAGGCAGCTCCAGTGGCCGTAGCGTACCGGCCGTTTCCATGTCCGGCGTGATTTTGACGCGCGGTGGTGGCAGGGGGGCATTCATGGACTGCATTGTCTGAAGGGGTGTTACGCCTAGCGCAGCACGCCCAGCGCAAACGGCAAACTCACGACGCCCAGCATGGTCGACAAGGTCACCAGGCCGGCCACATAACCGCCGTTGTAGCCCATGCGCGCCGCCAGCACGTAGGCGCTGGAGGCCGTCGGCAGCGCGGAAAACGCGAGCAGGACGGTGCTCTGCGCGGCCGACAGCCCCCAGGCTTTCGTCAGGCCCAGGGCTACCAGCGGCAGCAGCAGATGGCGTATCGACAGCACCGCGACCGCCAGTGTCTTGGCTTGCGACAGGTGGGCAAACTGCATGCCCGCGCCGGCCGCCAGCAGGCCCAGGGCCAGTGATGCGGCGCCAATGCGCGTGACCGTGGGCTCCAGCCAGATGGGCAGGGTGAAGCCCAGCAGGTTGGCCACGAGGGCGGTGGCAGTGGCCACGATCAGGGGATTGCGCACCAGCTCGCGCAGGAAGCCGCGCCGGGCGTGCCTCACCATGGGCCAGACCGCGGCCACGTTGAATAGCGGCACGCAAACGCCAATCAGCACGGCGATGAGCTGCTGGCCCTCACTACCGGCCAGCCGGTCTGCCAGGGCCAGGCCAATAAAGGAATTGAAGCGAAAGGCAACCTGGGCGCTGCCCGCGTGCTCGCGCGGGTCTATACGCCGGCCCAGCCAGGGGAGGTAAGGCAGGCTGTAGGCCATTGCAATGCCGGACAGCCCCAGCAGCAGGCCCGCGCCGATCAGGCTGGAGGCGGCTCCCAGATCCAGCGGGCTTTTGACGATCGACTGGAACAGCAACACCGGAAACAGAAAGTAATAGACCAGGCTCTCCACCTGCTCCCACACCTTGCGGTTGAGCGCGGTGTAGCGGCAGACCAGGTAACCACAAACAATCAGGGAAAAGTCGGGAAAAAGAAGTTGCGCGTAGTTCACCCGCCGAGAATAACCGCAAAGCCTGCGGTGTTCGGGTTTGCCCTTATGCGTAATCCACAGCAGGCAGGCACGTGGCTTGCGTATACCATTCCAGCTGTTTTGATTTTGAAGGACTTCACCATGCAACGTCGTTATCTGTTTGCCTTGTCTGCTGTTTATGCGCTTACCCTGGCCGTCACGGCAGGCCCCGCATGGTCGCAGGCGTATCCCAACAAGGTCATCAAGCTGCAGGTGCCGTTTGCACCGGGCGGCACCACCGACATCGTGGGGCGTGTGATTGCCGAGCCACTGGGCAAGGCGCTGGGCCAGACCGTCATCGTCGAGAACAAGGCGGGCGGCGGCGGCGTGATCGGCGCCACTGAAACAGCCCGCGCCGTGCCCGATGGCTATTCGCTCGGCGTGGCCACGGTGTCCACCACCGCAGCCAACCCGGCCATCAACCCCAAAGTCCCCTACAACCCGCTGACGGACTTCACGCCCATCATCAACATCGCCGCCACCCCCAACATCATTGCGGTGCACCCCAGCTTTCCCGCGAAGAACTACAAGGAATTTATAGCGGAACTCAAGAAGAACCCCGGAAAATACTCGTTTGCATCATCCGGTACGGGCGGCATTGGCCACCTGCAGATGGAGCTGTACAAAAGCCTGAGCGGCACGTTTGTGACGCACATTCCGTACCGCGGCGCGGGGCCGGCTTTGAACGATACGGTGGCGGGCCAGGTGCCCATCATTTTTGACAACATTCCTTCGGCCTTGCCATTCATCCAGCAAAAGCGCCTGATTCCGATCGTGGTGGCCGCACCGCAGCGCCTGGCCGTGTTGCCCGATGTGCCGACCTTCAAGGAGGTGGGGCTGGAGCCGGTGAACCGCATGGCCTACTACGGCATTGTGGGACCCAAGGGCCTGCCGAAAGAAGTGATTGACAAGGTCAGCGCCGGCGTGAAGAAGGCGCTGGAAGATCCGGCCGTTCGCAAGCGCATTGAAGACACCGGCTCGCTGGTCATTGCCAACACACCCGAGCAGTTTGCGGCGCAAATCAAGGCCGAGTACGAGGTGTATAAAAAAGTGGTCGATACGGCCAAGCTCAAGCTGGACTGAGCCGGCCCTTGAGCCATCAACCGCAAGCCGCCTCCGGGCGGCTTTTTCATTTTGGCATTTTGGCGCCCCCCAGCCCGCAGGAAATCCATTTCCAGCCTGTGCGCCCAGCCGCAGCGGCGGCTTCATAAACCGGGAAATCCGGGCCTGGTTGATGGGGCTGATCAAGCTGGCGGAATCGACGCTCGCGGCAATCGCAAAGAGAGGCGTACTATGGCGATCCGTGGTATTTACACCATTTACACCTCATGATCCCCGATCACCGCATTCTCCAGGGAATCGGTCGATTGAACTCGTTGAGCGCGATGCCGTATTGCAGGCGCTTGAAGACCGTATGCATTCCGTCGCGCGCGGCACCGGCCACACCGCCCTGATCGCCGGCGAGGCTGGCATAGGCAAGACCAGCCTGCTCAATGCGCTGGCCGAAAGACGCGGAGAAGCCAATTTGTGGTGGGGCGCCTGCGACGCGCTGCAGACCCCGCATCCGCTTGCCCCGCTGCAGGATATTGCGCGCTCCTCGGAGGTCAGGTTTCGCCCGCTGCTGGGTGGCGACGGCAGCCGCGCAGCGCTGTTCGAAGCCGTGCTCACGGAGCTCCAGCAGAGCCGTCGCCCGACATTGGTCGTGATCGAGGACGCGCATTGGGCGGACGACGCCACGCTGGATCTCCTCAAGTTCCTCGGCCGGCGGGTCGATCGTGCCGCCTGCCTGCTGGTCATCTCCTATCGAGACGACGAGTTGACCCCAGCGCACCCGCTGCGGCGCTTGCTGGGCGAGTTGCCGGGCAGCCTCGTGACCCGGGTGGATTTGCCCAGGCTTTCGCCAGCGGCGGTCGAACTCCTCGCCCGCTGCGCCTTGCGGTCGCCGGACGGCATCTACTCAGCGACGCACGGCAACCCGTTTTTCGTGACCGAGCTGCTCAGGCATGGCATCGACGGCGTGCCGCGCAGCGTGCAGGATCTGGTTCTGGCAAGGTTCGCGCGACTCAGTCCGGGCGCACAGGCTGTCGTCAAGCTCGCGTCCGTCGTTCCTGCGAAGATCGAGCAATGGCTGGTCGAGGCACTGCTCGGAACGAACGTCGCCCTGATCGAAGAGTGCTTGAATTCCGGATTGCTGACGACCGCTGCCTCGGCACTGTGCTTTCGTCATGAACTGGCGCGGGTTGCGATCGAAACATCGCTGTCCGAGCCCGTTGCACATGCACTGCATGCGGACGTCCTGGATGCGCTGGTGCGAGAGGACAAGCAGCTTGTCTCGCTGGCGCGCCTGGTACACCACGCCACGCAGTGCAGCGACAGCGCCGCCGTGCTGCGCTATGCGCCTGAAGCGGCACGTCAGGCGCAGCAGCGCGGGGCGCACCGAGAGGCGGCCGCCCACTACCGCACGGCGCTGCAGTACGCGAAAGGCGCAGGGGAAGCCGGCGAGGCCCAACGCGCCGCCTGGCTCGATGCTTACGCGCATGAATGCCAGCTGACCGACCAGTTGAACGAAGCCATAGCCGCGCGTTTGCGCCTGGGCGAGTTGCACCGACGCGCAGCCAACACCCTGGGCGAGGCGGAAAATCTGAGCCAGCTTGCCCTGGTCTATGTGCTGGCCTTGAGGAACACCGACGCCGACACCGCAAGCCGCAAGGCGATTGAGCTGCTCGAGCCGCTGCCGCCCGGTGTACAGCTGGCCGGCGCCTACCGCGTGGAAGCCCAATTGCGCATGCTCAATCGGGACTGCGAGGTTTCGGTTGCCTGGGGCCGTAAAGCTCTCCGTCTTGCCGAGCAGTTCGGGCATCGCGAAATTCTTGGCGCTGCCGTCGGCACGCTCGGGACTGCCACGATGTTCATCGATTACGACGCCGGCTGCGCGCACCTGCAACGCGCGCTGGACCTGGCGCTTGCCGACGGACTGCACTACATCGCGGCCAACACCTACAGCAATCTCGGCTCGGGATCCGGTGAAGTCTTCCGGCTGCGTGAGGCGCAGCGCTACCTCACCCAGGCCATCTCCTTTGCGCAACAGCACGAGATCGACTTCTACCGCAACTACTCGACGGCCTGGCTGGCGTTGTGCGAGATGTATCTGGGCCGCTGGGACGACGCGGCTGAACATGCGCAGGACATCGTCCAACAGACGACCCACCGCACCACCAGCCGCATCATGGCCCTCGTCGCGCTGGGGCGTTTGCGAGCGCGACGCGGTGACCCCGGTGTGGCTGAGACCCTTGATGAGGCATTGGAACTGGCCCTTGCCAGCGACACGCTCCAGCGCATCGCCCCGGTACGCGCGGCCCGCGCCGAAGCGGCCTGTCTGCGCGGCGACTTGCGCGCAGTGGCTGAGGAGGCGCAGCCAGCGTTGACTCTCGCCACCCACCATCGGCATCCATGGTTCACCGGCGAATTGGCCTATTGGATGAAACGAGCGGGCGCACTCGACGTCACGCCGGTGCCCTGTGCTGAGCCCTTTTCCCTTCAGATCGCTGGCCACTGGCGTGAGGCAGCGACTGCCTGGGCGGACTTGGGCTGTCCCTATGAGCAAGCGCGCGCCCTGAGCGAAGGTGACGCCGCTGCCCAACTCGAGGCGTTGACCCTGTTCGAGCAACTGGGTGCACGCCCGGCAGCGGACGGGTTGCGCCGGCAGTTGCGCGCTGCGGGGCTGCGGGGCCTTCCAAGAGGAATGCGACCCTCAACACAGACGAATCCGCACCAACTCACCGCACGCGAAATCGAGGTCCTGCGGCTGTTGTGCGAAGGGTTGAAGAACTCGGAAATCGCCGAGCGGCTGTGCCGCTCGGTACGGACCGTCGATCACCATCTGGCGGCTGTCTTCACAAAGCTCGGCGTTGCGTCGCGCACCGAAGCCGTGGCTGCGGCGCTGCGTGCGGGGATCGCGTCCCAATATGGGCAAGGCAAGACGGCAATCTAGGCAAGTCCGCCGTGGGCGCTGACGATGCGGACACCTAAGCTGAATTCGACGGTGAATTTCCGCCGTTTCAATTCAAGGAGCAGCTATGCCACGCTACATGGTCGAACGAACTTTTCCCGACGGCTTGCGGATCCCGGTCAATGATCAGGGCGCACAAGCCTGCGGTACCGTGGTCGAGAACAACGCCAAGAGTGGCGTGACCTGGATCCACTCCTACGTGAGCCAGGACTTGCGCAAGTCGTTTTGCGTCTACGATGGGCCGACGCCCGAAGCAATCCGCGAAACGGCGGGTAAAAACAACCTGCCAGTCGGCAGCATCACAGCGGTCAGCGTGCTCGATCCGTATTTCTACCGGAGCTGAAGGCCGTGCATGCTGACAATCCAGCCGCTCACACCTGCCCGTACTGCATCATCGGATCGCCGACGCCGGCCGGAATTGTCACGACAAGCCGCCTTCGGGCGGCTTTTTCGTTTTTCCTTTTTGTTATCGTCGGAGCATGCAATCTCAGAGCCAGTCCAGCATTGATGGGTTTATCGACGCCTTGTGGCTGGAAGACGGCTTGTCGAAAAATACGCTGGCGGCCTACCGGCGTGACCTGTCGCTGTATGCGGCCTGGCTGGCCGCCCCTGCGCAAAAGGGGCGCAAGCTCGACGACACGGTTGAGACTGACCTGAACCGCTACTTTTCCACCAGGCACGCCACCACCAAGGCCACATCGGCCAACCGGCGCCTGACGGTGTTCAAGCGCTACTTTCGCTGGGCGCTGCGTGAGCGCCTGATCACGGTGGACCCCACGCTGAAACTGCAATCCGCCAAACAGGCCTTGCGGGTACCCAAAGTCATGAGCGAAGCCCAGGTGGAGGCCCTGCTGGCCGCGCCCAGTGACAGCACGCCACTCGGGCAGCGCGACCGGGCCATGCTGGAGCTGATGTACGCCAGCGGACTGCGCGTCAGCGAACTGGTCGGGCTCAAGACCTTTCACGTGGGCTTGAATGAAGGCGTGTTGCGCGTCATGGGCAAGGGCAGCAAGGAGCGACTGGTACCTTTCGGGCAGGTGGCGCGCGAATGGATCGTGCTGTACCTGGCCGAGGCGCGACCGGCCATTCTGGGCGGTCAGCAGACCGATGACCTGTTTGTCACCAACCGTGGCTCTGGCATGAGCCGGGTGATGTTCTGGATGCTGGTCAAGAAGTACGCGCAGTTGGCGGGCATCCATTCGCCCTTGTCGCCGCACACCTTGCGCCACGCATTTGCAACGCACTTGCTGAACCACGGCGCTGACCTGCGCGCCGTGCAGATGCTGTTGGGCCACGCAGACATTTCCACCACCACGATTTATACCCATGTGGCCCGGGAACGCCTGAAGACGCTGCATGCGCAGCACCATCCACGGGGTTGAAAGAAAAGAAGGGTGACGGTGGGTTGGGAGTCAGCGCCACATCAGCGGTACATGTAGTCGCGGCTGAAGGGGTAAACCGACTGGGCGCCCTTGACCCCCGCTTCACGCATGTCGCCCGTGGGGCGCGTGGCCAGCATCTGGTGCAGCGATATCCAGCCCTGCTCGAAACTCATGGCGCTGCCGGCCAGGTACAGGCGGTAGGCGCGCAGGGTTTTTTCGGCACGTTCGGCGCCGCCGTCTTCGGCGAGCACCTGGCGCGCTTCGTCCAGCCGGGACTCCAGGGCGTCTGACCAGTCCCACAATGTTCGGCCATAGTGCGGGCGCAGGTTTTCAGTGTCCACCATTTCCAGTCCGGCGCGGGACATGTGCTCCAGCACGGCGCTGACGTGCAGCAACTCGCCGCCGGGAAAGATGTATTTTTCAATGAAGTCGCCCATGCCGGCGCCGAGCTGATGGTTTTCCAGCCCGCCGGCCGTGATACCGTGGTTCATGACCAGCCCGCCAGGTGCCAGCAGACGCATGATTTTCCTGAAGTAGGCGTGCATGTTGGCCTGCCCCACATGCTCAAACATGCCCACCGATGAAATTTTGTCGAAGGGCTGGTCTTCGGGCATTTCACGGTAGTCGCGCAGTTCCATGCGAACGCGCCCGCCCAGGCCTTTTTGCTCAATCAGGTGCTGCACGTAGGCGTGCTGGTTTTTCGATAGCGTGATGCCGGTGGCATCCACGCCGTAATGCTCGGCTGCCCACAGCAGCAGCGCTCCCCAGCCCGCACCTATATCCAGGAAACGCTCGCCGGGCCGGAGCATCAGCTTGCGGCAGATATGGTCGAGCTTGGCCTCCTGGGCTTGCGCCAGCGTCATGGCGGTATCGCGGTAGTAGGCGCACGAATACACCCGGCGCGGGTCCAGCCAGAGCGCGTAGAAGGCATCCGAAACGTCGTAATGAAACTGGATTTGCGCTGCATCCCTGGCCGGCGTGTGGGCCGCCAGGGACTTGGCCCGCCGCAGCAGGCCGGACCACCAGCCCATGTCGCTTTCCACCGGGTTGCCCGGCAGGAGTTTGGTTACCGCGCGCATGACATCGCGCATGGCGCCTTCAAGCTGCAGTTTGCCCTCGACATACTCTTCTGCCAGGGCGCCGATCTGGCCGGCTTTCAGGCGGGCGATGCTGGACCAGTTGGAAAACGACAGCTTGACAGGCGCGTTGGCTGAACCCAGGCGCTGGCCCTGAGGCAATTCGAGGGCGACGTCCGCGGGCAGGCTCGTCATTTGCGATTGGATGTCTGGAACCAGGTGCCGGATCATGCGCAAACTCCTTTCGGTGCGTTTACAGTCTAGCGTGCTTTAGCTCTTTTTGCACATATAAACCTGTTAACTTCATGCATTTGCGCTCAGTAGGGCCAATTCAGCAGCGTCAAATCCGGCGTCGCGACGAGCTTCCAGATTGAGTGGGCCCTTCAGCCGGGGGGCGCCGTATTGTTTTGCGAGGACCGCATAGGTGGCGACCGGGTCCAGACCGCGCTCGGCGCAGAGGAACCGGTACCAGTGGTTGCCGATGGCCACATGTCCGATTTCATCGCGCAGGATGATGTCCAGGATGTCGACGGCTCGCAAGGCATCGGGCGTGCCGACCCGGCGCAGCTTGGCCTGCATGGGCGGCGTGGCGTCCAGCCCGCGTGCCTCCAGCGTGCGCGGCACCAGCGCCATGCGCGCCAGTACGTCGCCTTCGGTTTTTTCGGTCATGTCCCACAAGCCGGTGTGGGCGGGGAAGTCGCCGTAGCGGTAGCCCATGGCTTGCAGGTGGTCGCTCAGCAGGCTGAAGTGCTGCGCTTCCTCCCCGGCCACTTTTAGCCAGTCCAGGTAATAGGCAGGCGGCAGCCCGCCGAAGCGCCAGGCCGCGTCCAGGGCCAGATTGATGGCGTTGAATTCGATGTGGGTCACCGCATGGAGTAGCGCAGCCAAGCCTTCATGGGTGAAGGGGGAGCGCTTCGGCACATCCAGGTGGGAGCGCAATTCCGGCCGTGCCGGGCGCCCGGGCAGGCCGGCGGGGGCCTGTAAATCTGCCTCATTTGCTACCAAAAGTGAAGCTGAAAACGCTTGTATGGCAAGGGTAAGCTTCACTTTTTCCTGTGGATCAGGCTCCAGCAGCGCCTGCAGGGCTTGCTGGCGCAGGTCTGCGGAGGGTGGCGGCTTGGCAATCATGGCTGGATTGTCGGCGATAGCGCCGTTTGCGGCCGCAGACGGCGCAGACAGTAGGGCGAGTGGTTACTTACAATCGGGGCAATCCCTTTCCGACGATCACCTGTTCAAGGACTTTCATGGCCATTTACCAGCTGGGCGATTCAGCCCCTACCATTCACGAGTCAGCCTGGGTGGCCGAGAACGCGCAGGTCATCGGCCGGGTGACGCTGGGTGAGGGTAGCAGCGCCTGGTTTGGCGTGGTGATCCGTGGCGACACGGAAAACATCACGATTGGCCGGGGCACCAACATCCAGGACAACAGCGTCCTGCACGCTGACGAGGGTGTGCCCTTGACGATTGGCGACCACGTCTCGGTCGGTCATCAGGTCATGCTGCATGGCTGCACCGTCGGCGATGGTACGCTGATCGGCATCCAGGCGGTGGTACTGAATGGCGCGAAAATCGGCAAAAACTGCCTGGTCGGCGCGGGTTCGCTGGTGACCGAGGGCAAGGAGTTCCCCGATGGCTCCCTGATCCTGGGCAGCCCGGCCAAAGCGGTGAGGCAACTCTCGCCGGAGCAGATCGAGGGTTTAAAAAGGATCGCGCAGCACTATGTAGACAATGCCCGGCGTTACAAGGCCGGACTCAAGAAACTGGCCTGAACGGTACCTAAAGCATGACTACCCCAAATACCCGACCCTCCCAAACCACGCGTGGGGGCTCTTCAGCCCAGCAGGGGCCGCGGGACTGGCTTTGCCAGACCGCAGGCGCAGCGGCCCCCTCGGGGGGCAGCGCATTACACGAAGTGAAAAGCGTGGGGGCCTAATGTCCGAACTTCATAAATTCCTCTTTGACGGCCTGCCGGTTCGCGGCATGCTGGTACGCCTGACCGACTCCTGGCAGGAAATCCTCACGCGCCGGAAGGCCGCCGGGGGCTATCCGGTCGAGGTGATGCACCTGCTGGGCGAAATGACGGCGGCAGGCGCCCTGATGCAGAGCAATATCAAGTTCAATGGTGCGCTGATTTTGCAGATTTTTGGCGATGGCCCCGTCAAGCTGGCGGTGGCGGAAGTGCAGCCCGACCTGAGCCTGCGCGCTACCGCAACAGTGACGGGCAGCGTGGATGCCGGGAGTTCCTTGAGCCAACTGGTCAATGTGAACAACCAGGGGCGTTGCGCCATCACGCTGGACCCCAAGGACAAGTTGCCGGGGCAGCAGCCTTACCAGGGCGTGGTGCCGCTGTTTGGCGACCGGCGTGAAAAGATTGAAAGCCTGGGCGAGGTGCTGGAGCATTACATGCTGCAGAGCGAGCAGCTGGACACCAAGCTCATTCTGGCAGCTGACGGCAAGGTTGCTGCCGGCTTGCTGATCCAGCGTTTGCCGGTGAAAGGGCAGGGCAACCTGGAGGGCCGGGGCCGGACTGACAGGGACGCTAATGAAGACCAGATCGGTCTCAATGAAGATTACAACCGGATCGCCATGCTGGCCGGAACGTTGAAACGCGAAGAACTGCTTGGCCTGGATGCCGACACCATCTTGCGCCGCCTGTTCTGGGAGGAGCAGGTGACCCGCTTTGAGCCGGCAACGCCCAGCTTTTCCTGCAGTTGCTCGCGCGATCGTGTGGGGAACATGCTGCGCAGCCTGGGTACGGAAGAGATCGAGAGCATTATTGAAGAGCGCGGCAAGGTAGCCGTCGGCTGCGAGTTTTGTGGTGCCCAGTACGACTTTGACCCCGTGGATGCGGCGCAAATCTTCCTGAGCCAGAGCAAGCAGCAACCACCCACCCAGACAGTGCAGTAACGCAACCCCGGGATGCGCTCCTGGCGTTGAGCAGCCCCTAAACCGGGCGTGCGCGCCCGGCCAGCAGATCGCTCAGCAGCCGGTGCTCGCACTGCGGGTCGCTGCATTTGTCGCACACCCATACCCAGGGCCTGGTTTTGCCGGCGTTGTCCGGTCCGCCCGCTGCACCGTGGCTTTGTCGCAGGCGCTGGCCGGCCGTTTTCAGCAGGGGCTCCAGAGCGGCGAGTGCATGGGCGAGGCGTTCCTCCGCTGAGCCGTAGATCACCCGGTAAGGCACGCCGGCCTGGAGCAGTGCGGTGCGAATCGACTGGTCTGCAGCTTCCCTCATTTCATTCATCTGGGCGTTGAGGGCTGGCAAATCACCCATGTCGGGCCCGCGTACCGGGGGCTCCAGCCCCATCAGCAGAACCAGGGCGTAGCCGGCCAGGCTGGCGGCAGGCAGGGGCGCGGGGACGATCACAACACAGGCAGAGGCGGCGCAGGCCGAGGTCTTCAGCGCCTCGTCCAGGGCGGTCGCGAGGGCGGATTTACCGGTGTGTGGTGCCCCGACCAGCGCAAGTTTCAGCACGGTGACGCCTGATGATGGGGGAAATGGGATAAGCGGGGCAGCAAGTGGGACAGAGGGACAAGTGGGGCAATCGGGGCAACCTCAACCCGGCCCGGGCTACCGAAGGGCGTTGCGCCCGCGCTCGCAGAAGGCGTTGACGGGTGATTATTTTGTGATCTGCACAAAGATCTCATTGGGCTTGACCATGCCCAGTTCCACGCGTGCTTTTTCCTCGACCATTTCCAGGCCTTCCCGCAGATCCCTGACTTCGGCCGCCAGTTGATCGTTGCTGACCTGCGCTTGCGCATTTTTGGCGAGTTGCTCGTCCAGCCGCTGCTGCATCTCGCGCACACTTGGAACGCTACCCCGACCAATCCAGAGTTGCGCATGGAGCAACACCAGCAGCGCAATCAGGATGGCAGGGATGAAGCGATTAGCCAAGGTTTAGCCACAAGCCGTGGAAGTGGACGTGGAAGTGGTCAGGTCAACGCAGGTTGTAGAACGCAGCGCGGCCTGGATAAGACGCGATGTCACCCAGGTCTTCCTCGATGCGCAGCAATTGGTTGTACTTGGCCATGCGGTCAGAGCGGGAGAGCGAGCCGGTCTTGATCTGGCCGGCATTGGTGCCGACCGCGATATCGGCAATGGTGGAGTCTTCAGTTTCGCCCGAGCGGTGGCTGATGACGGCGGTGTAGCCGGCGCGCTTGGCCATCTCGATGGCGGCAAAGGTTTCCGTCAGCGTACCGATCTGGTTGATCTTGATCAGGATCGAGTTGGCGATGTGCTTGTCGATGCCTTCCTTGAGGATCTTGGTATTGGTCACAAACAGGTCGTCGCCGACGAGTTGCACCTGTTTTCCCAGGCGTTCGGTCAGAATTTTCCAGCCATCCCAGTCGCCTTCGGCCATGCCATCTTCAATGCTGATGATGGGGTACTTGTCGACCCAGGTGGCCAGGATGTTGGTCCATTCGGTGGCGTCCAGGCTCAGGCCTTCGCCGGCCAGCACGTACTTGCCATCCTTGTAAAACTCGGAGGCCGCGCAATCCAGGCCCAGCGCAATCTGTTCACCCGCGACATAGCCGGCCTTGTCGATAGCCTCCAGAATCATCTGGATGGCCGCTTCGTGGCTGGGCACGTTGGGCGCAAAGCCGCCTTCGTCGCCGACGGCCACGCTCATGCCCTTGTCGTGCAGGATTTTCTTGAGCGCATGAAACACCTCGGCACCGTAACGCACGGCTTCGCGAAAGCTCGGCGCGCCGATGGGGATGATCATGAGCTCCTGCAGGTCAAGGTTGTTGTTGGCGTGCGCGCCGCCGTTGACCACGTTCATCATCGGAACGGGCATCTGCATCGCGCCGCTGCCGCCGAAGTAGCGGTACAGCGGCAGGCCGGCTTCTTCAGCCGCTGCACGCGCAACTGCCATGCTGACGGCCAGCGTCGCATTGGCGCCCAGGCGGGACTTGTTGTCCGTTCCGTCCAGGTCAATCAGCGTACGGTCGAGAAAGGCCTGTTCGCTGGCATCGAGGCCCAGCACGGCTTCGGAGATTTCCGTGTTGATGTGCTCGACGGCCTTGAGCACGCCCTTGCCAAGGTAGCGCGATTTGTCGCCGTCGCGCAGCTCGATGGCTTCGCGCGAACCGGTGGATGCGCCCGAGGGGACTGCGGCGCGGCCCATGACGCCGGACTCCAGCAGCACGTCGCATTCAACGGTGGGATTGCCACGGCTGTCGAGAATTTCACGGCCAACGATATCAACAATTGCGCTCATTTATGTTCTTTCAAAATCAGAAAACAAAAATCAGAAGACTAAAACTACACACCTTCAACCAGCACCATGCGCATGACGGCGATGCCCTGGCGCGACTGACGGGCGGCCTCGTACTCGGCCGACGTATTGAAGGCCCGGGCTTGCTCCATGTCGGGAAATTTCAGCACGACAAGGCGGCTTGGCGACCAATCGCCTTCAATCACCTCGACCTTGCCGCCACGCACGCAAACTTCGGCGCCGTGCACTTGCATGGCAATGCTAGAGAGTTTTTTATAGGTTTCGTATTGTTCGGGGTTCGTAACTGTAACGTTGGCGATAATGTAGGCACTGGTCATATGGCCCCCACGCTTGTCACTCCGTGTACTACGCTGCCCCCCAAGGGGGCCTTCGCAACTTGGGGCGGCCCGGCGTTGCTCATGTTCAAGCCTCAAAACTGTTTTCAAGGTAGCCGTTTTTCTTGGTCACGCGGTCCAGTTCCAGCAGGGTCTCGAGCAGGGCTTTCATGTGCTTGAGCGGCACGGCATTGGGGCCGTCGCTCAGGGCCTTGGCCGGGTCGGGATGTGTTTCCATGAAGAGGCCGGCCACACCGACGGCGACTGCGGCGCGCGCCAGCACTGGCACCATTTCCCGCTGGCCGCCGCTGCTGGTGCCCTGGCCGCCGGGCAGTTGCACCGAGTGGGTGGCATCAAACACCACGGGCGCGCCGGTCTCGCGCATGATGGCCAGGCTGCGCATGTCGGACACCAGGTTGTTGTAGCCAAAACTGGCCCCGCGCTCGCAGGTCATGAAGTTGTCTTCGTTGAGGCCTTTTTCACGTGCCGCAGCCCGCGCCTTGTCGATGACGTTTTTCATGTCACCCGGCGCGAGGAACTGGCCTTTTTTGATGTTGACCGGCTTGCCCGATTGCGCCACCGCATGAATGAAATCGGTCTGGCGACACAAAAACGCCGGGGTTTGCAGCACATCGACCACAGCGGCGACGGTAGCGATGTCGGCTTCGGAGTGCACGTCGGTCAGGATGGGCAGGTTCAGCTCACGCTTGACCTTGGCGAGAATTTCCAGGCCTTTCAACATGCCGGGGCCGCGAAAACTGGTGCCGCTGGAGCGGTTGGCCTTGTCGTAACTGGACTTGAAGATGAAGGGGATGCCCAGTGACGAAGTGATTTCTTTCAGTGCGCCGGCTGTGTCCATCTGAAGCTGCTCGGACTCCACCACGCAGGGTCCGGCAATCAGGAAAAACGGTTGGTTCAGACCAATGTCAAATCCGCATAGTTTCATGGTCAGGCCACCGCCTTCAGGGGCTTGGCCGCGGCCTTGCCATCCTGGCCGGCCTTGACGCGGTGCTCAAGCACCGCCGCAATGTAGGCATTGAACAGCGGATGTCCAGCCCAGGGGGTTGATTTGAATTCGGGGTGAAACTGCACGCCCACGAACCACGGGTGTATATCCTGCGGCAATTCCACGATTTCAGTCAGCTGCTCGCGCTGCGTCAGCGCCGAAATGACCAGGCCTGATTTGCGCAAGGCGTCGAGGTAGTTGACGTTGGCTTCATAGCGATGGCGGTGCCGCTCGGTCACCACATCGCCGTAGATGTTGTAGGCCAGCGAGCCTTTGGCAACATCCGAGCTTTGGGCGCCAAGCCGCATGGTGCCACCGAGGTCGGACTTGGCGTCGCGCGTCTTGATGGTGCCGTCGGCGTCTTTCCACTCGGTGATGAGCGCGATGACGGGATTGGGGGTGGCCGGGTCGAACTCGGTGCTGTTCGCGTCTTTCAGGCCTGCGACGTGGCGCGCAAACTCGAT
The DNA here is from genome assembly GCF_056401355.1 of Polaromonas sp. P4_F4. Taxonomy (NCBI): domain Bacteria; kingdom Pseudomonadati; phylum Pseudomonadota; class Betaproteobacteria; order Burkholderiales; family Comamonadaceae; genus Polaromonas; species Polaromonas sp. P4_F4. Next base: position 42,946 of record NZ_JBFUJO010000006.1, on the reverse strand, counting down.
GGTGGCCACCTGCATGCCCAGGCAGATACCGAGGTAGGGCATTTTGTTTTCACGGGCAAAGCGGGCGGCGCAGATTTTACCTTCGACACCGCGCACGCCGAAGCCGCCGGGCACCAGAATGCCGTCGAAGCGCGCCAGGCGCGACACGTTATCGGGTGCGATGGTTTCGGAGTCGACATACTCGATGACCACCTTGGCATGGTTTTTCATGCCGGCATGGCGCAAGGCCTCGTTGAGCGACTTGTAGCTGTCGGAGAGGTCCACATACTTGCCGACCATGGCAATGTTGACCTCGGTCTTGGGATGCTCGGTTTCATACACCAGATCGTCCCAGCGCTTGAGATTGGCCGGGGGCGTGTTCAGGCGCAGCTTGTCGCAGATCAGGCCATCCAGCCCCTGCTCGTGGAGCATGCGCGGGACCTTGTAAATCGTGTCCACGTCCCACATGGAAATGACACCCCACTCGGGCACGTTGGAGAAGAGGGAGATTTTTTCACGCTCTTCCGCCGGAATGCGACGGTCTGCGCGGCACAGCAGCACGTCGGCCTGAATGCCGATTTCACGCAGCTGCTTGGCGGTGTGCTGCGTCGGCTTGGTTTTAAGTTCACCGGCGGCCGCAATCCACGGCACATAGCTCAGATGAACAAAGGCGGTGTTGTTGGGGCCCAGCCGCAGACTCATCTGCCGCACGGCCTCCAGAAAGGGCAGGGATTCAATATCGCCGACGGTGCCGCCTACTTCGACAATCGCCACATCGACAGCATCAGCGGTTTCATAGCCGGCGCCCCGTTTGATGAACTCCTGAATCTCGTTGGTGACATGTGGGATGACCTGTACGGTTTTTCCCAGGTAGTCGCCACGACGTTCTTTCTCAAGCACGCTTTTGTAAATTTGACCCGTGGTGAAATTGTTGGCCTTGCGCATGCGCGTTTCAATGAAGCGCTCATAGTGGCCAAGGTCCAGATCGGTTTCTGCACCGTCGTCGGTGACAAAGACTTCACCGTGCTGAAAGGGCGACATGGTGCCGGGATCCACGTTGAGGTAGGGATCCAGCTTGATAAGAGTGACTTTGAGGCCTCGCGATTCAAGGATCGCAGCTAAGGAGGCTGAGGCGATTCCCTTGCCCAGGGAAGACACCACACCGCCGGTGACGAAGACAAATTTGGTCATGTCAGGTACGAACCGCAAGTTCGCAGAGGTGGTAAACGGAGATTATACGGGTTGGCCGTACAACGGCCGCCAGCCGAGGCGCTAAAACCCGGGCTTTCCTGTGATGGGCGCATCGCAAGGCAGTGAAAAGCGTGGGGGCTCTTCATCCCAGCAGGGGCCGCGGGACTGGCTTTGCCAGACCGCAGGCGCAGCGACCCCTCGGGGGGGCAGGGAGCTACACGCAGTGAGCAACCGTGGGGGCCTAATAGCTCTCCAGCCAGCAGGGGCCGCGGAACCGGCTTTGCCGGGCCGCAGGCGCAGCGGCCCCCTCGGGGGGCAGCGCATTACACGCAGTGAAAAGCGTGGGGGCCCATCTAGCTGCTACATTGCGAAACATGACAAATCAAGCCAATCCCGTGGAAAACGGCGTGCCCGGCGGTGAAGCACTGGACCTGGCCGGCAGGCATCTGGTGCTGGGCCTGTCGGGCGGTATCGCCTGCTACAAGTCGGCCGAGCTGTGCCGTGCGCTGATCAAGGCGGGCGCCACCGTGCAGGTGGTCATGACGGAAGCCGCCGAGCAGTTCATCACACCTGTCACCATGCAGGCGTTGAGCGGCCGGCCGGTTTACACCAGCCAGTGGGACAGTCGCGAAGCCAACAACATGGCGCATATCAACCTGTCGCGCGAGGCCGATGCGATTTTGATTGCACCCATGAGCGCTGACTTCATGGCCAAGCTGCTCCATGGCCGTGCCGATGATTTGCTGAGCCTGATGTGCCTGGCCCGGCCCATCGACAAGGTGCCGCTGCTGGTGGCGCCGGCGATGAACCGCGAGATGTATGCGCACCCGGCGACGCAACGCAACTTTGTTCAGCTTGAGGCCGACGGCGCCAGGGTGCTGGGCGTGGGCAACGGCTTTCAGGCGTGCGGGGAAACGGGTGATGGCCGCATGCTGGAGCCCGAGCAGCTGCTGGAGGACATCATTGCCTTCTTTGCGCCCAAGGTGCTGGCCGGCCAGCGCGTGCTGGTTACGGCGGGACCCACTTATGAGGCTATTGACCCGGTGCGCGGCATCACCAACCTGTCCAGCGGGAAGATGGGTTTTGCCATTGCGCGCGCTGCGCGCGAGGCGGGTGCCGAGGTCACGCTGGTCGCCGGCCCGGTGGGCCTGCCCACACCACGGGGCGTCACGCGCATTGACGTGAGATCTGCACAGAATATGCTCGATACCGTGATGGACCGGGTGCAGGGTGCTACTGTTTTCATAGCTACCGCGGCTGTGGCCGACTGGCGGCCTGCGGCACCATCAGCCCAAAAGATCAAGAAAGACGGATCGGGCCACGCGCCGCAACTGGGATTCACGGAAAACGCGGACATCCTCGCCACCGTTGCCAAGTCTGCCGCCGCCCGGGCGGGCAAGCTGTTTTGCGTGGGCTTTGCCGCAGAAAGCCATGACCTGGCCGAGAACGCCCAAGCCAAGCGCCTGCGCAAAAACGTACCACTGCTGGTAGGTAACATCGGGCCCGATACTTTTGGACAGGACCATAACGCGCTGCTGCTGGTTGACGAGCAAGGCAGCACCGAGGTGGCCCGGGCGCCCAAGCTGTCGCTGGCACGCCGGCTGGTTCAGGAAATCGCTGCCAGGCTGGCGGCGCCGGTCGCTTCGACCCGGAAAGGGTGAGCTGCTTGATACACCCCTCCGATACCCCTCCTGACGGCGATTTCGCGCGGTACGTCGAGCGTTTGACCAGCGGCAATATTTCAGTCTGCGTGCGCCCGGACATGTTCCAGCCGGAACAGGGCGGACAGGCGAATGCGCCATTTTCTGCGAGTTCCGGGATGCCCTCTGTCAAGGCTGCCCTCGAACCCTTTGCAGGAATTTCTTTCCTCACTCATGTGAAGTGGGTGCTGGTGGCGTGGATAGGAACCCAGATGCTGGCCAGGTTGCTGCCCGGAGCAGGCTTTCTGTTTATTCCCTTCCTGCTGGCTTATGCTGCGTGGGTTGTGTTCAGGGTTGGCGCTCCCTCGCTGCGTGCCTCGGCCAGACGCCTTGCAGACCTGGCAGATACCGCCGCAAGAACCGCCACCGCAAGAACCACCGCAGCAGGCACCACCGAAATATCCCCCCATTCCCAACAAGCCGAACGCAAACACAAGTCATGAAAATAGACGTCAAGATTCTGGATCCCCGCCTTCAGGGCAATCTTCCTCACTACGCCACGCCCGGCAGCGCAGGCCTGGACTTGCGCGCCTGCCTGGATGCGCCGCTGACGCTGGGCGCCAATGCCTGGCAATTGGTGCCGACGGGCGTCGCGATCCACCTGTGTGATCCGGGCTATGCGGCGCTCATTCTGCCGCGCTCCGGACTGGGCCATAAACACGGCATCGTGCTGGGTAATCTGGTGGGCCTGATCGACAGTGACTACCAGGGTCAGTTGATGGTCAGTGCATGGAATCGCAGCGATGTGCCCTTCACCATCGAGCCCATGGAGCGTATCGCGCAATTGGTGATCGTGCCGGTTGTGCAAGCGAAGTTCAATGTAGTCACCGAATTCCCCGCCAGCGAACGCGGTGAAGGTGGTTACGGGTCCACCGGTAAAAACTGAGGACCGAACTGAAGGCCTACCGTCCTGGGTTCGTCCAGCGTCAGGCTTTTCTTACGCTGCCGGGCAGCCCTCTCCCACGCCGAATCAGCCTGGGGCCCCACCCCCGGCTTTGGCGATTGCGCATGTAATCAGTTAGAGACTCAAGCAATCCGCACGTTAACTGCACGCCATTGGCGCAAGGTGACGCCGGCTGATTGCATAAGGTCCTCAACTTTCTTAACAGGAGACTTCCATGCGTCAACCTTCCCGATATATTTCAACCACTGCTTCGGTGCTTGTGCTGGCGGCTCTGGCTGCCTGCGCGGCTCCGCCCATGAGTTCATCGGAACCGGTGTCGACCTATCCCAGTTCGTCCTACCCGACCTCGTCCTATCCTGCCCAGTATCCGCAGGGTAACTACACCGAGTTTGGGCGTGTCACCAATGTGGAGGTCCTGCGGACCTCGGAGCCAGGCAGGGGCTCCGGCGTCGGTGCGGTCATCGGCGGTGTGGCCGGTGCGGTGGTCGGCTCTCAGATCGGCGGCGGTAGTGGTCGCACTGCCGCCACGGTGGTCGGCGCTGTAGGTGGCGCTGTGGCCGGCAATGCCATTGAGAAAAGCCAAAGCACGACTGTTCGTGAAACCTATCGTATCTCGATCCGGCTGGACAACGGCAGCACCCGCGCCTACGACGTGCCTGCATCCGGAGACCTGCGCGTCGGTGATCGCGTCAGGATAGAGAATGGACAGATTTACCGTCTTTAAACCGGCTCCAAGCCGTCTTCAGGGCGGGTCAAGGTAAGAATAAGAGCGGTGGCAGCATTTGCTGCGCCGCTCCGCAACCCGCGCTCACTCTGAGTGGATCAATGCAATGTGTCGTTGCCGCTCGTCAGCGATTCCAGTTTGAAAAAACCGGTGCCGAGAGAACCCCGTCCAATTTCCTGTGCGGTGGCCTCGCGCACAGACTCTACTTTCATCGCCAGCCGGATCGCAATGCCGGCCAGGGGATGATTGCCATCCAGTACCACATGCTCCGGGTAGATTTCCGTCACGGTGTAAATGTGGTTGTGCGGAATTTGTCCGTTGGCGCCGGCCGGTAGCGCTGCGCCATCAAAGGTCATGCCTTCTTCCAGTTCTGCGGGGAAGATGTTGCGGGCTTCCAGAAAAACCAGGTTTTCGTCATAGTCGCCGAAGGTGTTTTCGGGCTCCAGATGCAGCTCCAGCTTGTCGCCGGCCTCGTGGCCTTGCAGGGCCTCTTCAATTTTGATCAGCAGGTCATTGCCGCCCAGTAAAAACTCGACCGGCTCGTCCAGTTCATCGAGCATATCGCCCAGGGTGTCTTTCAGCGTCCATGTCAGGGCTACGACGCATTGCGGGGTGATTTTCATCCGACAATTGTCCCATGGATGTAAATCAAGCCCTAGACCTTCTCGCCGGTTTGAGTCCGGCCCGATTCATGCGCCAGTACTGGCAAAAAAAGCCGCTTCTTGTGCGTCAGGCCATTCCCGGATTTCAGCCTTTGCTCAGTCGCGCAGACCTGTTTACGCTGGCCGGGCAGGAGCATGTCGAATCCCGCCTGATTGCCCGCCAGACCCAGGGGTGGCGCATGAAGCAGGGGCCGTTTGCGAGGCGAAGCCTGCCGCCATTGAGCCGGGATGCCTGGACGCTTCTGGTGCAGGGGGTGGACCTGCATGATGCGCGCGCGCATGCGCTGTTGCAGAAGTTTCGTTTTGTGCCGGATGCGCGGCTGGATGACCTGATGATCTCGTTTGCAACGCCGGGTGGGGGCGTGGGGCCGCACTTTGACAGTTACGATGTTTTTTTGCTCCAGGCCAGCGGGCGCCGGCGCTGGAAAATTGGACAGCAAAAAGATCTGACCTTGCAGCAAGGGGTGCCGTTGAAAATACTGCAGAACTTTGAACCTGATGAGGAGTTTGTCCTTGAGGCGGGCGACATGCTCTACCTGCCGCCATGCTATGCACATGATGGTATTGCCGAAGCCGCGGCAGGCGGAGATGGCGAGGCTGCAGACTGCATGACCTATTCCATCGGTTTTCGGGCACCGGCGCGGAACGAGCTGGCTGCGGAGCTGCTGCATCGCCTGGCGGAGTTCAGCGAAGACGAGTCCGAGCCGTCCTCCGGCGAGGGGCGTCGGCGTGCCGGTCCTTCACCGAAAATTTATCGCGACCCGCGCCAGGCCGCAACCGCGACGCCTGCGGCGCTGCCTGAGGGGCTTGCGAAATTCGCCGGGCAAGCGGTCCTCGAGGCGCTCAAGGATCCGCTCGCCCTGGCTTGCGCACTGGGGGAGTACATGACCGAACCCAAACCTTCAGTCTGGTTTGAGGCTCCCCTGCAGGCTTGGGAGCAGGACGCTGTCAAAGCGGGCAAAGCCGGCATTTGCCTTGATGCGCGCAGCCGGATGATGTATGACAGCGACCATGTGTTCATCAATGGAGAAAGCTACCGTGCCAAAGGCACCGATGCCGCCCTCATGCGCCGGCTGGCCGACCAGCGCGGTCTGTCGGCCAGTGAGTTGCGCAAGGCCAGCAAGCCTGCTCTTGCGTTGCTGGGGGACTGGCATGAGGCCGGTTGGCTGCGGCAGGAACTGCCGATGGGAGGCGGCGCCTGAAGGGCGTCTCATCAATTCGAAGGAGGAAGTCTCATGGATTCTCAAACAACACCCACCGAGCCACCCGTGTTGCTGGAGGGGCGCTTCAGTGGCCGCGCCGAGTTCACCAGCCTGGTTCGGCAGGCCTTTGCAGCGGCCGCTGCGGAGGGCTGGCGTGAAATCATCGTGTGCGACCCCAGCTTTGAAGACTGGCCTCTGGGTGAGCGCGTGGTGGTTCAGGCGCTGAATGACTGGTCCAGAGCGGGCCGCAGGTTCACGATGCTTGCTAAAAATTACGATGAGGTGCTCCGGCGTCATGCGCGTTTTGCGGCGTGGCGACGGACCTGGGCGCACATTGTGGACTGCCGTGGAAGTGCTTCCACGCCGGCTGATGACATGCCCAGTGCGCTATGGGCACCCAGTTGGGTGTTTGAAAGGGTGGAGTTGGCGCGCTGCACAGGGACAGCAGGCTCTGAAGTGGTCAGACGGGTTGCGCTGAGGGAACGCCTGAATGAGCGGTTGCTAAAAAGTTCGCCAGCCTTTCCGGCGACCACGCTGGGACTGTAGGTGTGTGCGGGTGTGTGTGGTTTTTACGGTTTTCGGCTTGATTCCGTAGGGCGTTTTGCCGCCTAAGGGTTTTCAGGCTTGCAATAACCGGCATATAATTTATAGCTGGGTAGAAAGAGCTCGAGTCCTTTCCCCAGTCAAACATGACCTGAATTTTTGATTCAGGTTGCCTTTGACAGTTTCCGGAAATTGTTTTCTAAATTCATCAAGGATCGTAAAAATGAACAAGTCACTCGTTTTGGCAGCTATTGTTGCCGCTGTTGCTCTGGCTGCTTGCGGCAAAAAAGAAGAAGCTGCAGCACCTGCGCCTGCACCAGTTGCCGCACCTGCGCCTGCACCTGCTGCTGCTCCCGCTGCTGATGCCGCTGCTGGTGCCGCTTCGGCTGCCGCTGGCGCCGCTACGGCTGCTGCTGGTGCCGCTTCGGCTGCCGCTGGCGCCGCAGACGCAGCGAAGAAGTAATTCTCTTCAGCGAGTCGAAAAAAGCCGCCGCAAGGCGGCTTTTTTTATGGTTCATACAGTTCATGATTTCCCGGCAGCTTGCCCAGACCCCGGGAATGATTGCTTCGTCATGTTGCGTTGTCAGATCTGCAGCCAGCAGCTCCCGTCATCGGGTTTCGCAACGATGATGTCGTCTGGCGCGCAGGACAAAGCCTGCGCCATGACGTCTTGAACCAGGGCGGGCCGGTTGTTTTGCGCGCTCAGATGGGCTGCCACCAGATGCTTGAGGCCCTGGTGGCGCACCGCGCGGGCGATATCTGCCGCTGCGGTGTTGGCCAGGTGGCCGTACTGGCCGCCGACCCGCCGCTTCAGAAATGCGGGATAGGCTGATTGAGCCAGCATCTCGGTGTCGTGGTTGCACTCCAGCAGCAGCGCATCGCAGGCCTTCAGGTGCCCCAAGACGTGTGCCGTCGCATGGCCCAGGTCCGTCAAAATCCCCAGCTTCGCCGAGCCATCCGTGCAGGTGAGCTGCAGGGGCTCCCTGGCGTCGTGCGGCACGGTAAAAGGCGTGAGCTGCAGTCCCCCGAGGTCAATGGCTTCACCATCTCGTGCCGTGCGGAGCAGGCCATCAAAATCCGGCGAGCCGGTAGCGGCATGGGTGCCATGGCTCATCCAGACCGGGATGCGGTAGCGCAGGGACAGTGAGCGCGCGCAACCAATGTGGTCGCCATGTTCATGGGTAATGAAGACCGCGTTGATGTCTTCCGGTCGAAGCCCGGCCTGGCCAAGCCGGTACACGAGGTGCTTGAGCCCCAGCCCGCAATCAATGAGCACCCGAAACGGCAGCAGGCCCAGGGCTTCAACCAGTGTGGCGTTGCCCGAACTGCCGCTGCCCAGGCTTTTGAATCTCAGCACCGGTGCAGCGGGCAGTGATGGGGCTGCAAACCGCGGCCTTATTTCAGGTCGTCGGCAATCACCTGAACAATGCGTTGCGCATTGGCTGACGATTCAGGCGCGCCCTGGGCATTGAGTACCGATACCGTGGTGCTTTCGCCCTGGCTCTTGACCGCAATGCGGTACTTCAGTGGCGCTGGCGCAGCCGGAGAGCCACTGAACAGCTTGCTGAAGAAGCCGGGTTCGCTCTTGTTGGCGACGGGTTCGATATAGCGTACAAAATAGACGCCCTGGCTGCGGTCGCGGTCTTCCACGGTGAAGCCGGTGCGGTCCAGTGCCAGGCCCACGCGACGCCAGGCGCGCTCGAAACCTTCGTCGATCTGCACGACTGGAAGATTGTTCACGACGGTGGAGCGGGATGTCTGTTTCGTGGCGCCTGCTGCAACGAGGGCCCTGGACTGTTCCTGCGCCACGCCCAGCTTCACCATCAGGCGGCGCAGAAACTCGGCTTCGAGTTCGGGATCGGCAGGGCGCGGTTGCCAGACCGTGCTGTCGCCTGTCACGGCATTGCCGCTCTTGGCGCCGGTGATCACCTCCACCATGCCGCGATGGCTGATGAAAATCTCGGTGCCGCCGTCTGGCCGGCGTTCCAGCCGGGTGCGGAACTTGTCGCGTTCGCCGGTGGAATAGGCGCCATCGAGAATTTTGCCCAGTGCGCTGCGAATGAAGTCCTGAGGCAGCTTCGCGCGATTTTCGGCAAAGTCCGTTTCCATGATGCCCAGATTTTCCTGGTCTTGAGCCAGCAAAAAGCCGCTTTCCAGCCAGAAGTCACGCACGGGTCCCCAGAGCTTGTCGGCAGGCCGGTTGATGACCAGCCAGCGCTGGGTGCCCGCTCGCTCTACCCGGACGTCACCTACCGCAACAGCTGCCGTCGGCGCGGTCTGGGGCGCGGCCTGGCCTACCTGGTAGCTGCTGGCGGTCACGGCTGTGCCGGGCACCACATAACGGCTTTCACGGTTGAGCTGGGTCAGGTCGGGAGGAATATCCAGCGAGGGCGCTTTGGTAGCGCTCGATTTGTAATCGATGCGTTCGCCTTCCATGACATCCCTGATGGTGGAGCAGCCCGCAAGCAGGCTCACGGCAACCAGTGCGGACACGGTTAGCGCATTTTGGGTGGTTGCAAAGGCAGGGCGTTTTGGCAAGTTCTTCACTGGGGTTCCCTTAAAAATCAGATCAGGCCGCTGGCGCGCAGGGCGCCTTCCACGGCAGCTTCGTTGGATGGGTCAAGCGGCGTCATGGGTAGTCGTAGCGCTCCACCGCACAGTCCCATCCGGGCCATGGCCCATTTGACAGGAATCGGGTTGGCTTCGACAAAAAGGTTTCTGTGCAGGGGCAGCAGTTTGAACTGCAACTCCATGGCCCGTCTGGCGTCTCCCGCCACGGCAGCCACGCACAGCTCGTGCATCAGGCGTGGCGCGATGTTGGCTGTCACGCTGACGTTGCCCTGTCCGCCGCAAAGCATCAGCGCCACGGCGGTCGGATCATCACCGGAGTACACGGCAAACCCTTGGGGGACTTCCTTGATCAGCCACTGTGCGCGCTCGATGTTGCCGGTGGCCTCCTTGATGCCGACAATGCCGGGCACTTGGGCCAGGCGCAGCACGGTGGCATGCGCCATATCGGCTACGGTGCGGCCGGGCACGTTGTACAGCACGGTGGGCAGGTCGCCGACAGCCTCGGCGATCGCCTTGAAATGCCGGTACTGGCCTTCCTGGGTGGGCTTGTTGTAATAGGGGACGACTTGCAGCTGGCAGTCGGCGCCCACCTGCTTGGCGAACCTGGCGAGCTCGATCGCCTCGGCCGTGGAATTGGCGCCGCAGCCGGCCATGATGGGCACGCGTTTTTTCGCCTGCTCCACCGAGACGCGGATGATTTCGCAGTGCTCTTCGACGTTGACGGTCGGGGATTCGCCGGTGGTGCCGACCACGCCTATGCAGTCGGTCCCTTCGGCGATGTGCCAGTCCACCAGTTTGCGCAGGGTGGGGTAATCTACGCTGCCGTCATCATGCAAGGGCGTTGCCAGTGCAACGATGCTGCCAGTAATGGGTTTCATGTCTTGGTCTGTAGGTTCGCGGCCCTGGGGGTGGTCTGGAAACAATCATAAAAAGGAGATTGCCGACCCGAAGAGCCAATCCCGCATTCTACCCAGAGGCTAGACCAGTCTATAGCGTGGGGGGACTGGGGATTGGGGTTGCAGGCCCCCGGGCAAACCCGGATGGCTTTCGGGTTCGCGGATCGCGGCAATGCGCTGGACGAAGCGTGGCTGCAGTCCCTGTGGGCCTTCCTCAAAGCCGTCCTCGAAAGCCACTACCCGCAAGCCGCGGCAGATCTCCAGCAATTCACCGGGACGCAACAGAAAATCGGGACGGGAGGGTTTTCCCACCGTTTCATTGCCTTGCGTAAAAGTTTCGTAAATCAGGACACCGCCCGGCGCCAAGCCGCCAAGCAAGGTGGGCATCAGCGGGCGCCAGAGGTAGTTGGTGACCACCACCGCGTCAAATTGCCGGCCAGCAAAGGGCCAGGGGCCATTTTCAATATCTGCCACCACCGCTTCGCGGGCCTGCGCCGGAATTGCGATGGATTCAATAGCCTCCTGTGACCTGTCTACAAGGACGACGGGGTGATTTTGTTGATAAAACCAGCAGGCGTGGCGACCGCGGCCGCAAGCCACATCCAGCACCACACCGCCGTCTGCCACCAGGTGCGACCAGCGCTGTACCCAGGCCGAAGCCGGCTCTGTGCCGTGCAGGGTGCTTTGCTTTTGCAATGAGGTCATGGGGTTATTGGGTTAATTGGGTTAATGCGGTTAATAGGATTAACGGAGGTGTTAATAAAGTTAATGAGGCTTGACCTCATCCTTGAGGGCGGCCAGCGCCATCGACTCGACCCGGGCTGGCGCCACCAGTTTGAGCCAGCGGCCCAGCCTGCCTTTGGCTGTCATCACCACCTCGCGGTCCCGTCGCGCCATGCCCTGCAGAATCAGTCCTGCGCATTCTTCAACGCTCATGGCCTGATCTTCCTTCAGGCCACTGGAGCCGGCAGGGGCCCCCGCGGCATTGAAACCGCGATACCGGGTCTGCGTAGCGACCACGCCGGGATAGACGGTCGTCACGCTGACGCCGGCACCCTTCAATTCCGCGCGCAGGGCCTCGAAGAAACCCGTCATGGCAAATTTGGTGGCGCTGTAGGCGGTCCGGCCCGGCACGCCAATCAGCCCCGCGAGGCTGGAGACGGCCACGATGGCGCCGTGGCTTTGCTTTAAATGAGGCAGGGCCGCATGGGTGCACCAGACGCTGCCCCAGAAGTTGATGCGCATCAGTTGCTCGTACCAGGCCAGGTCTTCGGCTTTGACGTCTTCAAAGAGCGCCTGCGCCGACCGGCCAGCGTTATTGATCAACGCGTCGATGCGGCCAAAGCGGCTGACGGCGGCGGCGATCAGCTGCCGGCATTGGGCCTCGATCGAGACATCGGTTTTCACCACCAGCGTTTGGGCGCCGTGCGCCGCACATTGCGCGGCGACTTCCGCGAGCAAGGCTTCGTTGCGCGCAGCCAGCACCAATGCCACGCCGGTGCGGTGCGTTTGCGCGAGTTGCCGCGCCATCTCCGCGCCTATGCCATCGGACGCCCCGGTAATTACGATAGTTTTCATGGCTGCTTGTCCCCGTCGTGATTGGGCTTCAGGTCTCAATGGCCTGTACAAAACTGCGGGCAAGCCTGAAGTCGGCCTGAGGCAATCCTAGAAACAGGCCCAGACCTGATTGGCCAGCGTGAAGAGGAAATCAGGCCGCGTGTAAAGGGAAAACACGCCCAGCGATGCGAGGATCGCGAGCGCCCACCAGCTGATCTTTTTGGCCACCTTACGCTCCCTGCGGCAGGCCGGCACGCGAAATCGGGGTTTCGCGCACCGGCAGGTTTACCAGTGCTGCAAACACACCCAGCGCAATGGCGATGTACCAGACAATGTTGTAGCTGCCGGTGCGGTCATACAGGTAGCCGCCCAGCCAGACCCCCAGGAAGGAACCGATCTGGTGGCTGAAGAAAATAAAGCCGCCCAGCATGGACATATGCTGGATGCCGAAAATTTGCGCCACCACGGCGTTGGTCGGTGGAATGGTCGACAGCCACAGCAAGCCCATCACGCTGGCAAAGATATAAACGCTCATGGGGCTCAACGGGGCGGCCAGGAACACGGCGATGACGATGGCTCGCGACAGGTAAATCGTCGCCAGGATTTTTCGTTTGGCAATTCTCTGGCCCAGCGAACCGGCAACGTAGGTGCCGAACACATTGAAGAGGCCGATCAGGGCCAGCGCATAACTGGCCACCTGGGGCGACAGGCCCTTGTCTTTCAGATAGCTGGGCATGTGCACGCCAATGAATACCACCTGGAAGCCGCAGACGAAGTAGCCGGCCATCAGCAATTGAAAGCTCGGGTACTTGAAGGCTTCCCGCAGTGCCTGCCCGATGGTTTGCTCGCGTTTGGCCGGCTTGCCGCTCGCAAACCCGCTCTCATGCAGCCCCAGCGCCAGGGGCACGATCATCAAAACTGCAATGCTCAGGGCCAGCAGGGCTTCTTTCCAGCCCAGGCTGCTGATCAGGAAACCCTCGACGGGCACCATCAAAAACTGGCCAAACGAGCCTGCGGCCGCTGCCACACCCATGGCCCAGGAGCGCTTGTCCGAGGAAATATTGCGCCCGATGACGCCGTAAATCACCGCGTAGGTGGTGCCTGCCTGCGCCGCGCCAATCAGCACCCCGGCGGTCAGCGTGAACAGCAGGCCCGTGGGCGACAGCGCCATGCCAACGAGGCCCAGGGCGTACAGCAACGCACCACCCACAATCACCCGGAAGGCGCCAAAGCGGTCAGCCGCCATGCCGGCAAAGATGCCAAAAACACCCCAGGCCAGGTTCTGCACGGCAATGGCAAAAGCAAAGGTCTCGCGCGTCCAGCCCTGCGCCTGGGTGATGGGTTGAAGCCAGAGGCCGAAGCCATGGCGTATACCCATGGACAGCGTGACAATCGCCGCGCCGCAGGCCAGCACCTGAAGCATCGACAGGGTTTGGGAAGAAGAGGAAGAGGATGACGCGTCGGGAGTAGGGGCGGTGTTGGAAGCCATGGGCAGACTGTAACGAAAATGTCCACAAGGTGCTGGCGGCCGGGCGGTGCGCCGCGTGGCGGAACCGTCCGGCCCGGCGGGTTCGGTTAGCATGGCTGTATATTTGTACAGTTACTTTTGCGGCCCGGTCTACAATTGCCGCAATTTCCTCATCAGCCATGGCCGACAAACTATCTACCGCAAGCAACGAATATTCCGAAGGCTCGATCCGCGTGCTCAAGGGTCTGGAGCCCGTCAAGCAGCGGCCGGGCATGTATACGCGCACCGACAACCCGCTGCACATCATTCAGGAGGTTCTGGACAACTCGGCCGACGAGGCGCTGGCCGGGTATGGCAAAAAGATCAAGGTCACGCTGCACACCGACGGCTCGGTGAGCGTGGAGGACGACGGGCGCGGCATCCCGTTTGGCCTGCACCCGGAAGAAAAAGCACCGGTGGTCGAGCTGGTGTTCACCCGCCTGCATGCCGGTGGCAAGTTCGACAAGGGCAAGGGCGGCGCCTACAGCTTCTCGGGTGGCCTGCACGGCGTGGGGGTGAGCGTCACCAACGCCTTGTCAAAACGGCTTGAAGTGATGTCTTACCGCGAAGGCATGGTCGCCCGGCTGGTGTTTTCAGGTGGCGATGTCATTGAAAAACTGCAGTTGCGCAAGGCTGTTGAAGGCGACCGAAAATGCGGTACCTCCGTGCGCGCCTGGCCGGACGCCAAATACTTCGAGTCTGCCGCGCTGCCCATGACCGAGTTGACGCATTTGCTGCGCAGCAAGGCCGTGCTGATGCCTGGTGTGACCGTCACGCTGACCAACGAGAAGACCAAAGAAACGCAGACCTGGGCCTACAAGGGCGGCCTGCGCGACTACCTGATGCAGACCCTCACTGCCGATCCGGTGATTCCGATGTTTGAGGGCGAGGGCTTTGCCGATGCCTCGCACGACAGTTTTGCCGAGGGTGAGGGCGCCCAGTGGTGTGTGGCCTTTACCGAAGACGGTCAGCCCATGCGCGAAAGCTACGTCAACCTGATCCCGACCAGTGCCGGCGGTACGCACGAAAGCGGACTGCGCGATGGCTTGTTCACTGCCGTCAAGAGCTTTATCGATTTGCATTCGCTGCTGCCCAAGGGCGTCAAGTTGCTGCCTGAGGATGTGTTTGCCCGGGCCAGTTATGTGCTTTCCGCCAAGGTGCTGGACCCGCAGTTTCAGGGTCAGATCAAGGAACGCCTGAACTCGCGCGATGCGGTGCGGCTGGTGTCGAGCTTTGTGCGCCCCACGCTGGAGCTGTGGCTGAACCAGCATGTCGACTACGGGAGAAAACTGGCCGAACTCGCCATCAAGGCCGCGCAAACCCGCCAGAAGGCCGGCCAGAAGGTTGAAAAACGCAAGGGCTCCGGCGTGGCCGTGCTGCCGGGCAAGCTGACCGATTGTGAAAGCAAGGACCTGGCACACAACGAGGTCTTCCTGGTCGAGGGCGACTCGGCGGGCGGTAGTGCCAAGATGGGGCGCGACAAGGAAAGTCAGGCCATCTTGCCGCTGCGCGGCAAGGTGCTCAATACCTGGGAGGTCGAGCGTGACAGGCTGTTCGCCAATACGGAAATCCACGATATTGCCGTGGCCATCGGCGTCGATCCGCATGGCCCCCATGACACGCCGGACCTGAGCGGCCTGCGCTACGGCAAGGTCTGCATCCTCAGCGACGCCGACGTAGACGGCTCGCACATCCAGGTGCTGTTGCTGACCCTCTTTTTCCGGCACTTCCCCAAACTGATTGAAGCTGGTAATGTGTATGTGGCGCGTCCGCCGCTGTTTCGGGTGGATGCTCCTGCGCGAGGTAAAAAGCCGGCGTCCAAGGTGTATGCCCTGGACGAAGGCGAATTGACCGCCATATTGGACAAGTTGCGCAAGGACGGCGTGCGTGAGAACGCCTGGAGCATCAGCCGCTTCAAGGGGCTGGGCGAAATGAGTGCGGAACAGTTGTGGGAAACCACGCTCAACCCGGACACCCGGCGCCTGCTACCCGTGCAGTTGGGCAATTTTGATTTTCTGCAAACTGAAAATCTGATCACCAAGCTGATGGGTAAAGGCGAGGCTGCGGCGCGACGCGAACTGATGGAGTTGCACGGCGATGCCGTGGAGATCGATATTTGATGAATTTCCCCCTGAAGTTGTTTTCGCTTTTGCACCTGGCATCGGCATCCCGCGTGTTGGCGGGGACGCCGGCGCCGCGTAGCCCTGTCCGCTGGCGCGCGCTGCTGTTGCCCATGCTGGTCATGCTGCTTGCGGGTTTGCACGTCACTCCGGCCCGTGCCGATATCTGGGGCTATGTAGATGCCGGGGGCGTTGCCCACTTTTCGGCGATACGGCTGGATGAGCGCTATGAGCTTTTCTTTCGCGGGGCTGAAAGCTTCAGCGCAGGCAACAATGTTGCCAAAAGCGGCAAGGCAGTCGGCAACGATGCCAACCGGGCCACCGGCGTGGCCGCTGCGCCGCCCAAGCTGCTTGCCTACTTTGATGTGTCTCCCAACTACAAGGCCGTCAAGCACCTGCTGCGCGAAGCTTCCGTCAAGCATGGCATTGACTACGAACTGCTGCAGGCCCTGATCGCCACCGAATCTGGCTTTGACACCCAGGCTGTCTCGCCCAAAGGCGCGGTGGGGCTGATGCAGCTGATCCCGCCGACGGCGGAACGCTATGGCGTCAGGGCTGACAAAAATTCCCCGATCCAGAAAAAGCTGACTGACCCCAAGACGAACATTCGAGCGGGTTCCAGCTACCTGAGCGACCTGATTGCCATGTTCCCCGGCCAACTGGAGCTGGCAGTTGCCGCCTATAACGCCGGCGAGGGTGCGGTGCAGCGAGCCGGTAACAAGATTCCCAATTACCCTGAAACCAAAAACTACGTCAAGACCGTGATGCAGCTCTATAACCACCTTAAGCCGCCCAGCATGATGGCGTCGCCCGGCCGGGTTCGCATGGAAATGATGGGCGGCGCAACCGGCCGCAGCAACATGGTGCCGCCCACAGTGGTGTCCACTGCCACGCCAGAGGTTCAACTCGAGCAGAACTGACCTCACAATGCGCCTTGTGTTCAGCCCGGGAATGTTTGCGCGGGATGTGCCAACCACCAGCCCGGCGGCCTGAAAACCGGCTCCCCCTGCATTTCTTTGTAGCCCTGTGTCGGTCGCACCAGTGTGTACCGGCATGCGTAACTCCACCTTACCAGCCAAGTCAAATTCAAGATGGATCTCTTTACACCGGACGCAGTAGCCCCGATCCCCGAACCTGCTGACCAGGACTCGCTCGCCGCCTATGCGCAGCGCGCCTACCTCGAATACGCGCTGAGCGTCGTCAAGGGCAGGGCGCTGCCCGACGTGTGCGATGGCCAGAAGCCGGTTCAGCGCCGCATTTTGTACAGCATGGCGCGCATGGGCCTGGGCTTTGGCGGCGCCAATGGTGCAAGCGGCGCCAAGCCGGTCAAAAGCGCCCGTGTGGTCGGTGACGTGCTGGGCAAATACCACCCGCACGGCGACCAGGCGGCTTACGACGCGATGGTGCGCATGGCCCAGGACTTCAGCCAGCGTTACCCGCTGGTCGACGGTCAGGGCAATTTCGGCTCGCGCGACGGCGATGGCGCGGCGGCCATGCGCTATACCGAGGCCCGGTTGGCACGCATCACGACGCTGTTGCTTGACGAACTCGATGAAGGCACGGTCGATTTCGTGCCGAATTACGATGGCTCGTTCGAAGAGCCACGCCAGTTGCCGGCGCGCTTGCCGTTCACGCTGCTTAACGGCGCCAGCGGCATTGCCGTGGGGCTGGCTACCGAAATTCCCAGCCACAACCTGCGCGAGGTGGCTGACGCTTGCGTGGCCCTGATCAAGACACCCAAGCTCAGCGACGACGAGTTGTACACGCTGATCGCCGGTCCCGATTACCCTGGCGGCGGGCAGATCATCTCGAGCGGCGCGGAAATTGCGGCGGCCTACAGCACCGGACGTGGTTCGCTCAAGGTGCGCGCCCGCTGGAAGATTGAGGACCTGGCCCGCGGCCAGTGGCAGCTCGTGGTGCAGGAGTTGCCGCCTGGCGTCAGCACGCAGCGCGTGCTCGAAGAGATCGAAGAGCTCACTAACCCCAAGATCAAGGCCGGCAAGAAAGCGCTGAGCCAGGAGCAGGTGCAGCTCAAGCAGACCGTGCTGTCGGTGCTCGACGTGGTGCGCGACGAGTCCAGCAAGGACGCCGCGGTGCGCCTGGTGTTCGAGCCCAAGACCAGCAGGATCGAGCAGTCCGAACTCATCAACACGCTGCTGGCGCACACCAGCCTGGAGAGTTCTGCCTCGATCAACCTGACCATGGTGGGGCTCGATGGCAAGCCGACGCAAAAAACGTTGCGGCAAATGCTGAGCGAGTGGATCGAGTTCCGCCAGGCCACGGTACAACGACGTTCGCAGCACCGGCTCGATAAGGTCCTCGACCGCATCCACATCCTCGAGGGGCGGCAGCTGGTGCTGCTCAACATCGATGAGGTGATTGCCATCATCCGCCAGTCGGACGAGCCCAAGGCCGCGCTGATAGAGCGCTTCAAGCTGAGCGACCGGCAGGCCGAAGACATCCTCGAGATTCGCCTGCGCCAGCTGGCGCGGCTGGAAGCCATCAAGATCGAGCAGGAGCTCAAAACCCTGCGGGAAGAGCAGGGCAAGCTCGAGGAAATCCTGGGCAGCCCGGCGGCGCTTCGCCGCCTGCTGGTCAAGGAAATTGAAGCGGACGCCAAACAGTTTGCCGACCAGCGCCGCACGCTGATCCAGGCCGAGAAAAAAGCCGTACTCGAAGTCAAGGTGCTGGACGAGCCGGTCACGGTGGTGGTGAGCGCCAAGGGCTGGGTGCGCGCCCGCTCGGGCCACGGCCACGATGCGGCAAGCTTTGCCTTCAAGGCGGGCGACGGCCTGTACGCGACGTTTGAATGCCGTACCGTCGATACCCTGCTGGCCTTTGGCTCACGCGGCCGTATTTACTCTGTCCCGGTGGCGTCCCTGCCGGGCGCACGCGGTGACGGGCAGCCGCTGACGACCCTGATCGACCTCGAGTCGGGAACGCAATTGGTGCATTACTTTGCGGGTCCGGCCAGTGCCACTTTGCTGCTCAGCGGCAGCGGTGGTTATGGTTTCCTCGCGACTGTGGAAAACATGAGTTCGCGTCTCAAAGCCGGCAAGACGTTCATCAGCTGCGGCGAGGGCGAATCGGTATGCAGGCCTTCGCATGTATCGGGCAGCACCGGCGCCGTGCCGCTGAGTCCGGCCACGCATGTCGCCTGCGCCTCCACCGGTGGCCGCATCCTCACATTCGAAATCACCGACCTTAAACTCCAGGCAGCCGGTGGACGTGGGCTGATGCTGCTGGACCTGGACGCCAAGGACACGCTGGCCGGCGCCGCGGCTTACACCCGCAGCGTGCAGATTGAAGGCATTGGGCGCGGCGGCAAAGTGCGTGAAGAAACGCTCGAAATCCGCAGCCTGAACAATGCCCGTGCGGCACGTGCCCGCAAAGGCAAGGCCGCCGACCTGGGCTTCAAACCCACCGGAATCGCTCGCCTTGAATAGAACATACGCCCATTGCCAATAATCGATGGGCGTAAGTAATACGCGATGGGCGCAAGTTGCTATCTATTTAATAGCAACTCGGGCGGCGGATCCGGGGGGCCGGTGTCAGGCCGCGAGCAGTGACTCAAGCCTTTTCAGCCCTGCCACTGTCTCCAGGCAGGCCTGCGCCACTTCCTTGCCTTTGGTCAGAAAATGCGCGGTGAAGAACTTGCGGTGTTCTTCATGCTCATGAAAATTCTGCGGCGTCAGCACCGCCGAAAACACCGGCACGCCGGTTTCCAGCTGGATGCCCATTAGCGCGTTGATCACCGCGTCGGCGACGAACTCATGGCGGTAGATGCCGCCGTCCACCACCAGCCCACAGGTGATGATGGCGGCATAGCGTCCCGATTTCGCCAGCTTTTTGGCGTGCAGCGGAATCTCGAATGCGCCCGGCACCGCGAAGAAGTCGATGTCGTCCGCGCCTATGCCGTGCCTCGCCATCTCTGCCGTGAAACCGAGGCGGCCCTGGTCCACGATGTCCTCGTGCCAGGACGACTGGATAAACGCAAAACGTGCCGTCTCCGGCGGGGGAAGATTTTTTTGACTCATGAAGGCCTCTGACAATCCAAAACAGCCAGGGCGCACGAGCCTGCATACGCCCGCGCACAAGGCTGCAGGCATGCATGGCATCGCGCTCTCTTTTTATCCGGACTATGACCGTCGACCCCGGAATCGCACCGGATCTGCTGACCCCGAACCTGCACAGGTGCAGGCCGGGCGCTCGCGGGTTGATGCATCGCTGCAATCACCGCCGGTGGGGACTTTCACCCCGCCCTGAGAACGCTGCCCCGGAGGATGCCGGGGCGAGTGTGATTCTAAATCTAGTGAAGTAAGGGGCGGTGTCGCGCGATTGCCTCCCCGTCAGCGTCAGGGGCAAATGTCCGCGGTAAACCTGGTCGCTAAAAAAAAGCTAGCGGGCAGCCATGCCGGGAAGGCGTCCGTGCTCGCCCGCGAAAGACCTGACTGCGTCAGGCCCAGCTGCGTGGCGGCACGCGAGAGGTTGCCGCAATCCGCGACGGCAAGCACAACTTCCAGATGCCGGATTTTCAGCTTGCCCTGAAACGATGTCATGCTGGCTGCCGGCGGTTTGTCGTAGCGGCGGTGCTGTCAGCCCACCTCGGCAATCAGGTCGATCTCGACACAAGCACCCATGGGGTTCTGCGCCACGCCAAACGCGCTGCGCGCGTGCTTGCCGGCTTCGCCGAAGATTTCACCGAAGAGTTCGCTGGCGCCGTTGGTTACCAGATGCTGCTCGGTGAAGTCGCCGGTTGAGTTGACCAGGCTCATGAGCTTGACGATGCGTTTGACCTTGCCCAGGCCGACGGCGGCTTCGAGCGTGCCCATCAGGTCGATGGCGACTGAACGCGCCGCGGCCTTGCCTTCTTCGGTCGTCATGTTCTTGCCCAACTGGCCGGCGAGGACCTTGCCGTCTTTCTTGGCGATGTGGCCGCTCAGGAACACCAGGTTGCCGGTCTGCACGAAAGGCAGGTAGGCGGCCACCGGGGCTGCCACGGCGGGCAGCGTGATGTTCAGGGCTTTGAGCTTGTCGTAGACGTTTTGCGGGCTGGTACTCATGGTGTTCTCCTGGAGGGTGAAGTCTGTCGGGGATGAAATGTGCCGGGGGTACCAAAAGGGCGGGCGTTCCCGGCTACTACAGCTACTAATAAGATAGCAATACAGTCTGTCGCTGATTTTTTATCTTAGCGCAGGATGCCGATGAAGCCGGCTAATCCACTGTCAATCCGCCTGATGGAGGGCGCCGCCAAAAGCGGTCAATTCAGCGGGCTCAAGGGGTTTCACCGTCACCGCAACATCCAGGATGTGCTGCTCGCCACCGCGGATCACGCCGCGCATGGGCGATACGTCCAGAAAATCGCGGCCCGTGGCCAGCGTCACGTAGTCCTCACCCGGCGCCCGGTTGTTGGTGGGATCAAAGTCCAGCCACTGGCCCACGCCGGGGCAGTAGACCGAGGCCCAGGCATGCGAGGCGTCACTGCCGATCAGGCGCGGCTGGCCGGGGGGCGGGGTGGTGAGCAGGTAGCCGCTGACATAACGCGCCGGCAAACCAATGGCGCGGCAGCAGGCCACCATGATGTGTGCAAAATCCTGGCAAACCCCTTTGCGCTGCTCGAGTGCGTCCAGAGCGGGTGTGTTGACCTCGGTGCTTTCGCTCTCATAGGTCATGGTGGTGTGAATGCGTGTCATGAGGTCGTGCGTGGCCTCCGGCAGGGGCCTGCCCGGTATGAAACTCGGCCGGGCAAATTCGGCAAACGCCTCGTCCAGCGGGACATAAGGCGAGGCAAACAGGAATTCCGAGGCGCTGTCGTAGGCGGCGCCGGCCCGGTAGCGGAACTGGTCGCGAACCTGCTCCCAGGGCATAGCCGCCCGCGCACCGGGCGCCGAGGGCAGGTCAGCCTGCAGCGGATTGGCGGAGGAGGTGGAGACGACGCTGTCGGCGACGACCGTCAGCCGGTCGTGTGCAGCCTGCAACGAAAAATAACTGCGGGTATTGCCATAGACATCGACTGTCTCGCGCAGTTGCGCGGGGGCCGGATCGATGCGCAATGCATAGTGCAGCAGCGTCTGCCCGCCGCGGCTGGCCGGCTTGAGGTGCACGACGTGGTGTGCGTTTTCAACCGCCGGCGTATAGCGGTAGCTGGTTTCATGGATGACGTGGAGCAGCACGGGGTCAGGGCTTGTTCTGGGTAGGGATGGGCCTACGCGCCCAGACTCTGGCTGCCCGATGCCGCATGGCTGAAGTAGCGCCGGCTGATGGTGTCCGAGAGTTCGAGCGCTTGTGTGCAGCACTGTTCCAGCAAGCCGATCAGTGGCTCGCAACCCGGGACTTCACCGCCGGTTTGAAGGGGCGCACCATTTGCACCGTCAGCGCTGACGCTGCCACACAGCTCGGCCAGCACCCAGCTGCCCGGGTCGGGCAAGTCCACCGCCAGATCGGGCAACTCAACCGGTGTGCTGCTGGCCAATTTGTCCAGGCGCCCGCACAGGGCTTGCACTACCCAGCCCAGCGAGCGCGGATTGTCGCGGTCCAGCACCAGCAGGTCGAGCAGGGCGGGAATGTCGCGTCGCTGCTGGTATTGCGCATGAAAGCTGATGGTGCTGTCAAACAGGGAGACGATGGCGCCAAAGCCGCCTTCCTCGAAAACGGCCCGGGTTTCAAAGCCGTGCACCAGCGCAGCGGCCAGCGTGTAGAGCCGCTCCAGCATCCGGCCTATGCTGAGCAGCCGCCAACCGTCGTCGCGTGTCATGCGGTCGGTCTGCGCGCCCGTCATGGCCGCCAGGAAACCGCTGAGGGATTCAAGGGCCCTGAGCGCTTCGACCGATGAATACTCCAGCGCGTGGTGGCCCGCATGCCCATGGCCTTGCTGCTGGCTCTGCGAACTGGCGCCGCTGAATGCCTTGCAGTGATGGAAGAAGTCCGCTTCTGTGCGCACGATGACGTGCCACTGTTCCTGCGACAGGCGCTCGCGCACGGCCGATGCTGCACTCTTGAGGGCTCGCAGGTTGTAGCCCACGCTGGCGACTTGCCCGGTGTCGGCCAGGCCGGCAATCAGGGCGCGTTCAAAGACGCGCCGCGCCTGCGTCGCGGGCGGCACGGTATCGAGCACCAGGGCATTGGTCACCGCCATGCGGGTCAGCCAGTCCAGCAGTGGCTGCGAGGTCTGGTCTTCGCCGCCCAGGCACTGCAGGGTTAGCTGGGCCAGCCGCGTGGAGTTCTCGGCGCGCTCGGTATAACGGCCCAGCCAGAACAGGTTCTCGGCCGCCCGGCTGGTCACGGGCGGGCGGTGGCGCAGCGGGGCTGTGGCCCAGGCGGGTGCGGGGTGCTCTGCGCGCTGCCCCGCCGTGCTGTCGGCAGGGGGGGGGGAGGTGGTGGTGGTGGCTGCGCCGGAGGGCTCGCCCAGCACCCACACATCGGCGCTGCTGCCACCGTGCTGCATCGAAGCCATGTTTTCGTTTTTGCCGGCGAGCCGCGCCAGTCCACCGGGCAGTACCTGCCAGGAGCCCGCGCCGTCGGCGACCGCAAACACGCGCAGCATCGCCGAACGTGGCGCCACGCGTTCACCCTGCCAGGTGGGTGTTTGCGACAGCGGCAGGTAGGCCTGCACGGTGTAATCCTCGCCGCGCCGGACAATGCGGCCGGCCCATTCGTCGAGTTCGCGGCGAGACAGGGTGTGCCCGATGACGGATGCCATGCCAGAGCCGGCATGGGTGGGCTTGATCACGCAATCCTTGAGCTGGCTCAGCACGTCCCGCATGACGGCCTGCTCGCCACACCACCAGGTGGCCAGCGAAGGCAGGGCCAGTGTTTCACCGAGCAGGTGCTGCGAGAGTGCGGGCAGGAAACCGAGCAGGGCGCTGGACTCCAGAAAGGCCGAGCCCGGGGTGTTGACCACCAGCACGTTGCCTGCACGAATGACCTGCAGCAAGCCGGGCACGCCCAGGGTGGAGTCGGAACGCAGCTCCAGCGGATCCAGGAATTCGTCATCGAGCCGCTTGAGCAGGCCATGCACAGGCTCCAGGCCGCGCAGGGTTTTGAGGTACAGCTTGTCATCGCGTACCAGCAGGTCGTTGCCCTCCACCAGCGTCAGCCCCAGAAAGCGGGCCAGGTAGGCGTGCTCAAAATAGGTTTCGTTGTAGGGGCCCGGCGTCAGCAGAACCACCCGGCTTTCCTCGTTGCCCTCATTGGCGGGGCTCATCGCCTTGAGCCCGTCCACCAGTGCCTTGTACGAGGCGGCCAGCCGCTGCACCTTCATCTCCCGAAAGGCTTCCGGAAACAGCAGGGAGATGGTCAGCCGGTTTTCCAGCAGGTAGCCCAGGCCCGAGGGCGCCTGCGTGCGTTGGGACACTACCGACCAACGCCCATCCGGGCCGTGGCCGATGTCGAAGGCCGCGATGTGCAGGTGGGTACCACCAGCGGGCTTGACGCCCTGCATGCCGCGCAGGTAGCCGGGGTTGCCGTGCACCAGCGCGCTGGGCAGCAAGCCCTTTGAAAGCAGTTCCTGCGGGCCGTAGATGTCGGCCATCACGCGGTCCAGCAATCGGGCGCGTTGCTGGATGCCAGCTTCAATCACGGCCCAGTCCGCAGCCGACACCATCATCGGAAAAAGGTCCAGCGACCAGGGCCGCTGCGGCCCGTTGGCATCGGCGTAAACGTTGTAGGTCACGCCGTTGTCGCGGATCTGGCGCCGCAGATTGGCGGTGCGGTGGTTCAGGTCGTAGAAACCGTCAGTGCCCAGGAAGTCGAAGAAGTTTGCCCATTCGGCTGACAAGGGCCCCTCACTCGAACTCGAACCCGGGCGGGCCGCTGCCGGGCTGGTCTCGTTGGTCGCGTGGGTCTCTGGCGCAGTGTCTCGGCCGCCCCGGGAGCCGGCAGCAAGCTGCAAAGGCGGGACGCTCGCCAAAGGCGGCTCCGCAGCCGCCGGGCCGCGCGAGACGCTCCCGCGCAACTCGTCAAAGTGGCCGGGCGCAGCCGCGGGCGCCAGCGCAGCAGCCAGCGTACGGGGCTCTTCGAGCGCCTGGGCGGCAAAAAGTGACGGAGTGTTATTTTCCACGTTCCCCAAGTATGCCTTCGGCCCATCCCCCCAAGGGCTCAAAGCGGCAGCAAGCCGCCGTTAAACCGCTGATTTTTGAGCCGAATCGTGCAATTGTTGCACTCATAAGACAGCGATCTCCCGGCGCTCAACCCCGGAAAATTGCCTAACGCAGATCCATCGTGAAGGGAAATTCCCGGCTCGGCTGAACTGGCCTGACCTGCATCTTGCCAGGGGTATGGCCCATGCGGAAAAACCGGGTCAGGCGGCGGCTTTCGGCCTCATAGGAGTTGACTGGCAGCGTGTCGTAGCTGAGCCCGCCGGGATGGGCGACATGGTACTGGCAACCCCCCAGCGAGCGCTCCATCCAGGTGTCGACGATGTCGAAAGTCAGCGGCGCATGCACGCCGATCGACGGGTGCAGGGCCGACGGTGGATTCCAGGCCTTGTAGCGCACACCGGCCACGTATTCGCCGACCCGCCCGGTGCTCTGGAGCGGCAGGGCACGGCCGTTGACGGTGATGACGTGGCGGTTATCGTTCAGGCCCGTCACATGGACTTCCACGCGTTCGAGCGAGGAGTCGACATAGCGCACGGTGCCGCCCGCCGAACCTTCCTCGCCCATCACATGCCAGGGCTCCAGCGCACTGCGCAGCGTCAGCTCGATGCTGTTTGCCGCCACCTGGCCAATCAGCGGGAAGCGGAATTCGAAATGTGGTTCGAACCAGGCCATGTCAAAGGGGTAGCCGGCCTCCACCAGCTCGGTCAGCACGTCGGCAAAATCCATGCGGATAAAACTGGGCAGCAGGAAGCGGTCGTGCAGTTCGGTGCCCCAGCGCGTGACGCGGCCGTGGTAGGGGGTTTTCCAGAAGCGTGCCACGAGGGCGCGCAGCAGCAACTGCTGGGCGATGCTCATGCGGGCATGGGGCGGCATTTCAAAGGCGCGCAGTTCCAGCAGGCCCAGCCGTCCGGTCGAGGAATCCGGCGAGTACATCTTGTCGATACAGAACTCGCTGCGGTGCGTGTTGCCCGTCACATCCACCAGGATATTGCGCAGCGTCCGGTCGACCAGCCAGGGCGGCATGTTGGCGCCGTATTTCTGTCGGTTGTTGCGGATTTCACGCAGGGCGATTTCAAGCTCGTACAACTGGTCGTTGCGTGCCTCATCCACGCGCGGTGCCTGGCTGGTGGGGCCGATGAACATGCCCGAAAACAGGTAGCTCAACGAGGGGTGGTTGTGCCAGTAGGCGATCAGGCTGCCCAGCACTTCCGGTTTGCGCAGGAAGGGGCTGTCAGCGGGGGTGGCGCCACCCAGCACAAAGTGGTTGCCGCCGCCGGTGCCGGTGTGCCGGCCATCGGTCATGAATTTTTCGGCCGACAGCCGGGTTTCATGGGCAATCTTGTAGAGGAATTCGGTGTGCTCCACCAGCTCGCCCCAGTGGTAGGCGGGGTGGATGTTGACTTCGATCACGCCCGGGTCGGGTGTGACCTGCAGCATTTTCAGGCGTGGGTCGCGCGGCGGCGGGTAGCCCTCCAGCACGATGCTGACGCCCAGCGTTTGCGCGGTCGCTTCCACGGCTGCGAGCAGGTCCAGGTAGTCCTCCAGCCGCTCCATGGGGGGCATGAACACGTAGAGGGCACCGGTTTCGCCGCTCTTGCTTTTGTTGGCCTTGCTGTCAGGGTCGGCCCTGGGTTTGTCTTTTGCCTTATCCGGATCTTTCGGGTCCTTCGGGCCATTGGCCCGAGCGGGGTCGCGGACCTCGACGCACAGCGCGGTGCGCGTCAGCCAGCCGGCAGACTCGAAGGCTTTGGGCGCACGCTGCTCGTTGGCAGGAGGTGGCACGTGGCTTGACGGAGCGGCCGTGCTGGTGCCGCCGGTGCCACCACCCATGCTGCTGTCGCCGGTGGGGCGAAACTGCAGGATGCGACTGGCCTGCGTCAGTGCCGCATTGCCCGTCATGTAGCGCGCCATGTACTGCGCCAGTGCGCTTGCACTGCTGCCAGCAGGAGGGGGCGAGGCCTGCGAGACAGCCGCAGGCGCCGGCTGCGGAGCGCCCCGCGCCACCGCTGCCGCTGCGTTGTAGCGTGCGGCCAGCACCGATGTCGATGGTAAGTCCTGGCGCGGCGCAAACGGGTCGGCCTCGATCATGTAGGGGTAGTCGGTTTTGGAAACCCAGGGCACCGAATCAAGCGGCAGGCGGTAACCCATGGGTGAGTCGCCCGGCATCAGGTACATGCGCTCATCGCGGAAGAACCATGGACCGGTGGACCATTTGGGCCCGGCCAGGGCTGGCGAGGCAGCCTCCTTCGCCTTCAGCGGCAGCACATAACCCACCACGGAGTCCAGCCCCTGCATGAAGACGCGACGCAAACGCTCCCGTTCCATGGCGTCATCCAGGCGGGAGTCAAAGGGGTCGACGTTGACCGGCAGGCGCCGCTCGCGCCACAGGTAGTACCAGGTGTCTTCATAGCCCGGCGTGATGTAGTTCGTGGCCAGGCCCAGCTTGCCCGCCAGGGTCTTGATGAAACGCTGCGCATCTGCGCTCGTGTATTGGCAGGGTTTGCGTTCATCGGCAAACAGGGCCGGGTTTTGCCAGATCGGCTGACCGTCCCTGCGCCAGAAAATACTCAGCGCCCAGCGTGGCAATTGCTCGCCGGGATACCACTTGCCCTGCCCGAAATGCAGAAAACCGCCCTCGCCATATTCGGCACGCAGCTTTTGCACCAGCTCGGTGGCATAGCCGCGCTTGGTGGGGCCCAGGGCGTCGATGTTCCATTCCGCAGCATCGCGGTCCGTGGTGGCCACAAAGGTGGGCTCGCCGCCCATCGTGAGCCGCACGTCGCCGGCCACCAGGTCTTTGTCCACCGCCTCGCCCAGCGCCAGCACGTCGGCCCATTGCGCTTCGGTGTAGGGCTGGGTGACGCGCGGTGATTCGTAAATCCGCTGCACCGCCATGTGATGCTCAAACTCCACCTCGCATTTGTCCACGCCGCCTTCCACGGGGGCGGCACTGGACGGTTCTGGCGTGCAGGCCAGCGGGATGTGGCCTTCGCCCGCCATCAGGCCCGACGTTGGGTCCAGCCCCACCCAGCCGGCACCGGGCAGGAATACTTCGCACCAGGCGTGCAGATCGGTGAAGTCGGTCTCCGCGCCGCTGGGACCGTCAATCGCCTTGACGTCGGCCTTGAGCTGGATCAGGTAGCCCGACACAAAGCGCGCGGCCAGACCCATGTGCCGCAGCAGCTGCACCAGCAACCAGCCGGTGTCGCGGCAGGAGCCGCAGGCCAGCTGCAGGGTTTCTTCAGGCGTTTGCACGCCGGGCTCCATGCGGATGGAGTACTGGATGTCGGACTGCAGGCGCTGGTTGAGGCCGACCAGGAAGTCGATGGTCCGCTTGGGACTCAGGTCGGTCTGCTCAAGATAGCGCTTGAACAGCGGCGTGGCGGTCTGGGTCGCCAGGTAGGGCGCCAGTTCCTGCTTCTGGCTGGCGCTGTAGTTAAAAGGAAATTCCTCGGCGCTGGGCTCCAGAAAGAAATCAAAGGGGTTGAACACCGCCATCTCGACGACCAGGTCCACCGTGACCTTGAATTCACGGGTGGGATCCGGAAACACCAGCCGGGCCTGGTAATTGGCAAACGGGTCCTGTTGCCAGTTGATGAAATGTTTGGCCGGCTCGATGTTGAGGGAGTAGGACAGTACGCGGGGCCGGCTGTGCGGCGCAGGCCGCAGGCGCACGACCTGGGGGCCCAGTTTCACCGGGCGGTCGTATTTGTAATGGGTGATGTGGCTCAGTGCAACGTGGATCGACAAGGCAGCCTCGCTTTTTTAAATTAGGGCATCGGTGCGCAACAGCGCCAATCAAAACACAAAATGAGCGGGTCGCCACATCGGGCGACCCCTCGGGACAGCTTACTCCGCTTCGGCTACATTTCTGCAAGCAAGAGCTGCGCCAAACAGGCTTTGTCGGCTTTTTGCCTCGCCCGGCCGTTGAGCACGCAGCCATTGCATCGAATAAATCGAGCAATAACAAGTAACAAGTGGGGAGGGCGGCTGTGGGCGACCGCATTTTGGCCGGGCCATGGGCAGCTTCCATGGGGCCTGGCCTTGTTTTTGGCGGGTTCATCATCGGGGTTGCCCTGCAATTGCAGCAGCCCGGTTTGTGGACGGGTGGCGTGTATGCCGCGTCGGCGGCGCTGGCGGCGTTCGCTGGGCTGGTGATGGGCGGCTTGTGGCGCAGGGCCGGTCGCGCCTCGACTCTGAACAGGAGGGGTTGGCGCGGCGCCGGCCTGGCTGCGCTGGTGCTCGCTGCCTTGCTGGGCTTTACCCTGACGGGATGGCGGGCCACCGTGTTTCAGTCAACGGCACTCGACCCCGCGCTGGAGGGACGTGATATTGCCGTGACAGGCGTGGTCCTGGCCATGCCGCAACCCGCCGAAGACGGCTTGCGCTTTCGTCTGGGTATTGAATCGGCCCGCCTGAACGGGCAAACCGTCACCCTCCCGCCGCAAATTTTGCTCGGCTGGTATACCGGCTTCGGGATACGGGAGGCCAGGGCACTCCCGGCCGAAAGTGCTGATCCGTCTGAAATTGCGCTGGAGTTGCAGCGCCAGCCGCCCACCGGCTTGCATGGCCTGCGCGCCGGCGAGCGCTGGCAAATGACGGTGCGGCTCAAGGCGCCGCACGGCAACAGCAACCCGCACGGGTTCGACTACGAGCTCTGGCTCTGGGAGCAGGGCATTCAGGCCACCGGCTATGTGCGGGCCGGGCCGCACGATGCGCCGCCTCTGCGGCTTTCCGGTAGTTGGGAGCATCCGGTGGAGCGCGCCCGACAGGCGGCGCGTGAAGCGATTTTCCAGCGCATCGACAACCGGCAGCTGGCCGGTGTCGTGGCCGCCCTGGTGGTGGGTGACCAAAATGCCATCGAGCGCGCTGACTGGGATGTCTTTCGCGCCACGGGTGTTGCCCATTTGATGAGCATTTCGGGCCTGCATATCACCATGTTCGCCTGGCTTGCCTCCCTGCTCCTGAGCGGCCTCTGGCGGCGCTCCGTCGGGCTGACGCCCCGGCTCTGCCTGGCGTTGCCGGCCATCAGCGCCGGGGCCTGGGGCGGCCTTTTTCTGGCGGCCCTGTACGCACTGTTTTCAGGCTGGGGCGTGCCGGCACAACGAACCATTTGGATGCTGGCGACGGTGGTGTTGCTGCGGCAAAGCGGCAGGCAGTGGCCCTGGCTGCAAACCTGGCTGCTGGCCATGGCCGTAGTGGTGGCGCTGGACCCCTGGGCGCTGATGCAGGCCGGTTTCTGGCTGTCGTTTGTGGCGGTGGGCGTGCTGTTTGCTACAACCCCAGGCACATCTGGTAGCCGTGATCCAACGGGCGACAGCCAGTTTCTTTCCGGAAAGGTGGCGCAGGGCGGGCGGGTGCCGCGGCTGCTGGCAAAACCGGCGGCCGGGCTGCTGCGTGCCGCCCGGGAGCAATGGGTGGTCACGCTGGCGCTCACGCCCTTGTCGCTGCTGCTGTTCAACCAGGTGTCACTGGTGGGCCTGCTGGCCAACGCGGTGGCTATTCCCTGGGTGACGCTGGTCGTGACGCCGCTGGCCATGCTGGGCGTGCTGTGGGCACCCCTGTGGGATGCGGCGGCGTGGGCGGTGGGCCTGCTGACGGTGTTTTTGCAATGGCTGGCCGGCTGGTCGCTGGCATCCGTCAGCGTGGCTGCCGCGCCGCTATGGTGCGCCGCCTTCGGCGTACTAGGGGGCATTTTGCTGGCACTGCGTCTGCCGTGGCACTGGCGCGTGCTGGGCATTCCCCTGATGCTGCCAGTCCTGTTATGGCAACCGGCGCGGGTTGCACCGGGACAGTTTGAATTGCTGGCGGCGGACATCGGACAGGGCAATGCGGTGCTGGTGCGCACGGCCACCCATTCCCTGCTGTATGACACCGGCCCGCGTTTTTCGCGTGAGAGCGATGCCGGGCACCGCGTGCTGGTTCCGCTGCTGCGGGCCCTCGGCGAGCGGCTGGACATGCTGATGCTCAGCCACCGCGACATCGACCACATTGGCGGTGCACCGGCCGTGCTGGCCATGCAGCCGCAGGCGAACCTGCTCAGCTCCATTGAAGACAGCCATGAGTTGCAGGCGCTGCGCAAATCGGCCCGCTGTACGGCGGGCCAGCGCTGGGTCTGGGACGCGGTGACTTTCGAGGTGCTGCACCCGGTGGCCGCCGACTACGAGGCGGCAAACAAATCCAATGCCATGAGCTGCGTGTTGCGCGTGTCCAATGGCGCGCAGACCGCCTTGCTGGCGGGCGATATCGAGTCCGCCCAGGAGTTCAGGCTGGCCGGCAGCGCCAGCCCGCTCAACCCCGCCAGCCTGAAGGCCGACTTTTTGCTGGTACCGCATCATGGCAGCAAGACATCGTCGAGCGCCCCCTTCCTCGACGCTGTCCAGCCCCGGCTTGCGGTGGCGCAGGCGGGTTACCGCAACCGCTTTGGCCATCCGGTGGAGTCGGTGGTGGCGCGCTACAGCGAGCGCGGCATCAGGTTGCTCAGGTCGCCGCAGTGCGGCGCCGCCACCTGGCAGAGCCTGAAACCGGCGGACATCGCGTGCCAGCGGCAAGAAGGCCGGCACTACTGGCATCATGTGCCTGAGCCATAAAGAAAAAGAGGAAGGAAAAAAGGAGGAGAAAAGGAGAGGAAAGAAGTGGAAAGAAGAGAAAAAAGAAAAGTGCGATGTGGCACCTGATTCACCAATCTGGCGCATAACTTGCTAAGCTAGTCATCACTACGCCATGCGTAAACCTTGCTGGAGACCAAGCCAATGAGCCGACCCATGTTTGACGAGATGAACACAACGGAGTCCAGCGTCCGTGATCATTACCAGGGCTACCAGCGTTGGCTGGCCAAACAGCCCCCCGAAGTGATGGAGGCGCGCCGCGCCGAAGCCGAGATGATTTTTCGCCGCGTCGGCATCACCTTTGCCGTGTATGGCGCCAAGGACGAGGACGGCGCGGGTACCGAGCGGTTGATTCCGTTTGACCTGATTCCCCGGATCATTCCGGCCCACGAATGGGCCAGCATGGAAAAGGGGCTGGTGCAGCGCGTCACGGCGCTGAACCGCTTCATCCACGACGTCTATCACGGCCAGGAAATCATCAAGGCCGGCGTGATTCCGTCCGAGCAGATTTTCCAGAATGCCCAGTTTCGCCCCGAGATGATGGGTGTCGATGTGCCCGGCAACATTTACTCCCACATCAGCGGCATCGACATCGTGCGCGCACCCAATGCGCAAGGCGAAGGCGAGTACTACGTGCTCGAGGACAACCTGCGGGTTCCCAGCGGTGTGAGCTACATGCTGGAAGACCGCAAGATGATGATGCGGCTTTTCCCCGAACTCTTCAGCGAGAACCGCGTGGCGCCGGTGGCCCACTACCCCGATCTCTTGCTGGAGACGCTCCGGGCGATGGCTCCGCCCGCCACGGCCGAGCCGACGGTCGTGGTGCTCACGCCCGGCATGTACAACTCGGCCTATTTTGAACACGCCTTTCTGGCGCAGCAAATGGGCGTGGAACTGGTCGAAGGCCAGGACCTGTTTGTCAGGGACAACTTTGTCTACATGCGCACCACGCGCGGACCCCGGCGGGTGGACGTGATCTACCGCCGCGTCGATGACGATTTCCTGGACCCGCTGGCTTTTCGCCCCAACTCCACGCTGGGCTGCGCGGGGCTGCTCAATGTCTACCGCAGCGGCAATGTGTCGCTGTGCAACGCCATCGGCACCGGCGTGGCAGACGACAAGTCGATCTATCCGTATGTGCCGAAAATGATCGAGTTCTACCTGGGCGAAAAGCCCATCCTCAAGAACGTGCCGACCTATATGTGCCGCAATGCCGAAGACCTGCAGTACACCCTGGCCAACCTCAAGGACCTGGTCGTCAAGGAAGTTCATGGCGCGGGAGGCTACGGCATGCTGGTGGGGCCGGCCGCCACCCAGGCCGAAATCGAGGACTTCCGCCAGGCGCTGCTGGCCAATCCCTCGGGCTATATTGCCCAGCCGACGCTGAGCCTGTCGACCTGTCCCACTTATGTGGAAAGCGGCGTGGCGCCGCGACACATTGACCTGCGGCCCTTTGTGCTGAGCGGCAAGGAGGTGCAGATGGTGCCAGGCGGCCTCACCCGTGTGGCGCTGAAAGACGGCTCGCTGGTGGTGAACTCCTCGCAGGGAGGCGGCACGAAGGACACCTGGATATTGCAGGAAGGCCATGGCATGCCCATGCAGACGCAATCACAGTCACAGTCACAGATTGGAGGGACCTGATCATGCTATCGAGAACTGCAGATCACCTTTTCTGGATGTCGCGCTACACCGAGCGCGCCGGCGACATGCCGCAGGCATTCGCGGGGATGACTCATCAATTGCGCGAAGCGCTTGTGACGGCATCCCCAAAACACGCCAAGCGCGCCAGCGCTTTCGGTGTTTGAGGTTTAGGGAGGAGAAAAAATGTTATCTCGCACTGCTGATCACCTTTTCTGGATGTCGCGCTACACAGAGCGCGCCGAAAACACCGCGCGCATGCTTGACGTGAACTACCAGACCTCGCTGTTGCCCCAGTCCGCGGCTGTGGCGCAAGGCGGCTGGCAGAGCCTGCTGAGCATCAGCGAACTCAAGCCGGCCTATGCCGCCAGGTACGGCGACGGCATCAATCCGCGCGAAGTGATGGACTTCATGGTGCGTGATGAAAAAAACTCGTCAAGCATCATCTCGTGCCTGAAGAATGCCCGCGAAAACGCCCGCGCCGTGCGGGGCACGCTGACCACCGAGGTGTGGGAGACGCAAAACCAGACTTACCTGGAAGTCATCCGCATGCTGCGCAACAGCGATTTTGAGCGTGACCCCGGCCAGTTTTTTGAATGGGTCAAGTTCCGTTCGCACCTCTCGCGCGGTGTGACCGCGGGCACCATGCTCCAGGACGAGGCGTTTCATTTTCTGCGTCTGGGGACGTTTCTGGAGCGTGCCGACAACACGGCCCGGCTGGTGGATGTGAAGTTCCATGCCGTGGAAAATGATTTTCTCGGCGCAACCGGCGAGAAAGACCAAGAGTACGATTTTTACCACTGGAGCGCGATTTTGCGCAGTGTGTCCGGCTTTGAGGTGTACCGCAAGGTGTACCGCGACGTCATCAAGCCCGAGCGCGTGGCCGAGCTGCTGATTTTGCGGGCCGACATGCCGCGCTCCCTGCTGGCCTGCCTGAATGAGCTCATGAGCAATCTCGCCATGGTGACCAGCGACACGTCCAGCGAAACGCAGCGCCGCGCTGGCAAACTGCGGGCCGATTTGCAGTACGCCCGCATTGACGAAATCCTCGCGACCGGCTTGCATGCTTTCCTGACCCAGTTCCTGGACCGGGTCAACGAAATCGGCGCGCACATCAGCCGCGAATTCCTCGTTCCGGCGACTAATTGAAACAGCATGAGATTACGGCGGCCGCAGCGCCGGGCCGCCCCAAGCAAGGCCAGCCCCCGAGGGGCTGGAGCCTGCGGCTCCAAACCTGCTTGAGCCGGTTTGGACAGGCGACAGAGGCGCAGCGTCTCGCAAGCCGCGGCCTGCAAGGCCTCGAGAGTTACGCGAAGCGAGCGAACGTGGGGGCGATGGCCGCAGCGCCGGGCCGCCCCAAGCAAGGCCAGCCCCCTCGGGGGGCAGAGAGTTACGCGAAGCGAACGAACGTGGGGGCTCTTATTCCATGAAGCTGCACGTGAGGCATACGACCGACTACCGCTACACCGAGCCCCTGCGTTATGCGTTGCAGACGCTCTGGCTCACGCCGCAGTCCGGCCCGGCGCAAACGGTGTATTTCTGGAGTCTGGGCGCGCCTGAAAAGCTTTTTTCCCAGCTCGACGCCTTCGGCAACCCCATCCATTCCTACACCTTCGTCGGCAAAGAGTCTGACAACGTGCGCTGGAGCCTGGTCAATGCGGCCGGTGACGTTGAAACCCTGGGGGTGGCCGAGTTCACCGATGCCGCGAGCCTGCCGCATCCGGACTTCTTTTTGCGGGCCACGCATCTGGCCCAGCCGGATCCGGTGCTGGCTGAGTTCGGTCGCCGTTTTATCACGCCGTCTGCCACCCGCGGCAAGGCCGAGTTGGGCATGCTGTTGGCCTTGAGCCAGGGTGTTGCTGAGGCGGTAAGTTATCAAAAAAATAGCACCAGCGTGACCACCACGGCGCTGGAAGCATTCAGGGCCGGTGCGGGCGTGTGCCAGGACCAGGCGCACGTGATGGTGGCGATCTGCCGCAGCCTGGGCATTCCTGCGCGCTATGTGAGCGGTTATTTCTACGCCGCCAACGAGCCTGACCTGGCCAGCCATGCCTGGGTGGATGTGTGCCTGGACGTTGCCAGCCGGCGCTGGGTCAGCATCGATGTAACCCACAGCTGCCTGATTGACGAGCGCCATGTTCGGCTGGCCATGGGAACCGACTACAACGCCTGCCCGCCGGCCAAGGGTGTGCGGCAGGGTGGTGGCAAGGAAACCATGACGGTGGACATCACGATCCAACCCGTTTGAACGGCGCTGCGCTGGCCGTCGCCATCAGGGCGCAGAACATCGCAGACAAGGGGCCGTCAACGCTTGAGCGCCTCCAGCGACACATGGAGCGTGATTTCGTCCCTGATCAGCGGCACGAATCGGCCCAGATTGAACTCACTGCGCTTGACCTTGCCGGTGGCGTTGAGCCCGCAGGCCGGTTTGCGCAGCATCGGGTGCATCATGCATTTGAAGTGCGTGACCGTCAGGGTCACAGGCCGGGTGATGCCCTTGACCGTCAGATCGCCCTCGACGGCGGTGACGTCATCGAACTTGCCGAAACTCAGACGGCTCGACTTGAAGGTGATGACGGGAAACCGCTCGGCATCAAAGAACATGTCGCTGCGCAGGACCTGATCGAACAGCAGCGAGCCGGTGCTGATCGACTGGACGTCGATGCTCACCACCACGCTGCCCACCTGGTTGTCAAGGTCCAGGGTGATGGTCGCATCGACTTTGTCGAAACGGTCGCGCTGCGTGCTGTAGCCCAGGTGGTTGAACTCGAACCAGGCGAAGGTGTGATCCGGGTCGCGCTCATACACATCGACGACGGCGAATGCCGAAGCCAGGAACAGACTGCCCAGCAGCGCTACAGCAAGTTTTTTCATTTTTTTCATGAGTAACTCCTGAGTCCTGAGGGTGGCCGCTACGGTTCAAGGACCAGGTGAAACTGCACGGTCACTTCGTTGGCCACCACGCGAACATCGCTCCAGGGGCCTCCGCCGATGCCGAAATCCAGGCGTTTCATCACAAAAGAGCCTTCCATGACGGCCTGCTTGCCACTGGCCTTGAGCACCGCGTTGACCACCACGGGCTGGCTGACGCCCTTGATGCTCAGGACCCCGCTGACCTGGAACCGGCCGGCGCCCTGCGACTGGATCTGGCGCATCTCGAAGCGCGCCTCGGGATGGCGGCTGGCATCGAACCACTGCGCGCTCACCACCTCTTCATTGACCTCCCGCAGGCCGGTGTCGACGCTGGACAGGTCGATGCGCAGCTGTCCGCGGGCCGCGGCGGGCGCCTCGGGGTCGAAGGCCAGGCTGGCGTCGAATTTGCGAAAGGCCCCATCCACCGGCACGCCCATTTGCCGCGAGGTAAAGCGGATATGGCTGCTCGCCAGGTCCAGCCGCCGGTATTCTGCGGCCTGGACACAGGCGCATGACAGGAGCAGGGCCGCAGCCACAGCGGAGATTTTCATTCACGAGCCCCCTTGAACCGGAACATCCGGCCCAGCAAGCCGTCCCGGTCGATGAAATGGTGCTTGAGCGCCGCTGCGACATGCAGGCTTACCAGACCCAGCAGCGCGTAATTGAGGATGCGGTGCAGCGCTTGCAGAAACAGCCCCAGCGCCTCGTTGCGGGCCACCATATCCGGCAGCGGCCACAGGCCCAGGTAGACCGTCGTCACGCCTTTGGCCGAACTCATCAGCCAGCCCGACAGCGGCACGCAGGCCATCAGCAGATACAGCAGCAGATGGTTTGCATGCGCCGCGCTCAGCTCCCATGCCGGCATCGCAGCGGGCAGCGGCGGCGGCGCGTGCCGGATGCGCCAGACGATGCGGGGCAACAGCAGCGCTGCCACCGTGACGCCGATCCACTTGTGATACGAATAGAGCTGCAGCTTGAGCGGACTGAGCGGCAGGCCGACCATGTACAGCCCGACGGAAAAGCTCGCCACCATGAGCAGGGCCATGGCTGCGTGCAGGGCGACTGCGGTGCGGGTGTAGGAGGCGGGCTGCAAACGGCTCTCCGGTGGCAGGTGTTTCACAGTCATTGTGATGCCATCGCCGTAGCCAGCGCAAGCGCGCCGCCGCCCGCTGGTCGCTGGTCGCTGGTCGCTGGTCGCTGGTCGCTCTATTGGCGCCGCCAGGTTCCGCCTGGCCCGCGTGGCTTTCGTGGAGCGCACGCAGCTTGGGCAAGGCCCGGCGTGTGCAGGACCAACGGCTCAAATAGCGACCCGTATCCGGGAAACCACCAATGCCTTGCCAGCTGATTGACAGCTGCGCCCCTTATCGTTGGGCGCACCACTGATCACAAGGACTCGACATGAACCGCCGCCACCTCCTGCAAGCCACTTCGCTAGCCATCGCTTTGCCCTCGCTGGCCTGGGCCCAGGACAAATACCCCGGCAAACCCATCACCCTGATCTGCCCCTACGCTGCCGGCGGCAATGCCGACCAGCGCTCGCGCCAGATCGGCAGGTTCATCTCCACCGCGCTGGGCCAGCCGGTGATCGTGGACAACAAGCCCGGTGCGGGCGGCAACATCGGCACGGAAGCCATCGCCCGGGCCAAGCCGGACGGCTACACCATCGGCATGGGCAATTTCGCGCCGCTGGCGGTCAATCCGACCATGTTCAAGAAAATGAATTTCGACCCGGCCAA
Organism: Polaromonas sp. P4_F4; assembly: GCF_056401355.1. Taxonomy (NCBI): domain Bacteria; kingdom Pseudomonadati; phylum Pseudomonadota; class Betaproteobacteria; order Burkholderiales; family Comamonadaceae; genus Polaromonas; species Polaromonas sp. P4_F4. Next base: position 5,397 of record NZ_JBFUJO010000006.1, on the reverse strand, counting down.
GGACCTGGTGCCAGTCTGCCTGATCGAAAAGGGCCCGCTGGTGCTGATGGTTCCCGCGAACTCGCCGTTCAAGAGCGTCAAGGACATCATCGCCGCCGCCAAGGCCAGTCCCGGCAAGCTGTCGTTTGCCTCGGGCGGGCTGGGCGGGTCGCACCACCTGTCGGGCGAGATGTTCAAGTCGCTGGCCGGCCTGTCCATCACGCACATTCCCTACAAGGGCGGAGCGCCCGCCACGACCGACCTGATGGGCGGCCAGGTGGACATGATGTTCGAGCAGATGTATTCGGCCGCGCCCTCGATCCGCGCCGGCAAGCTGCGTGCGCTGGCCATCACCAGCAAGACGCGTTCGCCGCTGTTTTCTGAACTGCCCACCATGGCCGAGTCCGGTGTGCCGGGCTTTGAGGTGCAGAACTGGCAGGGGCTGGTGGCGCCGGCCGGCACGCCCGCGGCCCTCATCAAGCTGCTCAATGAAACCGTCAACAAGGCGCTGGCCGACCCGACCATCAAGGAACAGATGCTGGGTCAGGGCAATGAACTCGGTGGCGGCACGCCCGAGCAGTTCGCCACCCTGATCAAGTCGGAGGCCGATCGCTGGGGCAAGCTGGTCAAGAGCGCGAACATCAAACCCGAATAGCGCTGCCTGCGCGCTATGCGCTCGGCCAGCAGGTCGATGAAGCTGGCCTCGCCCATGTGGATGTGTGATCCCGATGCCTGCCGATGCCTGACCCCGGGTAATCGCGGCACGGGTGCGAGAGATATCAGGGCCAAATCCGACTTGTACTTGCGCGTAGATTTGCAAAATGGGAGACTTGACCTTCGACTTCATAGTCGCAATATAAAGATAAAGACCTTTTCCTCAAGGCTTGCCGCCATGATGTGAACCGCCCCAACCGGACACCGAACATGGAAATTCTCGACCCCACAACGCTTCATGAGCACCTGGCCGCCGACGCCTTCGAGGAAATGTCGGCATTCGGCGCGCTGTCGCAGAGTTTTGTCGCGAAGCTGCTGGCCGACGGTGAAGTGCTGAAGTTGACAGCCAACGAGATCCTCTACCGCAAGGGCGATACCGCCGATAGCTTCTTCGTGTTGCTAAAAGGTCAAATCACCGTTTATGAGGATACCGATGCCGGCAAGGACATCATCCGAACCATGAATGCGGGAGAAAGTGTTGGCTTTCCGGCAATGATCGCGCTGCGCCCGCGCCGCTTCAGCGGCTATGCCGCCGGTGACTGCATCGTGGTGAAAGTCTCGAGTCAGGTGTTTGCCGACCTTTACGTATGGGACCCGCAGCAATTCGCCATTTTTTTCATGAGCCTGTCGCGCGATATGAGCCGTTTTCTGAGCGACACCGCGGGCAGACCGGGAACGCCCCAGGATTAGTGAAGCACGGACCGCGCTTCGCCGCATCGCTCCACTTTTGCTAGCTCTTGATGCCCTTCTTGCAAGGGCCAACGGCAGTCCGTTACGGCGTGACTGACTTGACCCGCGCTGCCACTTCGCGCCCCAGCTCAATCACCGCCATGGCGTAGTAGCTGCTCCAGTTGTAGCGCGTGATGGCGTAGAAATTCTCGGTGCCCGCCACGTAGCTCGGTGCGTCCGGCCCGTTGAGCAGTTCGATCAGCGCCAGCGGGCCGGCGTGTTGCAGCGCAGCGCCTTCCAGTACCGCGCCCTTGGCGGTAAAGCTGGCCACGCTAAAGGTTGGCAGGATGTCGGGCGCCATCAGGGCGTCCATGTCCAGGCGGCTCGTGTCAAAGCTCACCGGGTAGTGGGTGGGCATGCCCGGCTGCCAGCTGAAGGCCTTGAAGTAGTTCGCGACTGAGCCGATCACGTCGGCCGGGCTGTTCCACAGGTCAACGGTGCCGTCGCCGTCGAAGTCCACCGCGTACTTGATCCAGCTGGAGGGCATGAACTGCGGCATGCCCATGGCGCCGGCGTAGCTGCCTTTTGCCTCGAAAGGATCGACGCCGCGGCGGCTTTGCAGGGTCAGAAACTGCTCAATCTCGTCCTTGAAAAACGCGCTGCGCTCCGCGGCTCGTGGGTGGCTCGCCGGAAAGTCGAAGGCCAGTGTGGTCAGGGCGTCCATCACGCGGAAGCTGCCGGTGTTGCGGCCGTAAATGGTTTCTACGCCAATGATGCCGACGATGATGTCGGCCGGCACGCCGTACTCTTTTTCGGCGCGCTCGAGTGCAGCCTGGTTGGCCAGCCAGAAGCGCGCGCCGGCCTCAATGCGAATGGGATCGATGAAACGACTGCGGTAGACCCGCCAGTTCTTGATGAATGGCTTCTCTGACGGCTGCATCAACCGCGAGACGGTGGGGATATAACGCGAATTCCCGATGGCATCGCGCACCCAGTTCGCGTCCAGGTCGCGCCGGCTGGCCAGGTCGTCGGCAAACTGCATGGCATCGGGGCGCGTGGCATAGAGCGGGCCCTGCGCCGGCTCCGCTTTGCTGGTCACCGTTTTCTTCAGAGGTTTTGCGCCGGCAAGCCCTGCCGTGCCGGCGAGGATAGCTATCAAAACCAGCGCAAAACTGAACTTGTAAAGAGGCATCGGAAGTGTCATGAGGAGAAGAAGGGGCGAAGCTTCAATTCTAAGCAGACCATGCGAGCGCGCGCCATTGCTGCCGCAGCCGCCTGATGTCCCGGAGCTGGCTGTGCTGGCCGGAAGAGGTCGCCGCATAGCGTTGCAACTCCAGCTGCATTAGCCAGTCATGCAGCGCCTGCCCGCGGCTGCCGCTGCCACCGCCGTACCGTGCCAGCACCTGCAGCGCCAACTGGCGCGGCGAGGTGGCCGGCGTGCTCTCGATGCCGGCTTTGGCGAGCTGCCTGCGTGCGCGGGCCAGCAGGCGAAGCCACGGGTCGTGCTGGGTTCGCTCCCACAGTGCCCAGGCGGCGCCCAGCAGTGCCGCCAGCACGATGATGCCCAGCAATACGTAGCTCAGGTCCTCCCAGCTCGGGGATTCAAAGCCGATGTCCCTGAGCAGGTTGAGCTGCTTGCCCTGGGTGTAGTTGAGTACCCACTGGTTCCAGCCGTTGTTCACCGCTTCCCAGGTGGCGCGCAGCTGCGCCGCCAGGGTGGGGCTGATGTTTCCCAATGTCTGCGCCATCACGCCCTGGGGCGCAGCGAGCCGCTGGAAAGCGCCGGTGCGCCCCGGCGCGACTGCCGAGGTCGGGTCGACCCGCACCCAGCCCCGGTCCGCTTGCCAGACTTCTGCCCAGGCATGCGCATCGCTTTGCCGCACTACCCAGAAGCCGTCCACCCCGTTCAGCTCGCCGCCCTGGTAGCCGGTGACGATGCGCGCGGGAACGTCCATCGCCCGCATCAGGATCACAAAGGCCGACGCGATGTGTTCACAAAAACCTTCCTTGCGGTCAAACCAGAATTCATCTGCCGTGTGCTGGCCATACACGCCGGGCTCCAGCGTATAGGTGTAGCCGGTGCGCAGACGGTCCAGCGCGCGCTGAACCAGTTGGGCATTGCTGGCGTTCCGGTTGCGCGGGTCGCCGCGTATCTCCCTGGCCAGCGCCAGGGTGCGCGGATTGAAGCCGGGGGGCAACGCCACAAATTCCCGCAACCCGAAGACCGGCCGCGTGGGCCCATGCCTGAAGGTGGGGTAGCTCTGCGCCTTGTAGCGCACAAGATCGGTGATCGGGCGATTCACTGTCCATTGCAGGTCGGCCTGCATCACGCTTTGGTAGCCCGGCAGCACCGGGCTTTGCGTTGCGGCTTCCATCACAAAAAGCCATGGACGGCTGGTGGGCTCCAGCGTGACTTCGTAGCTGACAGGCGCACCTGCCACGGCCAGATTCGCGCCGGCCCTGCCCTGGCTGTTGCGCGGGGAGAAGCTGAACAGCGGCGGCCGCCACTCGCGGCCATCAAAGCTGGACATCACGGGGCCGCGAAAATACAAATCCTGCTGGGGCGGCGGGCGGCCTTCAAACCGGATGCGCATGGCCACGCTGTCGTCAAGCGCCAGGGTGGCGATGTTGCCCACCTCCATGCTCGCGCTCAGGCCGCTGCGGCCAGCCATGGCATCGCTGGGCACGCCCCACAGGGGGGCCAGCCGCGGAAACAGCAGAAACAGCACCACCATGATGGGAGCGCCGAGCAGTGCCATCCCACCGGCGGTCCGCGCGGCCAGCAGCAGCGGCGGTTTGCCGACCGGCAAATGGGCGTTGACGAGCACCGTCAGCAGGCCCAGCAGCCCCAGCAACATGCTGGATGCGGTGAGCAGCGATTGCGAGTAAAAGAAGTTGCTCAGCATGCAGAAAAAGCCGAGGAAGAACACCACAAACGCATCGCGCCGCGCCCGCAGTTCCAGGGTTTTTAGCGTCAGCAACACGACCAGCATGGTGACGCCTGCGTCCCGTCCCAGCAGGGTACGGTGCGTCATCAGTGTGGCGGTAATGGTCAGGGCCAGCAGGCTGATCAGCCACCATTTACCCGGCAGCGGCCTAGACTGCAGCGCCAGCCAGCCGCGCCAGAGCAGCACGGCGCCCGTCAGCGCGCTGCACCACAGTGGCAGCTTGCCCACTTGCGGCAGCAGCACCCAGGCGATGACGAGCAGCAGGAACAGTGTGTCGCGGGCTTCGCGGGGGAGGGTGTTGAGGCGGGTCAGCATTGCTGCTCCTGCTGGCTGCCCGAGCCGCTGATCAGGTATGGTCTTTGCCGCTGGGTTTTTGGGTTCTCTGCTGAGGGTTGCTGGCCGGGGGTAGCCCGGCGGCTACTCACTTTCTTTTGCTTCGCCAAAAGAACGTAAGCAAAGAAAAGGCGACCCTGCTGTCTGCGTCCCCTGCGCTGCGCTACGGGGCAACCTGCGGTGCTCGGTCCAGGCGGGGTCTCGCTCAACTCGCTGCGCTCAGACAATCGCGATCCCTGATCCGCCTGGCCCTGCGCTCCTCGGCGCAGACAGAAGGGATTTATGGCAAACAGCCCAATACCAAATACTGGAATCCGAACGCCACAAGGACACGCCATGGCGTGTCCTTGTTGGTCTTGGTATTTTCTTTGTGTATTCGGTATTGCTGTCTGCTCCCCACCCGTGTGGCTGGGCCGAGCAGCGCAGATGGAGGCGGGATCAGGGCCGCAGTTGTTTGAGCCGAAGGCGAGTTCTGCGGACCCCCGCCGGAGTCGAGCAGCGCAGGTTGCCCGTAGCGAAGCGCAGGGACCCAGACTGCGGGTCGCCTTTCTTTTCCTTAGGTTTCTTTGGCGAAGTGTATGGACAGGAGACATGGGAAACAGGTGTTCGGAGACATAGGAAACACTTTGCCCGGTTAGTTGGAATCGAGGATGGTGTTCATGTTGATGCGCATGAAGTGATGATGGCAGAAGAAAGCATCGAAGCAACCATCGGCCCGGGGATCTGCCCTGAACGCGGATCTGCCCTGAACGCG